>JBPEWV010000178.1:0-12393 GCA_052032335.1 Pleionea sp. | reverse complement strand
CAGCCGCTTAACTTCTCTTTAATCAGCATTAATGTCACTGGGTCGTCTTCTGCCACGATGACTTTCATGGTTAATCTCCCTGAGTCGTAGCCTGAGCCAAATAACGTTCTATTTCTTCTTTCAGTCGTTTAATGTCAACGATCAAACCCTCAAGTAAATTGATTGCTTCTGGAATTTGTTGCATGCCCAACTTTTCGATGACCAACTCCAGTTCTTCGGTTAATCGAGATACACTAAAATTCGATACCATGCCTTTGGTTTTATGAGCCCGTTTTGAAAGCGCGTCCCAATTTTCTTGCTCAATCAACAAACGCATTTCGTCATTCGCTATCTCGATCTCACTCAATGTCAAGCGCAAGACTCGATTGAGCAAATCGCGATCATTAGCCGTGGTAAACAGCGCGTGTTCCTCGTTAAAAATTTGAAACGAAGACGCCACCTCATTGCTTTTCGACAGACCACTGTCAGCTTCTACACCCTTTGTTTCTTCAGCACTCTCAGCTTCACCGATTAATACTTTTTTTCTTACGTTACGAATGGCGTCGTTTTCTAACACTTGAAGCAGTTCTTTCGGGTTTACTGGTTTAGTTAAATAGTAATCCATTCCGGCCTGCAAGCACTCGGCAACGTCTTCTTTCAGCGCTCGTGCGGTCAAGCCAATAATACAAACGTCATTATTAACCATACCACTGCGAATCGCTTTGGTGGCTTCTATGCCATCCATTACCGGCATCTGTACGTCCATGATAATAGCGTCGTAACTTGTGTCTTTTATTGCCTGCACTGCCAGTGAGCCATTTTCAACAATCAAGCATTGGTGACCTCGTTTATCCAGAATTTCTTTAATCAAAAACTGATTTACCGGATGATCTTCTGCAACCAACACTTGCAGCGATTGCGCTTTCTCAATCTCTCCAATTTCGTGCTTTTTCTGATTGTCGGTTTCACGCATCCCCAAAACTGAGACCAACGCATTAAACACTTCAGATTGTTTAACAGGCTTCACAAGATGTTCTTTCACATCGTAGTGGCGACAGGCTTCGAGATCTCGCTGCAGTTCACTGGCACTGAGCATGACAACAACCTCGAGCGGTTTTACACCGAGATTGTTGCTTAATTTTTTAACTTGTGCGATGAACTCAAAACCATCCATCTCCTCTAAATCGCGCTCTACCAACATGCAATGGTATCGTTTACCCTCTTTGTGATAGTTCTTAATGGCTTCAAAAGCACATTCCGCCGTGTCGCATGGCGTTACATTGCAGTTCCAGGAATGCAACATATCAGTCAGCCATTGCCGATTACCGCCATGATTATCAATAACAAGACAATTAATCGCTTTCAAAGACTGGTTACTATGCTTTAGAAAATACTGAAAATCTTCACTCACAGAGTCGTCATTCGACTTTACTTTATCCAGCTTAAAAGGAAGAGTTACTATTACTTCGGTCCCCTTACCTAACTCGCTTTTAATATCGATGGTACCACCCAATAGATTAACCAGCTCCTTGACAATGGATAATCCAAGTCCGGTACCACCGTATTTTCGTGTGGTGCTCTCATCGGCTTGAGAAAATGCTTTAAACAGCTTGGACAGTTTGGACGACTCAATCCCAAGACCGGTATCCTTTACCCGAATATCAACCACGGCAACATCCTTCGATACCCTTGGCGCATCGTTCAGCGATAAAGAAACATTAATCTCACCTTTTTCAGTGAATTTGATCGCATTATTCACCAGATTGATGATTATTTGACTCAATCGGGTTGGATCTGAGAACACCCAAATTGGCAAGTTGGGATCACTGAAAAAATGGTAGTCCAGTCCTTTTTGATGCGCGACCGTCGACAAGCTCTTCAGTGAATCCGCGATCACCTCTTCGAGAGGAAAACTCAATGATTCTATTTTCATCTCGCCGGCTTCGATTTTTGACAAGTCCAATATGTCGTTCAACAAATCCAGCAACTTTTGCGCCGACGACATGATCAACTTCATGTACTCGTATTGTTTTGGATCGAGGTGCGTGCCTTGCATCAAGTCGCCAATACCCAAAATAGCATTCATGGGCGTTCGAATCTCGTGGCTCATATTGGCGAGAAAATGGCTTTTGGCCAAGGTGTTTTTTTCGGCTAATTCGGTTTTCGTTTTTAGTTCTTGTAACAGTTGAGTTTCTTCGGTGATATCAACATTGCCGCCTATGACGATTAAGTGCCCTGAATCGGGCTCTATGGTGCAAATTGCGTTAGCACGAATGTATTTAATTCGATCATTGTCCAATAATAAACGAAATTCTTCTGACCATGTTCGTTTTTCTTCCACCGCTTTTGCCAGAGTACTCGAGGCTCTTTCTTTATCGTCAGGGTGTACCGACTTGTACCAGTAATCGTAAAAAAGCCCGCTTTCGATAACCTCGTCGGGAGTTTCATATATTTCAAACATCTGTTGATTCCAGTTCAACTTACCGGTATCGACGTCCCAACTCCAAATCCCTAGGTTTGCCACTTCAGTCGCCAGCTTTATGGTCAAATTAGACTGCATCAACTCTTTCTGAAAATCATGATTCTCTTCGATTTGTCGCTGCAGTAACTTTGATTTAAAACTGGACTTTTGCGCAAGGTAAACAATGGTTGTGATTGCCAGGGTCACCAAAAAACCAATCCAAAAGACAAGTTCGACCAATCGTTCAAGTCCCTGGATCGAGTCTGTAGAAACAGCCAACTGAAACTGTTGCTTCTTAAACGGTAACGGCAAGGTCAGGTCAATAAGTTTTGCATTATTTAACTGCTCAGGCATTACGACGGATCCGTTCCGCAACTTAGGCTTAAGCGCTACGCCCGCTTTTAAACTAGATTGAACGTAGTTTTCAATCCACTTGTTATAATTAAATAGCAAATAGTGGCTTTCTGGTAACTTTTGGTTCACCTGCCCCATTTCAAATGGAGTAAGCTCGAGAAAAAAATGGTAATCTTGATTGTGTAAAAACAACTCCGAATACAAAACGTTAAATTGCCGAGTGACCCGATCACCCGGCAAGCTATTAAAGTTTAAGTCACGAATAAGCGACTCAAGCTCAACGGTTGAGCTTTTAGCGTAAGCAAAACTTACTGTACCCGATTCATCATGAGACGATGCTGCGACCAGGGCCTCCGGAAGAAAGTAATCTCGACCGCTGCGTTGCGACCAATTTTTTAAATCTTTAAGCGCATTGACTAACTTAAGTAAGTCTAAACGCCACTCATGCAGTATTTCATTTTCTGTCTGATATCGAACGGTTTCAAGTTGGTCCTGGATTTTCTGGTTTTGATAAAGATTGACCGCATTGGTGAATAGAACGGTGACACTCAGTAAAATCGATCCCGTTAACAAGGTAAGCTGGTATGAGCCAGATTTTCTTTGCTCAGATTTTTTTGACACATAGGCCAGCGACGCCAAGCTAAAAAAACTAAAGCCGATGGCCGTCTGTAGCGACATATGGGTGTATTTTCCCCAGCCATAGCTGGTTTCAATGTCAAGCAAATACCCCAAAATAGAAACAGTGCCAATCGCCAAAACCAGGCCACACACAATACCAATAACAACCAGGCTGCGGCGCATAACCTTGAAAACGCTCAACCAAAATAAGAAAGCAGCACTCAGTAAAAAACAAACTGCCGTATTGGGTGCCATACGGCCGGGATGTGAAGTCTGTGTGGTAATTTCATGTTGGTGAAATAACTGATCGACACCAAAATCGAGATTGAATAGATATTGAATCAGAGTCAGTAAGGCGATTACGAAAACCACGGAACAGACAACGGCCGAAAACCGATAGGCTTTTCTAAAAATTGCCAGGGCAGAAACCGAAATACCTAGAAAACACAAAGCCGTATTAAACTGCATTGGTACGGCATCTTCGTGAATTTGCACCAGCGAATCAATGCCTGCCCACCAGCCAACGATCACGCTGAGACCAATTAAAAGGGTAAAGGCCATAAACAGGTTAATGATCGGTTTCACTATGCCGGCTGGAACCAACAGTTGAAACTTGGAGATTTCGGCTTCTGTCTTAAATGATGATGTCATTGACATAAGTTATCGTTTGTTGACTTCTCGGAAGCGGCGCAACAATTGCTTAACTGCCCCCTCAGAAATGGTTGATTCGTCTTCGGATTTATAAGGATGAAGAAAATCGGACAAGCCTTCGATGGGCTCACTTTGATCACCATTAAAAGCCATGGCCCATTGCGGAAAGTCGCGATTTAAAACAGGACTATCGTACAAGGTAAATACCTCGTAGTGCCTTGAATCTCGGCAGATACGCTGGTAGGCCTGCTCCACCTTCTGTTCAGGACCTTCCAACACCTGTATAAAACAGTCGTTGCGATACAGCAACAACCCGGTGATCTGGTCACGTCGGTTGTTTTGCCGTGAAATCTGTAAAATGTCTTCTAATTCTTGTTGGGTAAACGCTTGTTGGGCGACACTGCTGTACACCAACTGCTTAAGGGTCTCTGGTGAGCTGTTCATACTTCCACCCTTTATTATCTGCACACAATTCATTTGCACACGATTGTTATTATTTTTAATTTGCCATGATAAACAGTCGTTAATTTAAGATAGTTATAAGCAAACAGTCTGTCAAAACCGCGATATCCTCAATTGGCGACTGAAAGACTTATTAATCAAATACTGTCTTTAAAATCAAAAACACCCAGTTTAAATCATAGTCACAATCCCAAAATTCACAATATTGACGCCTGAACGGTCACCGCTGGCGCTAAATTGGCATTTACCGAGCTCCCTTAATCTAATTGCCGCTTTATAGGCAGCCCTAAGACAATTCACGACTGCCTTTACTGTAACGGTGGATTTTTGCAGTAGAATCACGGTAAATTGACGCAAAAATAAAGCAGCAACAGTACGGAACTTCAATCAATTCACGGGATTTCAATGAACACGGACAAACTAAGCGCCATTCTTGACCAGTTTCAGCTGACTTCGCTGGATTACTGGATCATCGGATTAAACCTGCTCACACTTCTGAGCTCGCGTTGGCTCACTTTATGGTCAGCCAATAACCGAACCCAGAAAGAACTCAACCGACGAGTGGCTGCGCTCAGGGTCATCAATATCTTTATTCTGGCGACTTATCTGATGGCCGGCTTGTTTGAGTTCAAGTTAGGACAGGCCTTTTCCAAAATAAGCCTAACCATCATTATTGCCTTTGCCATTAATCACCTGCTCCAATTGTGGGTGCTCTCTCGGTTCGGTACTGAACGAGAAGTCAATGGCGAGACGGTGATGGCGCGCTCTTACACCAGCGGTATGATTGGTGTATTGACCTTTATTATTGTGGTATCGCTGTCGTTTGTCGCCATTCTCAATATTTTAAATCTCGATAACTGGCTTCAGACCTCTTCCATCATAGGCGCCTTTTTGCTGATTCTGTACGCAAGCAAAGATTACCTTCTAGACGACATCATCAGCAGCCTGTTGTTTCACTACAACCGTTCACTTGAGCCCGGTAATGTAGTGAAAGTTCAGGAGTTGAATATTTTTGGCGTTATTCAGCAAATAACCTTAAGTCAAACCACCCTGCGAGATATGCAGCAAGGTCACGAAATTACCGTTGCCAACTCAAAACTTCGCGGCTGTGTGATTGAAAATTTATCCCATACGACGAGCTCATTAAAAGATTTTCTCGATTTTAATATAGGCTACGATGTTGAACCTGGAACAGTCGAACGAGTATTACGAGAAAGTTGGCAAAAGCTGTGCGCTGAAGACAACAACATCGAACAGCAGCCCATCGCGGTAAAAATGATCAAACACGACGATCATTGCATTGTTTGGCGTTTGATTTATTGCGTTAAGAACCCATACAAACTGCTCGACATCAAGCAGCGCTTGCATTGGATCGCGCTAGAACATTGTCGACTTAATCAGGTAGACCTTGCCACGCCACTGACACATGTGGTCAACGATGCAAAACACAACGTCAATTTGGTGACAGAATAATCAATCGAGCTAGCAATTAGTCGAGCGTTTGCAACGCCTTCAACACAGCATCTCCCATCGCATCGGTTGACACAACCGTGTCGGTGTCGACAGCGATATCAGCAGTGCGCAAACCGGCATCGAGGACTTTGCTGACGGCCTGTTCAACTTTTAATGCCAGATCGGCCCGATCAAGACTGTGCCGGAGCATCATCGAGACGGATAAAATGGTTGCCAGCGGGTTGGCTTTATTTTGCCCGGCAATATCCGGGGCGGAACCGTGCACCGGTTCATAAAGACCTTTACCATTCGCATCGAGACTGGCCGAAGGAAGCATTCCGATGGAGCCGGTCAACATGGCGGCAACGTCCGAAAGAATGTCACCAAACATATTGCCCGTAACCACCACATCAAATTGCTTTGGTTGACGAACCAACTGCATGGCGGCATTATCAACGTACATATGAGTTAACTCGACATCGGGGTACGCTTTGCCAACCCGGGTCATCACCTCGCGCCATAATTCAGTCACTTCCAGCACGTTGGCTTTATCCACCGAACACAAACGCCCCTGGCGCTTTCTTGCCGTTTCGAAGGCCACGTCGGCGATACGCTCGATTTCACTTTCCGAGTAACGATAGGTGTTAAAGCCAACCCGTTCTCCGTTGCGTTCTTCCACGCCTCTTGGTTGCCCAAAATAAATGCCTCCGGTCAGTTCACGAATAATCATGAGGTCCAAGTTATTCACCAGCTGGGGTTTCAAACTTGAGGCACTTGCCAGTTGCGGATAGAGCAGTGCCGGTCGTAGGTTGGCAAAGAGTTCCAACTGCGAGCGTAAACCAAGCAAGGCTTTCTCGGGTCGAACACTAATGTCCAACGGCTCCCATTTAGGCCCGCCCACCGCGCCCAATAAAATGGCATCGGCGGCTTTAGCGCTTGTGAGCGTGTCAACAGGCAAAGGCTGACCCTGTTCATCGTAAGCAGCGCCGCCTACCAAGGCACGATCCAACTCAATAGTTAACCCTTGTCGCTCGACCAGATAATGCAGAACGCGTTCCGCTTGGTGAATAATCTCCGGACCTATGCCATCACCGGGCAATAATAATACTCGTTGTTTGTCACCCGACTGAGTCATAACGTCTTAGCTCCTGAAGAGTGCCCTTCTAAAGAAGCGCCTTTTAAAGAGTTACCCTCGAAAGTATTACCCTCATAAGAATCATCTTCCTGAAGCTGTGACAACCAGGGGAATCGGCTGTGATGTTGGCGCTCGAAAGCATCGATGGCTTTTGACAGACTCAAGGTTTCTCCAATCTCATCCAATCCCTGAAGCAAAGCGTTCTTACGGTTCGACTCAAGTTCAAAGCAAAACGAATCGCCATTAGAAAAAGACAGGCATTGGCGTGGCAAGTCCACCGTGACATAAAGTGGTTTAACGCTCGCGCTTTGAAACAGTTGTTCAACCTGTTGCGCACTCAAAACCACCGGAAGAATCCCGTTTTTGAAACAGTTGTTGTAAAAAATATCGGCAAAACTTGGCGCAATAATCACCTTAATACCAAAGTCACTCAATGCCCAGGGCGCATGTTCGCGACTCGATCCACAGCCAAAGTTTTTGCGCGTCAGTAGAACTTGCGTTTGTCGGAATTCAGTTTGATTCAGTATAAAATCGGGATTCAACGGCCGATTCTGACAGTCCTGCCCCGGTTCGCCACGATCGAGATAGCGCCATTCATCAAACAAATTGGGGCCGAACCCACTGCGTTTGACCGACTTTAAAAACTGCTTGGGAATGATCGCGTCGGTATCAATATTGGCACGATCGATGGGCGCAACGATTGAGCGAACGGTTTCAAAAGCTTGCATTAGGCTACCTCCTGTTGGTCCTGCCACAGTCGAACGTCGACCAGATGCCCCTGTATCGCGGCAGCGGCGGCCATTGCCGGACTGACCAGATGGGTACGACCGCCCTGCCCCTGGCGACCTTCAAAATTACGGTTTGAGGTTGAAGCGCAACGTTCCCCCGGCTCGAGCTTGTCAGCATTCATCGCCAGGCACATGGAACAACCAGGTTCGCGCCATTCGAAGCCGGCCGCCAAAAACACCTGGTCCAGACCTTCTTGTTCGGCTTGTCTTTTAACCAGCCCTGAACCGGGCACCACCATGGCCAACTTGATCGAGTCAGACACCTTTCGGCCGCGAACAACCTTGGCCGCCGCCCTTAAGTCTTCGATTCGGGAGTTGGTACAGGAGCCAATGAAAACTTTGTCCAGCGGGATTTCAGACCAGGCTTGTCCGGCTTTTAATCCCATATAATCTAAAGCGTGTTCCAGACTTTGCCGCCCTACTGGATCGGCCACTGATTCGACGCCGGGAATATCCTGTTCGACCGAAACCACCATTTCAGGAGAGGTTCCCCAGGTGATTTGCGGTGCTATTTGGCTGGCATCGAGTCTAATCGTTTTATCGAATCGGGCGTCGGGATCGCTGTGCAGGGTTCGCCAATACTCAACCGCCAGTCTCCAATGTTCGCCTTTTGGCGCAAACGGACGGCCTTTAACATAACGAATGGTCTTTTCATCAACCGCAATCAAACCAACCCGGGCACCCGCTTCAATCGCCATATTACAGACGGTCATTCGACCTTCCATCGATAAGTTTTCAATGGCCTTGCCCATAAACTCAATGGCATAGCCCGTTCCGCCCGCGGTGCCAAGTTGGCCGATAATCGCCAGCACCAGATCTTTTGCAGTAACACCGGGTGGTAGAACGCCGTCAACTTGAACTTTCATATTTCTCGATTTCGGCTGACGTAAGGTTTGCGTGGCTAACACATGCTCCACCTCGGAGGTTCCGATACCAAATGCCAATGCGCCAAAGGCACCATGTGTTGCCGTATGAGAATCACCACACACAATCGTCATGCCGGGCAAAGTCGCGCCTTGCTCAGGGCCGATAACGTGCACAATGCCCTGTCGCAAATCGTCCATCTTGAACTGGTGTATGCCATAGCTCTCACAATTGTTGTCAAGTGTTTCGACCTGAATTCGGGCAACGTCGTCAACAATGCCAAGATGCCGATCTTTGGTTGGAACATTGTGATCAGGCACTGCCAAGTTGGCCGCAATTCGTTTCGGCCGGCGATCATGCAAGCGCAAGCCTTCGAAAGCCTGAGGTGATGTCACTTCGTGCAACAAATGGCGATCGATGTAAATCAGTGCGTTGTCACCATCCAGCGGTCGAATAAAATGCTCTTTCCATAATTTGTCGTACAAGGTGCTCGCCATGGCTTTCCGTCCTCATTCATTGGTTCATGAATTCACCTTAAATTTGCGAGACAGATAAAGCAAATTCATATTTTTTATATAATTAATTCCATTTTGTTATGCTAAGCTGATGGGCAAGTTAGGGAGGCAAAATGGATCAGCAATCACTCAGGGTATTTATCGCCGTCGCCGAGCTAGGGTCATTCACTTTGGCGTCAGAACAACTTTTTATGACCCAGCCTGCGGTCAGTAAACGCATTGCCAATCTCGAAGCGCAGCTCGACGCCCGTCTGTTCGACCGGGTTGGCCACACCATTCACCTCACAGCGGCTGGACGCGTGCTCAAGACGGAGGCTCAGACGGTATTGCAGAGTCTGGCGTTTGCACGCCACCAAATCCAGAATCTGAATGCGGGTCTGTCCGGCCCGTTGCACATTGTCACCAGCCATCATATCGGACTGCACCGATTGCCACCGACCCTGCGCTATTTGCGACAAAACTTTCCGGAGATTGAATTGAATGTACAATTTATGGATTCTGAGGAAGCCTATGCGGGTGTTGTCGCCGGAAACATCGAGTGCGCCCTTTTGACGCTTCCCGATGCCATTGACAACAAACTGAAAAGTTACCGAGTCTGGAACGACGAACTGGCCATTTTTTGTGCTTATAACAGTGCGATAGCCAGCATTGACGCGCTCGATTTATCCAGATTAAGTGAATTTCCGGTGGTTTTGCCCGAAAAACACACCTTTACCCGCGTAAAAATTATTGAGTTTTTTAAATCGCATGGCGTTCACCTCGACAAAATACGCAACGGTGATTATCTGGAAACCATTAAAACATTAGTGGAATGCGATTTGGGATGGAGTGTTTTACCCAAGAGCCTAGCGAATCCAAAACTTAAGCAACTGTTTTGTAACAGCTTTTCCTTATACCGACCGCTTGGACTGCTGCATCATAAAAAACGGCCGCTGTCGAAAGCGGCCGTCAGATTTTTAACATTACTTAAAAGTGAAAACCATTAAATATCGATGGCACGTCCGGTAATGGTCAATCGAACGGTTTTTCGACGGTCTGTTTGTCGACGATCAATTCCCGACCGCATGTCCGGGACGGTAATCGAACGGCCTTTCACCTGACGTCGATCAATTCCTGAGCGTCGATCACCGCCTCTGCGGTCTACCGCAACGCTGCTCCATTCGACTTGGTCTTTATCTTTAACTTCGGCCATTAAGTGCTCGCTGGTTATCCATTTATACAACTGATACGAAAGTATAACTTTATTATAGTTGCCGCAAGAGAAATGATGAACCAATTCTCAAAAATTAAATGCAAGAATCTTGTATCTTACTGAAAAGCGGTATAAAAATATTGAACAGATTCGGCCAGTTTAAATTCTTTTTTGACTTATCCACTGAAAATAAGCAAGGATAAATAACTCGAATATCGATTTCGGTAAAATATAATAGCGAATGGCAATTATACAACACCCCACAGACGACAACCGTCAATCTCTTGAAGAAGAGAACAAACGGCTTAAAAGTATTCTTGACGGTTTGGTCAGCAAAGCCGAAATCAACAGCGCCATTCAAAAAAAATTTCATCGCCTCGAATTTGACCTGCTGAACACAAGTTCGCTGCCGTTTTTACTGGAAAAATTAACCGGCGATTTCAAAAGCCGCTTTGATGTCGAGGCGATCAGTTTAATACTGCACGATCCTTACAGTGAAGTTGTACAATTACTGGACGAAATTTACCCGGACACCGAACTCAACCTCATCACTTTTACCAACGAGCTGAGTCAAATCGAGCAATTTTATGAATTGGGCAATAAGGTTCAAATCCGACAAAAAAACTTTTTTATTTCCGACAAACTCTTTGAGCATGGCCATCTGGTCCAGTCATTTATTTTATTGCCTCTGGTACGCAACGGACTTCTGATTGGAAGCTATCATCTGGGCAGCCATTCGCCAGAGCGATTTACACCCGAGATGTCCACCGACTTCTATCAGCATTTTTCGCAAGTGGTTTCCATTTGCATTGAAAACACCATTAACAACGAAAAACTGAAGCATTTAAGTTTAACCGATCCACTGACCAAAACCCGTAATCGTCGTTGTTTGTACCAGTCCTTAGACAAAGAAATAGCCAGAGCCGAACGTGAGTTAATCCCGCTCTCCTGTTTATTCATCGACCTTGATCATTTTAAACAGATCAATGACCATTACGGTCATGCAACTGGCGACCATACTCTGGAGCACATTGCCAAAATCATATTACCGAATTTAAGAACCACTGATTTACTGGCCCGATATGGCGGCGAAGAATTTGCCGTCATTCTGCCAAACTGTGAAGCGACGGAAGCCATGAACATTGCCGAACGCATCCGAAAAATGGTCGCCGAACAACAGCTGATTTCGACTCAGGGTAAGCCCTATCGTTTGACCTGCTCTATCGGCTGCACCACTTGGGATCCAGTTCGACATAGTGATTCCGACCAGAAACATAACTCAAACCAGACAATCGCAGAATCGCTTATCACCGCTGCTGATAAAGCAGCCTATTTTGTGAAATCAAATGGACGAAATGCCAGTCACTGGAATGGATTTACCGCAGAATCGAATTAAACAATTTACCCTAGAGAGTCAAGCAACCGCTTGAGTGCTTCAAACGATTGGTTTCCGGACCAGTCTTGTCCGCTAAAATCTCGACGAAAACGGTATTGATTTCGTAGCTGGACAAAACCTGACGATCCACGCTGTCGGTAACTTTTTATCAACGCCCGATGATCGTTTTCAATCGCGTAACTGGCTAAAAATAAAGAACTCAAAGTAGTCGATCGACTGATATCCATTGCGATCGGAGGCGCAATCAATGACGCTTTATTGATTGACGCATTTAGCTCGAAATAAGCAGCCAGATGCTGATAAATTTTAATCGATGCGTTGAGTTTCCCTTCAATGCTGTAACCCGCGATGTGTGGCGTTGCGGTCAACACGCAATCCAGCAAATCAGAATCGATAACGGGTTCATTGGGCCAAACATCCAGGGTCAGTTCGCCACCCCAATCGACCCATTGCCTTAGCCCCGAATGATCCGCAAGCTTGCCTCTTGCTGAATTGATTAACAGTTTTCCTTTGGCTGAAAAATTGG
>JBPEWV010000177.1:0-14602 GCA_052032335.1 Pleionea sp. | reverse complement strand
TCTTCAGCTTGCGAAGATTGGTCGCTGGAACAACTGACAATAAAACTTACAATAAGCCCGACGAATAAAACCGAGAGTTGTTTTCGATACATAATTCTACTCGCTTCGTTCTTAAACATTGCTGACAGTATAGCTCCTAGCTCCTAGCTCCTAGCTCCTAGCTCCTAAAATATAAATCACTTTTTTATATAGAAAAGATAAGTGTGGCGAGCATCGCTGAGCCATGCTCGCTTTCAAAATGAATACAGCTCTAAAACTTCGTGTTATGGGCAGCTGTTGTCCCAGATTTCATTCGCCCATGCAGGGTAATCAACAAAGGGATTGCGATTGCCTTGCCGCTCAACAATTCGAGCGTGGCGCGCGATTTCTTCATCACTGACCGGATCTTGATTGTGCCAAGCGAGTAAGACACACAAAGAACCCAGTGTTGCGCCACTGGTTCCGGTGTAATTCACCAGTTTTAGATCGGGCACGCCGCTGGCGTCGTTGCCGTTGTAACGTACGTCGAGATAAAACATCATGCGCGCCAAGTCACCTTTCATGGCGTCGCGCGGTTCGATGCTGTCGTTGTCGGTGAAGTTACCGGGGGCTTCGCTGATTTCACTGCCGCCATTATCGAAATCTTTATTGCCGCGCGTGGCGTTCACCGATGCATCTGAGGGTCGCAAGTGATGAATGTCGGTGTACGCCCATTGCCCCGAACTGGAAAAGCCGTGGCTTTTCGGCCAGCTGTGTTCGCGGTTCCAGGCATCGGGATCGTTATTGCCGCTGGAAGTGAAGTTTTTCGATTGTGAACGTCCGGTGTAGAGCAAAATGACATTATTGCTGTTGTTTGGATCTTCGTCGGTGTACTTCAAGGCGTCCCATACTTGCGAGTAGGACATACGGTTATGGTTACGTGACGCGGCTTCATTGAGTGCGTCGATTAGTGCCTGCCCCGACTTTCCGATGGCTTCGCTGTAATAGGTTTCGTATCCATCCCAGGTGGCACCACCATTGTTAGTGTCGCCTTCGAAGCTTGCGGTCAAAGCGACATTTGAATAAGCAGAGTAGCCTCGAACTAAAATGTAGTAGGTTCCGGTTTGCGGGCTGGCGATCTGGCAGGTCTCATTATTGCCATTTAAATAAGGGCGACAATCGTAACTCGACGTGCTGGGTGCACTGCCAAATTTAAGGTACAGGTCGGCATCGCCCGAGCCACCACTCATGGCGACGGTTAAATTTGAGCTCGATGCTGGCAGCTCAATCTTATAAGTTCGACTGGACCCGGACGAACCGCTTAAACCATTGACGGTCTGCCCGTTGCTTAAGATCTCAGTCGATGTTTGTGCTTGATCGTACGTAGCTATTAACGTAACACCTGAGAAAGTATTGTAGGCTCGAAGTTGAATGTAGTAAGTGGTGTTGGCGGGCGAAGAAAACTGGCAGGTCTCATTATTACCGTATCGGTAAGGGCGGCAATCGAAATTCGAAGTCGTCGGTGCCGCCCCCGCCCTGACGTATAAATCGGCATCGCCCGAACCGCCCGATATGGCAATGGATAAATTTGTGGCGTCTGCCGGAACCTGCAATTCAAATGACAGACTGTTACCAGTGGTTGCGCTCAAATTATTCTGCGCCACGCCTTCGTTTAACTCGACAGCATGAACAGAAGATACCAATGAGAGAACTAAGAAAAACTTCAGGACGAGATATTTCACAAGCACGTTTCCTTTTATTGTTATTATTATTCAGAAAAACCGCAATCAGTAAGATAGTCGCGCGAAATTATAGCAATATTGAGTCAAAGATGTACATTGCGCTGTCAGGCCAACACTTCATAAAAAACGGTTACAAGAAAACGTTTGAAATTACAGTAGCAGTGAATTTAATCGCGACGATTTTTAATTGCTTGATACAAAACCACGGCGATTACGAAAATGAGATAAGTTGCTATTACAAATAACTGAAACAAGAAAGCCGCGATACCACCCTGCTCGCCCGAGTACATGGCAAAGTATAAAGAAACCGAACTGCCACCCAAAACGATGATGGCACCGAGAATGAGATAGAACAGTCGCAGTCTTCCGGTCAGTCGACGACGCCATGTTAACGACAAGACATACAACACAAGCGGAAAAATCAGCAGTAGAATTCCGACCCACATTCTATTAATGGCCTTTGATAAAAAATCGAGTTCATTACAGCTTAAACACCACCATGCGATCACTGGTGCCACGCCCACCCGCCTGTGTTGCGCCTGCGATAACGTAAATCGAATCGTTCCAGCTAACCGCGCCCAAACCATGACGCGGCATCGGCATCTCCGACACCTTGCGCCATTTATCTTCTTGGGTCGAATATTCCCAGACGGTTTTGTAAACGCCGCCACCGTTATCAAAATATTCGCCGCCAAACAGGTAAATCTTATCTCGCAATGCTGCGGCTGCAAGTCCGCCCTGAGCTTGCGGCATGGCCGCTCTTTTTTCCCAACGCTCCTGTCGATGATCGTAGACTTCGTTGACGGCGACGTTACCACCATCGACTGTGCGCCCACCAATGACGTACCATTGTTCGCCGACAGTTGCGCTCGCCGCGCTGTTGCGCGCGGTTGGAATGGGTATACCCCGTCGCCAGGATTGTCCCACCGGGTCGAAAATCAAATGCGAGTCGACATCAGCGTGATCACGCCATTGTACATTTGCCATGCCTTTTGGACGACGACCACTGGCAAGATGAATGTTGGTAGCAAAGGATGAACCGACCGTTTCACACAGCGGGAAGGGCATCGAGCCCGACAGTTTTCGCCAGCGTTGACTCGTTTCATCCAACACCAAAACATCGGCGCTGGCGGACCAGCGTCCGAGTTCACTGCCGACAAATCCGCTGAAAGCGTAAAGTTTTTGCTGATGCGAAAGTAAAAACGGATGATGCCTGGGTTCTGGCAAGCTTGGTCCGTCAGTCCATTTTTCGGTTGCCGGGTCGTAAATAGCCAAGCGGCGAGTGATGCCCTGAGTTGCCTTTGCGTCGGGCGACAAACCACCGGCAACGTAAATTTTGCCATCATGCATGGCAGGATAAATTTCCTGAACCGAATAGGGTAACGATGGTTTGACTTGCCAGCCAGACAACGCCGGCAATGATACCAAGGCTGAAGAGCTCAACAGGGTATGAATAAACTGACGACGATTAATAATTGGCATAACCAAGTCCTTAAAGAGTTTGCGCTTACTAAGACTAGCAGGGTTTTACCGAGTTAAAGCCTAAGTAAATCTATTTAATCGATGACTGCGCCAAAATTAGCGCTGCATGCCGTCTGTTTAGATTGAATAATTCAGGCTGGATAATTCATTTTGTTTACTGCGGTTATAAACTCTGGCGTTAAAAAGTGCTCACCCGACTGAGGCAAACACTCGACCATGATGGCCTTATGGTGTTCATCGGTAAACTGCAATCGGAAATGATGCAAATAACAGCGATCAGCGGATTGATGGTCGTTACCACCGTACCGACGGTCGCCCCAAATGGGTGAGCCATTGGCCTTCATGGCGACACGAATTTGATGGGTTTTTCCGGTCAGTATATTCACCTGCACCAGTCGTAAGGTGCCATCAAAGCCAACACTGGAAAACTCGGTGATCGCGGGATCGTTGCGCGTTTTAAGCAATTTGTAATTGCCGTTTCGAGACGCCGTCATATCGCCCACCAGACGACCTTGTTTTTTCTTAGGCTTACCTTTGGTGAGTGCCAAGTAAAGCTTGCCGACTTGGCGCTGTTCAAATTGTTTCGCCAATAGCGCCGCTGTTTTAGCATTTTTAGCCAACAGCAAACAGCCACTGGTGACTTTATCCAGCCGATGGATCAAGGCTAGATACTCCACTCCGAGCTGCTGTTTTAATTGAGTTACCAATCCTGAGCTGGCGTCTTCATCGTGAACTGAGACTCCGGCCGGTTTGTTTACCACCAGCCAGGTTTCAGTTTGCTGAATGATCGGAATACTCATTATTAGCCAAAGGTTTGCAAACCTATAATGCCGTAACTGGCACAATAGATTGTCGCAATAACAAACATGAGACTGCTGAGCAAACAAAACAATTTCGCGACCGTGTTAATGTCGTGCTTAAGGTAGCGAATAGTTTGCAGCAATCCGATAACAGCGGTAATCGCAAACGCATAGGTCGAAAGCATTATGCCAACCGACACCCAACTAACGTTCCCTAGCATGGCAAAAACATCAATCACCTGTCCGACAATAAAAAAGACAACCATTAACATTGCCGACAAACTGGCAAAAAACGGCCAGATGCGAATTTGCATTACCGGGCCTTTGCCAATGCTTTTGTTTAATTTTCTAACGCCCCACACCAGCGCCCATAAAAACTGCAGAACAATCAAAACAATGGTCGTCCAGGCGAGCACCATTCCTAACCAATATTCAAAAGCAGAAATTTTCTGTAGGTAACGGCCACCCACCTGTACGGCCGATCCTTGTTGATCATTAAAGAAAATAACCGATGCCTGGCTCTCTTCTTCAAGTCGAAACATTTTTTCATTTACCGGGAAATAACGTTTTTTGGTATTGCCATTGATGGTCAACTGATTGTCATAAACAACCAGCTCGCGAACACCGAAAATATTATCCAGGAACCTTGCCAATTCTTGTCGCGGATTTACTGGACGATAGTATCCGGAGTAAGCCTTGGCCTTGTCACTTGAAAGCTGATGCACTTCTGGTAACTTTGGACCGGACAAACCGTAAGTGATATACGCGCGTACCGCATCAGAAATCGCCCGCATGGCAGCGCCATTATCTGCGTTAAGCATGAAGGCATAACCGATGCCCTCTCTTGGCAGATAACTGAGTTCTGCTAATCCACCATTGACGCCGCCGTTATGGCCGTGAAACACGAAGTTTTTATAAGTCGAGGTGTAATTGCTTAAGCCGTATCCGAGCTTTAAACCGTTACGAGCGGCGAGACTGCTTTTGGGTTGTTCCATTCGTCGGATGGATTCGGTTGTTAAAATTTCTTCACCGTTAGCATCGCCCCGATGAATCAAGAACTTGACCAATTGTGACATGTCTCGTGCGGAAGCATTAATGGAACCTGACGGCCGCATAATAATATGCCAGTAAGGCACGGCCTGGCCCTGAGCGTACAGGGTTGCCGCAAGAACATTGTCTTCGGGTTTCAAATAAGTTGCTGTCATCATATCGAGCGGCTGAAAAAACGTTTGTTCAATGTACCTTTCGAAATCCATGCCGGTAATTTTTTCAATGACGTAAGCAACCGCCGGTGGTCCCGAATTGGCGTAAGACACTCGCGTACCCGGACGCCAACGAGATTCTCGAGAGTGAGGATGAAAATCCAAACCCTGTTTTAACGTTAAGGGCGTTGGGTCGTTATTGGCGTATTCGGTTAAATGAATGTCATCCCACCCTGCGGTGTGCTCCAACAGATGAACAATGCGCACCGGGTCGGTGGCTTCCCAGGGATTATTAAATTCCAGTTCTGGCGCTAACTGCTTCAATGGTGAGTTTAGATCCAGCTTGCCTTCCTCAACCAATTTTAGAGCCGCCAGACTGACCAACATTTTTGACGTCGAACCGATACGAAACAGGGTTTCGCCCGATGCTCGTCGCTCCGCTTCTTTATCTGCAAATCCAAAACCCGCGATCAATCGATCTTGCTGCCGATCAACAATGGCAATACCAAGACCCGGTAACGCATGGTGTTCGATGAGCTCTTCAAGCTGCTGTTTGAGTTCATCAATATTTTTCGCAGGAGGCAGTTGTTTTTCTTCTGCCGAAACAGCAGTCATACTCAACGAAAGTAAAACGATTCCCATGAAATATTTAAACCAATGTCCCATAACGTCCTCTTAGTGTTGATTAATAGCGTTGGGTTTTCTCGCGACAAAATGTGAAGTTGGCCGGCCATCGCCTAGAGTAACAACTTCGTCCAATAAAATATCGTAACCTTCGAAAATAGAAGCGAGCTCGCCTTGATGCAGCAGATAATTCGGATTTCGCGGCGAGCCAAATTGTTCACTGCCCACCATGAAAGTATGGTAAGCGATTAGGCCACCGGGTTTCAGTTTTTGTTTCAATGCTGCAAACAACGGACGATGCAAATAGCGGCAGACAACAATGGCGTCAGGTTCATGCTGTAACGCATCGAATCGGTCAAACGAAAAGTTTTTCTCCAGATCGGCGGCAACCGTTGTCAGAGATACTCCATGATGCTTCGCGGTTGTGTCGCAACGAACCAGAGCTGTTTCTGAACTATCGACGGCCACTACCCGCCAACCTTGCATCGCCAGATAAACACTGTCACGTCCGGCACCGCTGGCGAGATCAAAAATCAAACTTCCTTTGCGCAGTAGCGGTTGAAAATAATCGTGCTCGCATCGCGCAACGAAAGGTGCAGGCCGCCAAAAATAGTTGCCTGATTGTCCTGAAGTAATAACATCAGCATTCGATTCAGCAACCGATGTCCAGTCACAATAAGCGGCTATCTTAAAGGCACGCTCAGTAAGAAACTGCTGTGCGGTTGCCCGGCACTCTTCATCCACTATCACCAACAGTTCAACCGACTTTTCAGGGAGTTCGTGCATGCGCAGAAACAAGTCATCGGCCGGTAAGTTAACGCTAGTTTGAATGTGCGCTTGTTCAAATGCGCTGACTTGCCGGCAATCGATCACCGGCAAGCCATGTTTAATCCAGGCTTCGAGATCGATCATGAGCGCTTGGCGTGGTTTATTTTTCCATAGGTTAAACTGCGCCACAACCATTCCAGCGGACCGAATCGAAACTTGGCAAGCCAAAGATTCGACAGCACCAGAAGCACACCCCAGATCGCCAGGGTGAACAGCACTTGTTCGTGACGCTCGAGTTTACCGAATAAATTGAAGCCGTAACCGTAAATAATGCTGGTACACAAAACCGATTGGAGAATGTAATTGGTGAATGCCATTTGACCAACCCGAGCAAATGCTCGTTTAATCGGGTTGGTGTCGATACGCTTCGCCAGTAACATGAGTAAACTTATGTAACCTATCGCCGCAAACGCACTGCCCCAGTAATTGTACTGGATGCCAAACGCCATGGAGTACTTCCAGAAAAAGTTTTGCTCAATGTTATTAGCGGCACCAAGGGCAGTAAGAGTCACCCCAATGATAACCAGCCCAAGTCCTAACCATAGATAGGTACCGGTTCGATACTCGCCCTTGAAAAAATTGGATTTGTAAAGCGCCATACCAATCAAGTTCATGGCAAATATTTTAAACAAGTAGAATAAAACATAACTTTGCAACATGGCCGCCTGACCGACTCGAAAATTAAAAGCATCCATCCAACTCCCGGAGTAGGCGGCTATCTCTTTACTGATCGCTTCGTCGCCGGGCGCCCAGAAAACCAGAATTTGATCGGCCGCTTCTTGTTCGGTCATGTAGGGAAACGCAAAACCTTGAGCAAACTGAATTAACGACAAAAAGGCGATCAAACTGATGGCGGTGATCCACAAGGTTTTTACCTTTGCATTACGCAGCAAATACATCAGCGCACCACTAATGGCGTAGGCCACCAAAATGTCGCCGTACCAGATAAAATAGGCGTGCAGCATGCCAAACACGAACAACCAAAACATCCGGATATAATGTCGCTTACCACTGTGGCCTTCTCTCGCTTCTGCTCGTTCGGAGAAAATTGCAATGCCGACACCAAAGAGTATCGAGAAAATACTCATAAACTTCTGGTCGAAAAACAGGTGAGATAAATACCAGGACCAATAATTAATACCGGTTAAATCACCAAAATTGGTCGGGTTACCGTAGGCAGAAAATGGCATTGCGAAGGATTGAATATTCATCATCAGAATACCCAAAACGGCAATACCTCGAATCAAATCGAGCGAACGCAGTCGGTCAGTCTCGACTAAGGGGGTGGAAACAATGCTCATAATTTTGTCTTCTTGTTGTTTAGCTCCCCCTTTAGTCTTCGATGGGCTCTAAATATTACGCCGAAGTTCTTGCCAGGTGTCGTCTTCGATTTCCCCTTCCTCGTTTAGCCGGGGATAGCGAATTTTATGTTTCAGGCAATAACGCATAATGGTTGGATGAAGCCACTCGAACTTTAACTTCTCATACAGTTCATCGGGAATCTTTCGCGTGCCGTACATACCAGCCGCTTCTCTTTGCCGCTGCGCTTCGTATAAGATAATGGCGGTTGCCACCGAAACGTTCAACGACTGAACCATACCCAACATTGGGATCAATACATGATGATCGGCAGCGTCGGCGGCTTGCTGACTGACACCTTCTTTCTCAGCGCCTAACAAAATACAGGTCGGTTTGGTGTAATCGATGCTGCGAAAATCGACCGCCTGATCAGAAAAGTGTGCTGCCAAAACTTGCATGCCCTGTTGTTTCACCACTTGAAAACCGTCACTAAAAGATTCGTAACGATGCGTAGTCACCCAACGATCGCTGCCCATGGCAGTGCCACTGCATCGATGCAAAGTACCCTCTGCACGAACGGCATGCACTTCACCAATCCCCACCGCGTCGGCGGTTCGAACCACAGCGGCCAGGTTATGCGGCTTATGAACTTGATCCATCAATACCGTTAAATCGGGCTGTCGGTTGTTCAGTAATTCGTTAATACGGGCGAGTCGATTTTGTTTCATCGTTATTTCTCAAGCGCCAATTGCCAAATCAATCGGCGCGTTAAGGTTCAAAATAGTTGTTGGAATAAGCCGCTCTAGGAACCGGTCACCATAATGCCATCCATTTCGACATTAGCGCCTTTGGGCAATTCTTTGACGCCAATGGCGGCTCGTGCCGGATAAGGTTGCTCAAAATATTCCGACATAATTTCATTCACTTTGGCAAAACACGACAAGTCGGTTAGAAATATATTCAACTTCACAATGTCGTTTAATGATCCGCCAGCCGCTGCAGCAACCGCCGACAGGTTTTTAAACACCTGATGAATTTGTTGTTCGATGGAATCGTTTTGCAACTCCATTGATTCGGGATCGAGCGGAATTTGTCCTGAAAAGTAAACCGTATTGCCCACCTGAACCGCCTGAGAATAAGTGCCAATCGCCGCTGGCGCCTTGTCCGTTGAAATCACTAGCTTTGCCATAATAACCTCGTCGTTAATCTTGTTGTTTATTTACTGCGACTGATTTTATTTACAAACTTTAACTGTCGAACGCGGCGAATGATGTTCGCCAAATGCACCCGATCGCGAACGGTCATGGTGAAGTTCAACGCATTGGTGGCACCGTCTTGTTGATCGATGTCGATATTGACTATATTGGCTTCTGACTCGGCAATCACGCTGGTGACTTTTGCCAGCACTCCTCGGTCATTAAATACAACGACCCGTAGTTCGATCGAGAATTCACCCTGAATGCCTTCTTCCCACTGCACCGGCATGTACTTGTGCTCGTCGGTTTGATGTTTGGCAACATTTTTACAGTCGGCCCGATGAATGATAATGCCACGTCCGGCACTAACAAAGGCAACAATCGGCTCGTATGGAATGGGATGACAACATTTGGCGTAACTGACCAGTAATCCTTCTGTGCCACGAATGGCCAATGGCTTTTTATCACTGGTGTCTTCTTCAGCCGCGACTTCTTCTTTGGGCATTAACCGATGCGCAATCACGATTGCAGCAAGACGGCCTAAGCCAATTTCGGTCAACACCTCTTCGAAATTTTTGTGTTTGGTTTTGATCGCTATCTGTTGTTTTAACTCGTCGTCAAAATCGTCGAGCGACTTTTCGCCGAGTGCCTGGTCGAGCAGACGCTCACCCAAATTCAAGGCTTCATCGAGTCGTAAAT
Source organism: Pleionea sp. (assembly GCA_052032335.1). Lineage (GTDB taxonomy): Bacteria > Pseudomonadota > Gammaproteobacteria > Enterobacterales > Kangiellaceae > Pleionea. The sequence goes on along the minus strand of JBPEWV010000177.1, from coordinate 4,772 downwards.
TTTTCAAGAAGTGACGAATGTTCGCCCGTGCTTTTCCGGTGATGACAAAACTCAACCAGCTGGGGTTGGGTTTGGCACCGGGAGCTGTAATAATTTCTACAGTGCTGCCATTAATCAGCGGTGTGCTCAACGGCATAATCTGGCGGTTGATTTTGCAAGCAATGCAACTGTTACCGACATCGGTATGAATGGCGTAGGCAAAATCCACCGGCGTTGCACCATGTGGCAATACAATGATTGAACCATTGGGTGTAAAGACAAACACTTCATCAGGGAACAAATCGATTTTAACGTTTTCGATAAACTCCATTGAATCACCGGCACGACTTTGCAATTCCATCAGGCTTTTCATCCACTCACGTGCTTTCAATTCGGCCGGATTGGTGTCGTTGCTCGATTTATACAACCAGTGAGCGGCAACACCATTTTCTGCCATTTGATCCATTGCGTCGGTTCTTATTTGAACTTCAATGTGCAACCCGTGCGGTCCTTTCAATGTCGTGTGCAAACTTTGATAGCCATTGGCTTTGGGGATGGCAATGTAGTCTTTGAAACGACCGGGAATGGGAATGTACAAACTGTGTAAAAAGCCGAGAATGCGGTAACAGGTGTCTTCGGTATCACAAATAACGCGAAACGCGTAAACGTCCATCACCTCGGTCAGCGAGGTACGTTTTTCTTTCATCTTACGATAAATACTGAACAAATCTTTCTCGCGCCCCACCACACGGGCGTGCAACACATCGGCTTCAAGACGCTGTTGGATGTTGTCGATAATGGTATTAACGATTTCTTTGCGATTACCGCGCGCTTTACGCACCGATTCTTTCAGCACTCGGTAACGCATCGGGTAACGAGCCGCAAATCCCAGATCTTCGAGCTCCCCGCGAATACCGTACATCCCGAGCCTTAAAGCGATGGGGGCGTAAATTTCCAGAGTTTCATTGGCGATGCGACGGCGTTTATCCGGTCTTAAAGCACCGAGGGTGCGCATGTTGTGTAGACGATCGGCCAATTTGATCAGAATGACCCGGATGTCCTGCACCATGGCCATCATCATTTTTCGAAAGTTTTCCGCCTGAGCTTCGGCCCGGGTTCGGAATTTGATTTGCGTCAGCTTACTCACGCCTTCGACCAAATCGGCCACCTGATCACCGAATTTATCGGCCAACTCTTCTTTGCTGACGTCACAATCTTCGATCACATCGTGCAGCAGTGCCGCCATTATGGTTTGTGGATCGAAGTGATATTCCGACAATATCCGTGCCACCGCCACCGGATGGGTAATGTAAGGATCGCCCGATGAGCGCAATTGCCCCGCGTGGGCGTCACGCGCAACGACATAGGCATCCTGGATTTGCTTAACCTGCTCTTTATCCAGGTAGGTTTCCAGCTGTTCTTTCAAACCGGCAAACAGGTACAAATTTAACTCTCCGATTATTTCTCGGCGTCAGAATGAATCAATGGCGACGTTGGCGCAAACTTAAGAGACATTGGATCACTTTGATGCCGCTGAATCACTAACTCAGTGGTGGTTTTAGCTAACTTTGAGAATAATAGAATAGATAAAAGAAAGCTACCGAACTGTTAATCAGACTTCGGTAGCTTTGTTAATTCTCGGGCTGGTAATTACTCGGCGTAATCCTGCTCTTGTTCTTCCTCAACAACCTGACCTAAACGGTCAACGTTGCCTCGGTTCACCAAGCCTTCTTCGATTTCGCGTAATGCCACAACCGTAGGCTTGTCGTTATCCCAGTCAACCATGGGATCTTTACCCTGCGTGGCCAATTGACGCGCACGTTTAGCCGATACCAGTACTAAATCAAAACGGTTGCCGATTTTATCTACGGCATCCTGAACGGTAACTCGAGCCATTCAGCTTCTCCAAATTTCAATGAACAAACAATGATTGATTGTCGGCACTCAGGCTCAACAAACGGCCGCATATAATAACCCAACTGCAGGGCTTATGCCCAGTGATTAAGCCAAAAGATCGTCGATCAATTGAGCATTTCGCCGCATTTGATGGTGGGTTCGTTGCCGCTCGGCTTTAAAAATGGCCGCCAGCTCCTGTTTTGCGGTGTCAAAATCATCGTTGATCACTATGTAATCGTATTCACTGTAGTGCGACATTTCTTGTTTCGCAGCAGACATCCGTTTGGCGATAACCTCGTCCGAATCTTGCCCACGCCCGTGCAGGCGCTCTTCCAGTGCTTGTCGAGAAGGTGGCAAAATAAACACCGAGCGACTTTCGGGCATCTGCTCACGTACCTGTCGAGCACCCTGCCAGTCGATTTCCAGAATGATATCGATGCCGGCAGCCAGTTTTTTTTCAATCCACTCTCGGGACGTGCCGTAATAGTTTCCGAACACCTCTGCGTGTTCCAGAAACGAGCCGTTGTTGATCATACGTTGAAAGGTTTCCATTTTTATAAAATGGTAATCAACTCCGTACTCTTCGCCTTTTCGCTGCGCCCGGGTGGTATGTGACACAGACACGATGATGTCGTCAGCCTCCGCCAATACCGCTTTCAACAGACTGGTTTTACCGGCCCCACTGGGTGCCGAGACTATGTATAAGGTGCCTTGATCGGTCATAAATATCGGATAAATCGTTGCATTCAGTTATAAAATCATAACAGCAAACTCAGAATTTTTAAGTAAATCTGGTGTTTTTACTCAATATTCTGAATTTGCTCGCGCATTTGCTCGATGAGGACTTTAATTTCGACCGACGCGGCGGTGGTTTCTGCACTGATCGACTTAGAGCCCAAAGTGTTGGCTTCGCGGTTGAGTTCCTGCATCAGAAAATCCAGTCGGCGACCAATGGTTCCGCCTTTGTTAACCAGGCGGCTGACTTCTTTGATGTGGGTATCGAGACGATCAACCTCTTCGTCAACATCCACCTTTTGCGCCAACATCACCATTTCCTGTTCCAGACGTTCCGGCTCCAGCTCCACTTTTAACTCTTCAAAACGATTTAAAATGCGCTCTCGTTGCCATTTGAGAATATCGGGCATGCAAGCGCGCACCTTGCTGACTTGCTCGGTGATGCCATCAAGCCGCGACTGGATGATCTCAACCAGCGACTCACCTTCTCGCTGACGCATATTAATCAAGGCCGAAATGGCCTCATCAAAGGCTTCCAGCAATTGTTGCTCGACCTTCGAGGTATCCAGCTCGGTGGTCTGCACCAAACCTGGCCAACGCATCAGTTCAGACACGTTCAGAGCCTGTGTTTCAGAAGCCATATGTTGCAACTCATCGTGCGCCTTTAACAATTGCGTTGCCAATTTTTTGTTGATCGAGATGGCGTCGGCTTCAGTGGGTGAATATTCAATGCGCAAGCTGATATCAATTTTGCCGCGTTGCAGCCGCTTTCGTAACTTATTTCTGAGTGCAAATTCCATGCTTCGAAACGCTTCTGGTAAACGAAAATTGGTTTCCAGATAGCGTTGATTAACGGAGCGGAGCTCCCAATGCGCGTTGCCCCATTCGGCTTTTAAAGGTTGGCGCGCAAAGGCGGTCATGCTGTAAATCATTTGAGATATCCCAAGGACTTTGAATGTTGAGCGCTATTGTACCCAATGTCGCTAGCCGCTTCATCTTTCCCATGACACAGTCGAAAATGGGTAATTGCCACGGCTTTCCGGTGCAATAACTCAACTCAATGATTTATAATGGCTGCGAGAGCCAGCAGTCAGCCGGCGAGCAATGAATACCGTGCAAAAAACATACGGTTTAAATTGTTTCAATCATTCATCACACGATCAATGTCAAAGACTCCAGGAGAATTCAATGCGTCCCAGTGGTAGAACCCCGAACCAGCTTCGTCCCGTAAGCATTACAAGAAACTTTACCAAACACGCTGAAGGCTCTGTTCTAATCGAAATGGGTGAAACGCGCGTGTTATGCAATGCCTCAGTGGTCGATAGCGTGCCGCGCTTTCTGAAAGGGAAAGATCAAGGTTGGCTAACCGCCGAATACGGCATGCTGCCACGCTCAACGCACACCCGCAGCGATCGTGAAGCGGCTCGTGGTAAGCAGTCGGGGCGCACTCAAGAAATTCAGCGCTTAATTGGTCGAGCATTACGTGCCGCAGTCGATTTAAAACAGCTGGGCGAGCACACCATTCACATCGATTGTGATGTCCTGCAAGCCGATGGTGGAACGCGCACAGCTTCGATAACCGGCGCCTGTATTGCCATGGTCGACGCGATTAACTGGATGCGTAAAAACAAAAAGATAAAAGTTAATCCTCTGAAACACATGATTGCTGCAATATCGGTTGGCGTTTACAAAGGCGTCCCGGTATTGGATCTGGATTACGCCGAAGACAGTAACGCCGAAACCGACATGAATATCATCATGGACGAAAATGGCGGCTTTATTGAAGTTCAGGGAACCGCCGAAGGTGAGTCTTTCTCATACGATGATCTGCAAGCCATGCTGGAACATGGTAAAAACGGCATTCGCGAACTCATTGATGAACAAAAACGCGCACTCGATCACTGAGTTTTATTCTCGGTTTACCATTCAATCTGGATAAAACTGATTAAGCGATTAATCACAGACTCCAGTAATTTATCATCGTCAAATGGCTGGTCATGCATGACTAACAGGTGACCAGCCAGTTCACCGTTTCGGTTTTTAAACGCTTTTCCGGCGTAATCATAAACACCCATCTTCTCTAAATCTTCATCCTCAGGAAAAGCGCGCTGCACATCTTCAAATCGACAAAATTTTTCTGAGCTTAATACTTCTTCACAAGG
>JBPEWV010000176.1:0-12657 GCA_052032335.1 Pleionea sp. | reverse complement strand
GATCTGCCCATCGATACCGTTCCGGCTGATCATGTGACGAATGCGAGAGAAGCGATCTTGGCGTTCAGTCGTAAGTTTATTCGACGCGCCCAAGCGTTGAAGCAGGATAAAGAAAACTTAGCTACTGATGAGAAAACAAAAATGCAGCGACTGGTTAAGGCCGCTGCAGATTTACTGGTACTGTATCACGAGAGTAACTTATGGGCAGAACCGGCGGATTAGAACTCCCACCAGCAGCTTTCCCACCAAACTAGAAACTCATCGAAATCAATATGACCATCGTTGTTGTCATCGATATACTCGAAGCCTTTTTCGGCTTGTTCTTTATTTGAGCCAGGTGACAAAACTTTTAACAATTCTGCAAATTCGTCCAAATCGATTTCGCCATTATTGTCTCGGTCGAAAAATGCGAAATGGCCTCGAATTTCTTCAATTTTTTCTTTTGGTAGTGGTTTATCGGTCATAAAACAGTCTCTAAATTAAAGGGTGATTTCTTCTTTCTTGTAGATAACCTTTCGGTCATCCAAATATTTTAAAACGTAATCACAAGCACCTTCTAACGCGCCAAACTTTTCGGGTGTGCAAATGCCTGGCTCAGGATAGGTCTTACTGAGTAGGAAGTTTACCGTTGCAGTTGCTGTGTAACCGGTGGTTCTGGACATGGATGAAATGCCAGTCTCAGGATCGGTCTCATCGTACAAGTTGTAGACATAACGTTTTTGCTTTTCGTTTTCTTTGCCTTCGATGGTGACACGCATGACGGTAAATTCTCGTTCGTTGCGCTTGAGCTTCCAGTTGTCCATCAAGATACGAGCCGTAAAATCAACTGGTCGCAAAGGCTTTCCTTCTATCTCAACCGTTTCTTCGGCAAAAAATCCAGATTCAGAAAGCACTTTTATGTATTCGGCATGGCCCGGATAACGCAGTGTTTTTTCTTTCATGTACGGGATGTGACTCATTGATTCGAGTAAGGTTCGCAGGCCATCAGTATTGAAGGCTTCGAGAGTGCCTACTTTATCAATGTTGACCAGTTCGCAGTCGGTTAAGGGCGGTCGTGTGACCACTTTACCGGCTTCGACATAGCGAGCAGGGCGAGTGTATTCTTCGATAACATCAATGGGTGAAAATGGTGCTTTGTATTCAAACGGCCAAATTCGTTTTTGTGGTAATCCACCGACCAAGCACTCAAACTTTTCGATGGTCATGGATTGATCATGGTGACCCAGTAAAATGTTGTCCATACCAGGCGCAACACCGCAATCAACTATGGCATAAACTTCGTGTTGTTTTGCCAAGTAATCAAGGTCCATAGGATTTTCGGGAAAAAATGAGATATCAACAACCGGCTTTTTGTTGCTTAATACCGACTTTAAAACTTCAAAGCCCATAAAACCGGGAACGGCACAAACCACCAATTCAGAATCAACGATTGTGTCCGCAATCGCATCGGGATCGGTCAAGTCAGCGACGGCCGTTTTTATATTATCGACCGATTCTGTTATTTTTTTGAGTGCGACTTTGTTTTTATCGGCAACTAATACGTCGTGTTGCTTGGCCAGGTCAGTCGCCATTGCACTGCCCACCATGCCACAGCCCAGAACACAGATTTTGGCCATAATTTAATATTCTCCTGACTGGGGATCGTTATTCTCTTCCGGCTCGTACGGTCGAATCTGCACAATAACACCAAATAAAGGGTGATCAAAATAGTGCGTTTCTTCACTTCGAACGCGTCGAGATTGAACCAGCGGGTAGTTTAATAAGCGGTCAACCAAAGTAAACTGCTGGTTTTGATCAAACCAATTGTTGGCATCAAAGGTCCAACCAAAACTGGATTCGTAGTTAGAATCGAGTACACCGTCGTCGGTCATGTTTAATAGCGAGGAGGACAGGTTCGCGTTTAAGTCGGAAATGTCGACTTCTTCTTGTCCGGGTATTCTCAAGTATAACTGGGTGTTGATGTGCAAGTAACGTTCTAAATAAATCCGAATGGCACCGTCAATTTCGGGCACAGGCTGATAGCTGATGGATGCGATGGCATCGTCACTCTCTAAACCTTCTTCGTCCAAAATTTCATTGTCCGTCGTGAGGTTATCAAAGCCCGGTTTGGTCCAGCTACTGGATGAGGAGAAGCGATTCAGATTTTGAGCCGCGTTTTTCGAGTCTCCAGAGTACTCAAATTCATCATAGTAATTTTTTCCGCCAACGATACGAACCCAAGGGGCTTCGGCTTTACCCTCGACGGGTTGACGCCAGGAGAAATGCGCCAGCGGTCGATACTGAGAACTTCGTCCTAACGAGCTTACAACGCTGGTGAGTTGATACTCCGATTCATCCAGTAGCGAAAACGGAGTCAACGCAACACGGTCTTCAGAATCGATGGCCGATTGTTGTTCAGTCACCGCGGAATTTTCATTATTGTCCGTCTCTTCGTCCTGTTCTGATTCTGGCCGCTTTAAGTTTTCCGAAATGGGGTACAGAGTTTCGGTGATGATGTCTTTTATTGATTCTGGAAATTCAATCGACTGCTTTTGTGGCCATAACTCTTCGTCGAGGTTGCCTCTCAGATTTTTGAAAACGATTACCTCAACATCAAACCAGCGTTTCGGATGTTCATCTGATCCAGCCGAAACCGATTGTCCTGACGAAAATAGGGGCAGGGAGCCGATACCAATAATGGCGGAATATTGGGCTAATTTTTTAAACATTGACGCAAGTTTCCTTGAACTCTATGTGTCGACAAACTTGAGCATACGCTCGCTAGCGTAACCTTAGGCGCTGATGGTTTCAATGAAAGATTCAATTTCATTCCAGCGGCTGGTTGCGTCCTCCAAAGGACGGTTGATGCGTAGCATAGTCCCCTTCTCGAGACGGTACCGTGATGGATTGCTCTGAATGAGTTTAATGATGACTTCAGGGTTTACCACTGTATTAGGGTCAAATTCGATAATTAAACCTGCGTCATTGGCAGTTAGTTTCTTGATCCCAAGCGGCGTCAGCGCTAATTTCAATTCAGTTAATTTCACCAAATTTTTAATAGCATCGGGTAAAATCCCGAACCGGTCAATCATTTCAACCTGAATTTCTCGCAGTTCGCTGGCCGATTTACAGTTCGCGATGCGTTTGTACAAGGTTAAGCGAGTATGTACGTCGGGCAGATAATCTTCCGGTATCAAGGCGGCAATGCCACAGTCAATTTCAGTTTGGCTGGAAAGACTTTCATCCAGGCTGGGCTCTTTTCCTTCTTTTAGCGCGGTGACGGCCTGTTCCAACATTTCCATATACATGCTGAATCCGATGGACTCCATTTGACCGCTTTGGTCATCGCCCAGTATTTCGCCAGCGCCGCGAATTTCCATATCGTGCGTTGCCAGAGAGAATCCGGCGCCCAAATCTTCGAGCGATGAAATGGCTTCCAGACGCTTTTTAGCGTCGCGGGTGATGGACTTTATCGAGGGTACCAGCAAATAGGCGTAAGCCTGGTGGTGCGAACGCCCAACACGGCCACGCAACTGATGCAGTTGTGCTAATCCTAGTTTGTCGGCGCGATCCATGATAATGGTGTTGGCATTCGGCACATCGATTCCGGTTTCGATAATAGTGGTGCATAAAAGCACATGAAACCGCCGGTGATAAAATTGTTGCATCACCTGTTCCAGTTCCCGTTCCCGCATTTGACCGTGAGCAACACCGATATTGAGTTCCGGCATGAGTTCGCGCAATTCTTCTGCCCGTCGTTCGATAGTATCAACGCTGTTATGCAGAAAATACACCTGACCACCACGCAGTGTTTCACGTTGGATGGCTTCTTTGATTAAGGGTTTGTTGTATTCTCGAACAAAAGTTTTGATGGCCAGTCGTCGGGCGGGCGGCGTTGCGATAATCGATAAGTCACGCATGCCGGACAGTGACATATTTAAGGTGCGCGGAATGGGAGTGGCAGTGAGTGTTAAAATATCGACTTCGGCTCGTAACGCTTTGAGTTGCTCCTTCTGACGCACACCAAATCGATGCTCTTCATCGATGATAACAAGACCCAGGTCGCGAAACTTCATTTTTCCCTGAATCAACTTGTGGGTGCCAATTACGATATCGACCTGACCGCTTTCCAGCTCGGCCATTACCTGGTCGGTTTCTTTGCTGGTGCGAAATCTTGATAAGACTTCAACTTTGACTGGCCAGTCGGCAAATCGATCTTTAAAGTTTTCATAGTGCTGTTGGGCCAGTAACGTAGTCGGAACTAACACAGCAACTTGACGATTGTTCTGTACCGCAATGAAGGCTGCGCGCATCGCTACTTCGGTTTTACCGAAACCAACGTCACCGCAAACCAATCGATCCATCGGTGTTTTTGCTGACATATCACTTAAAATGGCGTTAACCGAATTTTCTTGATCCGCCGTCAGCTCGAATGGAAAGCTGTCGGCAAACTGGTGATAGTCGGCGTTTTCGGTTTGATACTCGAAACCGGGTTTGGCAGCTCGACGTGCGTATAAATCGAGTAATTCTGCGGCCACATCGCGAACCCGTTCGGCTGCTTTCTTTCGTTCTTTTGCCCACTGTTCGCTGCCCAGTTTGTGCAGGGGCGCTGACTCGGACGAAGCGCCGGAATAGCGATGAATAAGATTTAGCGATTGAACCGGAACGTAGAGCTTGGAGTTATCAGCGTATTCGAGCATCAGGTATTCGGCGGGTTGGTTGTTGGCTGAAATACATTCGAGACCGCGATAACGACCGACTCCGTGATCAACGTGAACCACTGGGTCGCCAATATTTAATTCGGCCAGACTGTGAATGACAGCATCAGGGCTGTAACCTTTCTTTTCTCGGCGTCGCCGCTGTAAAACGTGCTGCCCAAACAGTTCTGTTTCGGCAATCAGTGCGATAGTCGGGTGCGTGAATCCACGATCGATAGGCGCGATGGTCAGATGCAACTGCTGCGAATTGCCGAGAGCCTGATGCCAATGCTCTATCACAGTGGCGCTGATTTTGTGACGATGTAACAGTTCCGATATTGCTTCACGGCGGCCGGCACTTTCGGCGCAAATAACAATGGGCTGTGAATGTTGTTCGATAAATTGCCTTAGATCAGCCACCGGATCTTTTGCTTTATGGTTAATAGTAATGTCACGAGTTGAAGCAAAGTTTAAATTTAATGATTGCTGTGCTTTATCCGTTGAAAAACACAGCTGTGCAAACAATTTTAAATTGCGATTAAACGACTCGTCAGGCAGGGCAATTTGTTCTGGAGACAAGATCGGGCGCGTGCGATCCCAGCGACGCTCTTCGTAGCGTTCTTCGAGATCTTGCCATAGTTTTTGCTTGACCTCCCGAAGGTTTGATTCGGTGACAATTAAGGTCGACTCGGGTAAATAATCGAATACGCTTGCGGTCGTTTCGTTGAACAAGGGCAAATAATATTCGATCCCTGCTGGTAGTAGACCGTTGGACACATCCTGATAAACAGAACAGTCTTTGAGTTCAACTTCGAACAGCTGACGAAACGTTTTGCGGAAGCGGGTGATGCCATCGTCGTCGGTTGGAAATTCATGTGCCGGCAATAAATTAAATTGCTCAAGGTTGCCGGTTGATAATTGCGACTCTGGATCGAAGGTTCGAAGGCTTTCGACTTCGTCGTCGAAGAAATCGAGGCGAATCGGCTGCTTGCTGCCCATTGGGTAAAGATCAAGCAGCGCGCCGCGAACGGCAAACTCCCCGTGTTCCATTACTTTATCGACACAACGGTATCCACCGTTCTCGAGTTCGCGGCGGGCTTTGCTTAAATCGAGGGTATCACCCACTTTTATGCAGAATACGTTACCGACTATAAAATCTTTTGGCGACAAACGCATGCTCGCAGAGCTCAACGAGGTAATGATGATCCCTTTATTCATTTGGGGGATCTGCGATAACGCGTTCAGCCGGTCAGAAATAATCGTTTCGTGCGCTGAAAAGTAGTCGTATGGCAAAGTTTCCCAATCGGGAAAAGTTAAAACCGGCGTGTCCGACTCGGCGAACTGTCGTAGTTCACGCTCCAGCTGCTGTTGTTCACTACTTTGATTACAAATGACCAACAAAGGGCCGTCAATTTTTTGAGCCATACGAGCCAGTGCCAGTGACTGGGCCGCACCGGGAAGCGATGGCCAGTAATTAACAAAACCGGCGGTTGGATTAATAGAAGGTAAATCCAGCTTTATTGTCATAATGAATACAGCTTCGAGCGCAATTAAAAATGGGGCATTATAGACAAATCGCTCATTGCCTGCTTGCCTTATTCGGCAATTATTAGGGGATGATGCCGGTTTGTTCAGGTTATATGAACGAATCTAGAAAAAATCTCAAATTAAGGTTTGTCAATTAAACGATTTTTATTAATGCTGGTCGAGAAATTGACCAGATCGGCTACACTGTCTAATGAGGTTGCCCCTGCAATCAAAGGCAATAGCCTATAATTAAATCAAAGCAGAGTAGGGATTAGTTCGATGCACATGACCTTTTTCAATGCCGGAAATTTCCAGGCCCCCAGAGCCCTGTATATTGCAGCCTGGAAGGTTTGGTTTAAACGTTTTGGTGGCGACCACTATGCTTGGCGTGAAGGGAAAATACCTTTATACAGCAGCGACAAAGCATTGTATCAACTGGTTAGCGAGGGTCACCGTTTCTCAGTTGAAGTACTTACCCGCCTAATGGTTCCCTGGTCGTATCGAGACACATTGCAAGTGACCGAAGATTTCGTGCGTCTTAATCCCGCCGTATTGCGTCCGACCTCGCTCATTGATCCAGATACCGGTAAAACCATCGAAGCGGCACGATTAACTGACCAAGCACTTGATTACTGGGACTCGCTGACCTACACCGAACAAGACTTGCACTTGAACTTCGCTGAGGCGCGTATTCAAGCGGACATAGAAACACCCTCGGATGAGCCGTGCATACTCGATGACTCCGGTGTCGAGATAATCGGCGACGACATTTATCCTCCTTTTGTGCCAAGTTCGGACGATCCGGACGATGAGTTCGTTCGTGCTTTAGTGGCCTGGATCGATGAAGATCCTTTTCAGCCTTTGTATCAAAAGAAGCCGGTGGGCGAGGCGGTTAGTGGTTGGCACGATCGTTTGCTGGCCTTTTTTTGGCCAAAACCAAGAACTGGGTATTTGGAATACTGTCAGCTTTCCAGTCCATTAGCTTATCGAGCTGGTTTACTGGCTGACTTGGTGGAGTCAGGAAAAGAATTCACACAAGACGATAAAGATCTGGCAGTTAAGACCGCGAACGAAATATTTATGTTTGCCGGTGTTCCGCAGCGAGAGGTAACCTGGCAAAACGCCCGGGATGTCATCGAAAGCGCGATAAAGGGTGATCGCGAGTCAACCGCCAAAATGAACTCGGGCTGGACCTATCTGGCGAGTATGGCGTCGGCGAGTCGTGAAGGTCTGGAAGGTTATCTGCCGTTAATCAGCTGGAACAGCCGTTGTTCCAGCTCGGTGATTTCCCGCCTGGATTTCTTATTGGTCGAGGCTGGCATTGAATCGCTTGGTGAGCGTTTTCCCGGAATCGGAACCATTCCGGGGTGGGGCGGTACACGACCCAGAGAGTATTCTTTGGATTGGCCGTCGGCTTACCGCTCCTGGGATTCCATCATTTCTGCGGGCGCCCTGGCGCAAAAGATTAAACACTTCCTGAATACCGAAACCGATGCCAAAGGCAAACTGAAATATCAACCGATGCCGATGGCTGGCGGAAAAACAGGCCCCTGGACAACTCGAGGAGTGCAATTGGTCTTATTTTTCGATGGCTATTAACCATCAATGGCAAGGATGCCAGTTAATAAACAATCTAAAATAATTGCCGTATTTGTTTGTTTTTAAAGGATAAACTCTAATTGATTTTAATGACGACTGAGTTGACCTCTTGTCGCAATCATTGCGCCGCTAGTTAGTCTTTCATATAATCCGCGCTCTTTTTTAGACGTCTCTGGGAGTGCCGAATGAATATCGATCAATTAATTAAGTCAATGACGCCAGAGATTTACCAAAATATGAAAACCGCCGTCGAAATTGGAAAGTGGCCCGATGGCTCACCTTTGACCGAGGCTCAAAAAGAAACCGTTATTCAGGCCGTGATGATCTATGACGCTACTCATCACGGTGAGCACGATGAACCGTTTCGAGTGAAATCTGATGGCTCGGTCGTGCTGGGGAAGGCTCAGGCGACGAAAAAGCTGGTCGACGATGCTTCAGTTATAATAAAACAGTCGGCCAACGACGAATAATTCAACGCACACACTGACAAGATTTATAACAGGATATTGAAATGCTAAAGACCGTTCTACGTAAGGAACATAAAAATCAATGGGAACGTCGAACGCCATTGACCCCTGAAGCAATTAAATCTTTAAAAGACAAGGGATTTGATATCGATGTTGAACAGTCAGAGATTCGAATATACCCGGACTCTGACTATCAGTCGTCAGGCGCGCAGTTGGTTGCAACGCCAGATGAACATGAATTAGTCGTCGGTATCAAAGAGCCTCCTGTCGATTCAATCAAAACTGGGCAAGTTCATGTTGCGTTTTCTCACACCATCAAAGGTCAGGACTACAATATGCCTTTGTTGCAACGGTTTATCGATCAGGGTGCTTCATTGTTCGACTACGAAACCATTGTCAATGAGCGTGGCGCAAGAACCATTGCCTTTGGCCGATTTGCGGGTATTGCAGGAGCCATTGATACCTTTGCGGCTACTGGCCAGAAGCTCACATTAATTAACAAACACAGTGAGATCGAGCAAGTTAAGCAGACTTATCATTACGATGGAATTGAAGCGATTAAACAATCGTTTGCCAAATTGGATCTGCAGAAAGGCGAGCCATTGAAAGTTTTGATTGTCGGTACTGGAAACGTTGGCAAAGGTGCAGAAGAAGTTTGTCGCTGGTTGAAATTACCCAAAGTCGATATCCAGTCCATAATGTTAGGTCATATTCCGGAAGGCAGCTGGTATACGGTGGCGAGTAGTCGACACATAAATGCAAGAAAAGATGGAAAAGATTTTGAGTTCGATGACTTTGTTGCTAATGGTGTGGATGAGTACGAAAGTACGTTCGATCAGCTATTGGGTAAGTTCAATGTATTAATACAAACGCCTTATTGGACCGAAAAGTATCCGAAACATCTCGACCGCCAGCGCATGCTCGATAACAAAACCAAACTCCCTTGGGTCATTGGTGATATCAGTTGTGATATCAATGGAAGTTTGGAGTGCACAAAAATCGCGAGCACTATCGACAAACCGACGTTTACCTACAATCCAGATACCGACGAGATTAAAGACGGCGTCACTTGGGAGGGACCCACCGTTATGTCGATTGATAACCTACCTTGTGAGTTATCTTTGGACGCCTCCAATCATTTCAGTGCCATTTTAAAAAATTACATGCCGCATTTAATGCAACTTGATCTTTCGCTAAGTTTCGAAGATCTTGAGCTGCACCCTGAACTGTATCGTTCACTGATCGTTTATAAAGGAAAACTTACTCCAAACTATAAATATCTCAAGCAGTACCTGTAACCATTCTATTCAAAAGGGCCAACAAATATGTTGGTTCTTTTTGATTGCGGAAACATAAACTGTCATAACTCGTTGTTTGCTTTCGTAATTCTAAACCATAAAAACTGTACGTCAGCTCGACGCTTAATCTCCAACGCGATTTAATTCTCATATCAATTGGGTTTGATGAATGAAGCCTGAATGGATGCGCGAATAAAGGAGGTAATATTCCCATTGTTAAAAATGAACTTCAGTTTAAAATTCTCATCTTAAGTTTCGAGCGCGACATTTACGTCGCATTTTTATGATAAATCCCGAGGGAACCTGATGAAATTTATTGGAAAATGTTTACTTGCTGCTGGCTTGGTAGGCGTAGTCGCTCCTGCTTTTGCAGATAAAGACGCGGTTAAAACGAAAGGTCAACATGCGAGAATTGTTGGCGGTGTTGAAGCCGAGATAGGTGCTTGGCCATTTATGACTGCCTTAGTAAGACGTGGAAACTCGGCCAATGAAGGTCAGTTTTGCGGTGCTTCTTATATTGGAGGCAGTTACGCGTTAACGGCATCACACTGTGTGGATAACGCAACGGCGGATATTCTTGATGTGGTTATTGGTATTCACGACCTAAGAAATGAGTCAACAGAAGGCGAAAGAATTGCGGTGAGTGAAATCATCATGCATGAATCGTATTCTGGTATCACTCTGGATAATGATGTGGCGATACTCGTACTTGAAAACGAGCCAGAAAATGCTGTGCCGGTGAACTTGATCACTCCAGAGCAAATGGAACAGCTAGAGACTGGGAATACCTTAACCGTCATGGGATGGGGAAACCGTTCTTCATCTGGAAGTGATTTCCCGAATGTTTTACACCAGGTCGATGTTGCTTTATATGATCAACAACAGTGCAATACTGACTATAACGATCAAATTACCGAAACAATGGTGTGCGCAGGTTTCGCTGAGGGTGGACGTGATTCTTGCCAAGGTGACAGTGGTGGGCCTTTAGTTGTCGAGATTAATGAAGAGTTTTACCAGGTTGGTGTTGTGAGCTGGGGGTTCGGATGTGCACAACCAAATGCTCCGGGTGTGTATTCTCGAGTTTCTTACTTTGACTCGTGGTTCGCTGGCAATCTAACGGGCATTTTACTCAAGCAAGACAATGAGCTTGACGTTGTTGAGCAAGGTTTTAACTCAGAGATTGCCTTCACCGTGACGAATGGCCCTGATTCAACTCTAAACTTGGGTAGTGTTACAGTTGTAGAAGCGATCAATATGGATTCGCCAACGGTAGTGAGCGATAATTGTTCCGGTGGCTCTCTTGCCCCAGATGCAACTTGTCAAATCGTAGTTGACGTAACCGCAAACATGGGTGGTAACGCTGGATTTACTCTGTCTTTGACTACCGATAACCTTTATGTTCCTGAGTTAACCAGAACCGCAAACTTTAATGTGATTCCCGCAGTAACGTTTGATGCAAATTCTGCACTCGATGTGGTTGGAATGAATTGGTTTACCTTTAGTACTTTAGGGTGGGAACTAGGAACTTCTGAAGATGGCGAGGCGTTACTTCAAAGCCCAGAGGCACTGGAAGATAACCAGGCTTCGACGCTAATGACCGTTATTAATGGTCCTCGCACACTTACGTTTGATTATTTAGTATCGTCAGAGCTAGGTTATGATTTCTTCGAGATTTCAGTGAATGGAGAAAACGTACTTTCCAGATCTGGTGATATGACCGAGTTTGAAACTTATGTGCTTGAATTAGATGAAGGCGTAAACCGCATTGCATTTGATTATATTAAAGACTTTTCAATTTCAGATTACGACGACCGTGCGTATCTGGACAAAATGGTTGTTTCCAACACTGCGCCATTGGTTGACATTGCCGATGTTCCGAGTGAAGTGAAGCGGAAGACGACCGTAACGCTCGATGCTTCCGGTTCAACCGACGCTGATGGTGACGCCTTGTCTTTTGATTGGGTACAGCTTAGCGGTCCTGAAGTAACCTTGATTCAAGGAGCAGAAGGAATTGTTACTTTCGAGGCGCCTTCTATCAAAAAGGCTAAAACGCTTGAATTCGAAGTTAGTGTTACGGATCAATTCGGCGCGGTTACCAAAAGCTCTGTTTCTTTAAAAGTAAAAGGAACTGGGTCAGGCGGTGGATTGGGTTGGTTCTTAATCGGGATGATTGGAGCTGGCTTGTTGGTTCGTCGTAACCGTTAATTTGATTGGGGCCGATGAAATACTCGGCCCACATCAATTCAACAAAGTAGTCATTCACGAAGGAATTGTAACTATGAGTAAATGGCAATTAATCACCGTAGTCTTAGCTTGCTTATCGATAAGCAGTTGTGCGAAAAAGGTCGATAAAAATAGATTAGAATCAATCAATTCATCGCAATTAGAAAAACAAATGAACTCTGACGAAACTTTGTACGGCTTTTCTATTGTCGAAGGAAAAATAAGCACTCAAGTGGTTAGCCTAGGATGTACCCAGTCAACCGACTTTAAGATCGTTGTGCATGCAACAGAGCCAACCCTAGCATTGGAATTGGTTCGTCTTAAACCTGACTTATGTCGCGCAATGCCACATTTGGTCGAATTATCGATGACGGTGCCCAACATACGATCGATTAAAGTTGATAAATCTCATTTTATTAACGACATTAAGCAACTAAATGACTTTAAAGGAGTGATTAGGAACTAAACGCTCCGTATCCTATTTAAGATGATGCCTGCACTGGTTGATCCGTAGTCTTAATAGGCGCCTGATAAACATTTTCAGTTAAATTAACTTCAATTGCGATGGCTGCATTTTGTCAAACATTGCCGTGTTTAATGACAGTTTGCCCTGAGTATTCATACCATTTTTCTTACACGCCAGATTAAATCGAGACTTGAATATTTTGGCAAAAATACCTTCTCCGCTCATTCGGTTGTTGAATTGACTACTGTTCAATTTTCCGCCTCTTAAATCACGAATGTAGTTTAGTACTTTCTCTTTTCGGTAAGGGTAGTGCTGCTCCAGCCAATCACTAAAAATATCGGTTAATTCGTGCGGTAGGCGAAGCATTATGTACTGAATCTGGTTGACACCTTGAGATTTCA
>JBPEWV010000175.1:0-36656 GCA_052032335.1 Pleionea sp. | reverse complement strand
GATGAGTTAAATCGGCAACCCGCTTTCAGCTGGACAAATAATAAACAGCCTGACCGTTAAAATATTTTCTCTTTATTTATCAATAAGATACTACTTTCCTGACAGTAAGGAACTCTTATTTCACGAAGCGATTAGCGGGATAGTCTGAATACGTCTTGAGAGATTGCTTACATCGTCAATGGTTAATCTCACTCGCCAATAAGTTTTTTCAGGTTCAGGTTGGGTGGGAATACTTAGTGGAGGATCGGCTCACCAGGAGCCGATTTATCCTGATTACTTCAAGTTTAAAACGTCCATCATGTCGTAAACACCTTTCGGCTGTTCCGACAGCCAACACGCCGCTTTAACGGCTCCCTGGGCGAAGGTTTGACGGCTTTGCGCTTTATGAGTGATTTCTATTTCTTCGCCGGCCAGTGCGAACAGTGCGGTGTGTTCTCCTACGATATTACCGGCACGAATCGCCGAAAAGCCAATCGACCCAGGCGTGCGAACCGCGTCTTTACCACAACGATCGAAAGCCGCAATTTCGCTAAAAACTTTATCCAGCCCCTTTGCAATAGATTCGCCCATGCGCAGTGCCGTCCCTGATGGCGCGTCTTTCTTATACCGATGATGCGCCTCGATAATTTCGATGTCGGCATCTTCACCAATCGCCTTAGCCACCAGCTCCAATAACTTCAAACTTAAATTCACACCCACGCTCATATTGGGTGCCATCAAAATCGGTATTTGATCGCCCAGCGCTTCTATCGACTGTTTTTGTTGATAACTGAATCCGGTGGTTCCGGTCACCAGCGGAATGTTTAATTCGGCACACCGCCTGGCGGTATCCACTGAGTGTTTCGGTAAACTGAAATCAACCAGCACGTCGACCGAATCAGCAATTGCTGCCAAATCGTCGACCAGCGGCGTGTTCGACTTAAGCTCAGGAAACTGCTGATTCACCAGGCTGCCGACCCAACTGTGACCCTGCCGCAAAACGGCGGCTCCCAACTCAGCGCGCCGACTCCGATCGACCGCGTACATGATTTCCTGCCCCATGCGACCGGTACAGGCATTTACTGCAATTTTAATCATATTGTTTAACCACGATTGCTATTTTTGAGATGATTGTAGCAGAGAAGGCGTGGGATCTTTATAACCAAAAGACCGGCCCGACCAATGTCGGGCCAAATCAATTACCGGCGATAGGCAATTTCTATGATTGCCTGAGTACCTTTTGGCGAATTGGTCGCCTTACTTTTGCTGATAGAAATGTGCGGCGTTGAAGAGTATTTGTCGATGTGCTTGAGAAGATTAAAATCTTCCGGCATCGACTCCATTAGCAAGAACATTTCTTCGTCCACTTGCTTGGCTTTAAAGTTGGGCAATTTACTTTTGTAAAAGGCGATGATGTCTTCGATTGGTGCGGACGATGAGAATGTCGCAGCCGGCAGAGTTTTTATCACTTTATCGCCCCACTCCATATTACCACCTTCAGTGATGTGCATAATGATTTCGCTGTTTTCGTAAATCGGAAGAGTGATCAAATGCATGGTCTTGGCACTCGCGGCCGAAGCAAAGTTTTGAAACTGCTCCAGTTCTTTTTCGCTTTGTTGCATCTCATGTTGTGTCATTTGTTCAATCAACGCATCGATTTTTGCTTGCTGTTGTGCGGTAGGCTCGTTATCGCCAATCTGTTGATACAGCTCATCCAATTGTTGTTCGTATTTATTCAAATATTGCTCTGACATTTCTGCATGATCGTCAGTTTCTTCGAACTCACAGCCCTGTAACGTCGATTTGGAAACACCGAGTTGTTGTGCCAATGTCGATTCCATACATTGGTTTACCGCTGCTTCCGACTGGTCAGGCTGAAACAAACATTTTTTCATCGCCGCTCGTACCGATTGCTCAACCAGCGAAGGCTCTTTATTCAGGCACTGGCCAACCTGTTGCAAATTGCCGCTTTCGCGAAACATTTCCATCGCAGCATCGATCATGGGATCCGACGCGCGCGCCAAGTGAGTTGTTGACACCACCATCAACAGTCCAAGTACAAGCCGCTGTTTATTCATAACATGCTCCTCAATTCTGAAAACTTAAGCTGCGGAAAGCCCGAACAAACGACTAAGACGCGTCAATGAATCATGATGTATAGGGAAAAAACACCACTGTCCTTAGTCAAGGTTTCCTTCGAAAGAGCGAACATTATAAGGAGGCCCATCCGGCAAAAACCGGATAGGCTTCACACTTTGGTTCAGAGTTAACGGGGCGATTAGGCTTTTATCGCAACAAGAGAATAAACCAGGGGCAACAATCCTTCCATGCCGGCAATTTGAAATCCATTGTCGATTTTTACGCTGCGCTGAAAACAGTCGTAGGGCGAATAGTCGTATTCCTGAAAATCTTGAACAGCCATTCCGGTATTTTTAAGTGCACCGAACAGTTCTCCCAAACTGTGATTCCAACCGTATTCCGTTAAAGGTTGCGCTAACTGACTGCCATCGGTGTAGCTATCATTAACGGTCTCGACAATCGGACTTCGATTGAAGTAGCTGTACTCGACTTTGGCAAAGTCATGACTGAACATCCAGATGACCGGATGAAACTCGGCCAACACCAATCGACCGCCCGGCTTTAATAAATGACTCACAACTTGAGCCCAACGATTAATGTCAGGGTGCCACCCGATCACGCCATAAGAAGCAAACACCGTATCAAACTTTTTCTCGACCACAGTGTCGGCGGTCAAAATATCAGAAACGACAAACTCGGCATCCAGATCCAGTTGCTGATTCAGTTCACGCGCCTTGTCGATGGCTGCATCGGATAAATCGATTCCAGTAACCTTGGCCCCCATTCGCGCCATCGACAGCGAATCTTGGCCAAAGTGACATTGCACATGCGCAATGTGTTGATTATTTATATCACCCAACAAAGCGAGTTCAATGTCGTTTAACGTGTTTCGTCCGGCAATAAAACTTTCATTATCATAAAATTCGGAACTGACATGGGCGTCGACGCGTTGATTCCAAAGTGTTCTATTCGCTTCTAAATAATTCACCGTAATTCTCGTTTTTTAAGCCGTAACGGGGCCGGAAATAATACCACAACCGAATCGTCCAGAAATAAAAAAGGGCGCAGTTTGCGCCCTTTGAACCTTTTAATTAAATCTGATTATTTGGTGATACCTTCCCAGAAATCTTTTACGCCATCAAACCAGCTTTTCGACTTTGGATTGTGTCGCGTATTACCCGATTTTAAAGACTCTTCAAATTGGCGCAGCAAATCTTTTTGCTCTTTATTTAAGTTCACCGGCGTTTCCACTACCACGCGACAATACAAATCACCAGGTGTCGATCCGCGCATGGGCATGACACCTTTGCCGCGTAAACGGAACAATTTACCCGATTGAGATTCGGCAGGCACTTTCAAGTTCACCCGGCTGTCCAGCGTGGGCACTTGCAGCTCGCCACCAAGACAAGCAGTGGTAAAACTGATCGGCACTTCGCAATAAAGATCGTTGCCTTCTCGTGTAAAAATCGCGTGCTCTTTAACGTGTACCTGAACGTACAAGTCACCCGGTTGCGTTCCCGGACCACCGGCTTCACCTTCACCCGACAAACGAATGCGGTCTCCAGTGTCAACGCCTGCAGGAATTTTAACCGACAAAGTTTTTTCTTTGCGCACTCGACCCTGACCACTGCAAGAGCCACAAGGATCTTTGATCATAGTTCCCTGACCGTGACACTTGGGGCAGGTTTGCTGAACGGAGAAGAAGCCTTGCTGCATTCGGACCTGGCCGGCACCACCACACATATCACAAGAGGTTGGCGCGCTGCCTTTTTTCGAACCGTTGCCGTGACAGGTTTCGCAGGTAACGTATGTGGGCACATGAATTTTCGCCTGAGTGCCGTGAACGGCTTCTTCCAACGAAAGTTCCAGGTTGTATCTTAAGTCGGCGCCACGTCGAGCTCGATGACCGCCGCCACCGCCGCCGCGACCACCAAAAATATCGCCAAACACATCACCAAAAATATCACTGAAGCTGGCACCACCAGCTCCACCGCCACCGAACCCACCTTGCGAAGGATCGACACCTGCGTGACCAAACTGATCGTAAGCTTGACGCTTTTCCGCACTGGATAATACTTCGAAGGCTTCTTTGGCTTCTTTAAACTTGTCTTCGGCCTCTTTCGAGTCTGGATTACGATCAGGGTGGTATTTCATCGCCAGACGACGATAGGCTTTCTTGATTTCCTGATCGCTGGCCGATTTATCAATGCCCAGCACTTCGTAATAATCGCGTTTCGACATACCGCTTCAGTCCAATTTCTGTTAATGCAAATATTTCATTCAGAGACGAAGACGCGGACAATTAAGTCCGCGTAACTTCAACGCCTTGTGACAAGTTGACCTCAGTGACAATTACTTTTTCTTGTCATCAACTTCTTCAAACTCGGCGTCGACTACATCGTCCTCTCCGGATTTTTGCTCACCACCAGCGTCGGCAGCACCTTCAGCGGCTTGCGCCTGCTCTTGAGCAGCAGCATACATGCGCTCAGCCATTTTCGCTGACGCTTGAGATAGCGCTTCCGTTTTAGCTTCGATTTCAGCTTTATCATCGCCTTTCAAGACTTCTTCAAGATCTTTGATGGCGGCTTCGATCGCTTCTTTTTCGCCGTCTTCCATTTGCACGTTGTCATCGTTCATGCTTTTCTTCGTTGCATGAATCAGACCGTCGGCCTTGTTGCGAACTTCAATCAGCTCCTGGAACTTTTTGTCTTCATCGGCGTGCGCTTCAGCGTCTTTCACCATTTTATCGACTTCTTCGTCCGACAAACCAGACGATGCTTTAATCACAATCGACTGCTCTTTGCCAGTTGCTTTGTCTTTTGCCGATACGTTCAAGATACCGTTCGCATCGATGTCGAAAGACACTTCCACCTGTGGCACACCTCGAGGCGCAGGAGGAATGTCCTGCAAGTCGAATTTACCCAGTGATTTATTTTGTGCAGCCTGCTTTCGCTCACCTTGTAAAACATGAACTGTTACTGCAGTCTGGTTATCTTCAGCCGTCGAGAAAGTTTGCGACGCTTTGGTCGGGATAGTGGTGTTTTTCTCGATCAGGTTGGTCATAACGCCGCCCATGGTTTCGATACCCAAAGACAAAGGAGTTACGTCAAGTAGCAAGACGTCTTTCACGTCACCGGCCAAAACCGCACCTTGGATCGCCGCACCCATGGCAACCGCTTCATCAGGGTTAACGTCTTTGCGAGGTTCTTTACCGAAGAACTCACTCACCGTTGACTGTACTTTCGGCATACGAGTCTGACCACCGACTAAAATGACGTCGTCAATTTCAGAAACGCTAACACCGGCATCTTTCATCGCCATTTTTACTGGCTCAAGCGTACGCTCGACCAACTCTTCAACCAACGACTCTAACTTGGCGCGAGTCAACTTGATGTTCAAGTGTTTTGGACCTGACGCATCAGCCGTGATGTATGGCAGGTTAACGTCGGTTTGCTGGCTTGAAGACAATTCGATCTTTGCTTTTTCAGCAGCTTCTTTTAAACGCTGTAGCGCGAGTGCATCGCTGTGCAAATCGATGCCGCTTTCTTTCTTGAACTCTTCGGCCAAATACTCGATAACGCGTAAGTCAAAATCTTCACCACCCAAGAAAGTATCACCGTTGGTCGACAATACCTCAAAGGTGTGTTCGCCTTCGACTTCAGCAATTTCGATGATGGAAATATCGAAGGTACCGCCACCCAGGTCGTATACTGCGATGGTGCGATCGCCTTTCGCTTTGTCCATACCGTAAGCCAATGCCGCCGCTGTCGGTTCATTGATAATACGTTTTACTTCAAGCCCGGCAATGCGACCAGCATCTTTCGTAGCTTGACGCTGTGAGTCATTAAAGTACGCAGGAACGGTGATCACCGCTTCAGTTACTTTTTCACCGAGGAAATCTTCGGCGGTTTTCTTCATCTTTTTCAACACTTCAGCTGAAATTTGTGGTGCTGCTTTTTTCTCGCCTTTTACTTCAACCCAGGCATCACCGTTATCAGCTTTAACGATTTTATAAGGCACCATTTTGATGTCTTTTTGCACCACGTCGTCTTCAAAACGGCGACCGATCAATCGCTTAACCGCGAACAATGTATTCTCAGGATTGGTAACCGCCTGACGTTTTGCAGACTGGCCCACTAAGGTTTCGCCGTCGTCAGTAAAGGCAACAATCGAAGGAGTCGTGCGCGCACCTTCGGCATTCTCAATGACGCGAGCATCTTTACCATCTAAAACGGCCACACAAGAGTTGGTGGTCCCTAAATCGATTCCAATAATCTTACCCATGTTACTTCTCCAATCTTAAATCTGAATTTTGAAACTTGTTGGGTCCCGATAAGTTATTGTGACCTATCAAAACCACATAATTTGTCTTGCTACTTTATCTTGGGGCTTTTTTGATCAATTCAAGCTTTTCAACTGATCTTTCCTACCCGTTTAAGCTTTAGTATCAACGCTTGGCGCTTTGCCTTTGTTCACCACAACGCGTGCCGGACGAACCAGACGACCATTCAATGAATACCCTTTCTGGAATACGGCGATCACCGTGTTGGGGTCCAGCTCCGGGTTTTCCTGCATCGACATGGCTTCGTGCAGCTCTGGATTGAAGCTTTCACCTTCCGGATTCAATTGCTCAACGTTTTTCTTTGCCAAAGTGTCGATGAACATTTTTAGCGTTAATTCCATGCCCTCTTTTAGCGCTTTGGCTTCATCGCTCTCAGCCGGTTGCGCCAATCCTTGCTCCAAACTGTCGAGAACGGGGAGTAGGCTTTCAACAAAACCTTCCAACGCAAACTTATGTGCGTTTTGCACATCGCGCTCGGCTCGACGACGAATATTGTCGGCTTCGGCTTTGGCTCGCAATGCCATGTCGACCTGCTCGGCGGCTTTGGCCTCAACTTGTTTTAGCTGCTCTTTCAACGCTTCAACAGATTCCTCACCCGATTCCTCTGTGGCGTCATTTTCGACAGACTGCTCTACCTCCGCTTCCGGATTGATGTCTTCTGGTTTCACTTCTGATTCGTTTTGAGTTTGCTCTGACATTGAAATACCCCGTTCATCTGTGTTGTCAGAATGTCCAAATCCCTGATTTTTACAGGGATAAAGCTAAGATGCAGGGTATATGGGGCCTACTCAGACTGATTCAAGGCCGAAGAGAGTAATTTTGCCGTAATATCGACAACCGGGATCACTTTGTCGTAATGCATGCGGGTCGGACCGACAACCGCAAGCACGCCGACGGGAGTCCCTTCTATTTGATAAGGCGCGGTAACCACGCTGCAACTGTTAAAACCATCAGTGGCGCATTCTTCGCCAATAAAAATTTGTACGCCTTCAGCATCAAGAGCCTTATCCAGCAACGCCAACACATCCTGTTTTTGTTGAAAGGCATCAAAAATCGCTTTCAGATTATTCAATCCCTGCTCGCTTTGCGCCAGATCAAGCAGATTTTTGTCGCCCGACAAATGATAATCGTCAGCCAGAGAATCGCCGTCCAGACCCTGCTCGGCCAACTCAATCACAAGCTGCATGCGCTGATCCAACAGCTTTTTTTCCTGCCGCATTCTATCCAGTAAGGTTTTTCGGGCCGCTGATAATTCTTGGCCCACCAGATATTCGTTGACAATGTTGGTCGCCTCGACCAGTTCTGACGGAGTGAAAGTACGCTCGCAGTAAATCACCCGGTTCTGAACTTCGTGGTCATCAAGAACCAATACTACCAGCACGCGCTTTTCCGTCAGTGGCATAAATTCGATGTGCGCAATTCGGGTTATGCGACGACTGGGAACCTTGACCAAACCGGCCATTGAAGTAATTTCTGACAGTAGTTGAGAGGTATTGGTCAACAATTGTTCGGTGGTGAGCTGACGATTGAACGCACCGGTAAGTTGCTGCTGAATGGAGCTGTCCAGATCGCGAATGGTCAGCAGATGGTCAACAAACAGACGAACTCCTTGATTGGTCGGAATCCGGCCTGCCGAAGTATGCGGCGACTCAACCAATCCTTGCTGCTCCAGTTCACCCATGATGTTTCTGATGGTCGCCGAGCTAACCGATAAATCGGACAGTTGAGCGAGCTTACCCGAGCCCACAGGTTGTCCGTGAGTCAGATAATTCTCGACCAGAACTTTCATCAATTGGTGCGCCCGAGGGCTAATGGTTGTTGCCATAATTCAACGGAAAGCAGATTTATCCAATACGCAAGCATTGACCTTTATTCTGGTATCGGGAGCTTAAAAGCGTCAAGTAACAATTGATTAAATTCTTGAACTGTCAACAGCTTAACGGTTAGAGTGAGGCAAACTTAACAGCCAGCTCGGCGCCCTATTCTTGCCAGAACCCTATGAAAAAGAACCAACTGCATTTTAGCAACATTGGAATTGTCGGAAAGCCGCGAAATCCACAGGCGGCAGAAACGATCAAAACCCTGCACGATTACCTGCTCACCGAAGATTGTGACATCTGGATCCAGGATTCACTGGCCAACGATTTGCAGTCAGACAGTGCCAAGTTCGTATCGGCGGATAAACTGGGACAGTCGGTTGATTTGATCATAGTGGTGGGCGGCGACGGCAGCATGTTAAACGCCGGACGCTTACAGGTGCAGCATCAAGTACCCATGGTCGGCATCAACCGCGGACACTTGGGTTTTTTGACCGATGTCCGCCCCACTGAGGTGGTCGAACGCATCAGCGAGATTTTGCGCGGCCAATACCGCGAAGAAAAACGCTACATATTGAATGCCGAAGTCATCCGCGATCAGTCGGTGATTGGGCATTCGCCCGCCGTTAACGAAGTGGTTATTCACCCCGGCGAAATCTCGAAAATGCTGGAGTTTGAATTATTCATCGACGCACAATTTGTCTACAGCCAACGCTCTGACGGTCTGATCGTATCCACCCCGACCGGCTCAACGGCCTACGCTCTTTCCGGTGGCGGCCCCATTATTTCGCCGCAAGTCGATGCCATGGTGCTGGTGCCCATGTTTCCCCACACGCTTTCCAGCCGCCCTATCGTTATTGATGCCAACAATGTAGTGGAACTGGTGATTGCTCAGGATGCACGGCATTCGCCCATGGTCAGCTGTGACGGACAGGAAAACATGGGGCTGAACGCAGGCGATCGCATTCGGATCAAGAAACATCCCTTATCATTACGCATCCTGCACCCGGACAACCACGACTATTACGAAGTGTTACGCCGTAAGTTAGGTTGGGGTCACAAACTGTGATGCCTCGATGCATGAGTGACTCTGAGATGCAGATAGTACTTGATAACTACTCAAATAATTAGTACAAAGCACAGGTAATCCGGTACACCCGTCTGTTAAACGGTGCATCGCCATCTCAGTGAATGCCAAAAGGTGAATCGACAATATGCTGGCTTCTATCCAAATTAAAAATTTCGCGCTGATCGAACAACTGGCGCTGGATTTTAAACAGGGTCTTACCGTCATTACAGGTGAAACCGGGGCAGGAAAGTCCATAGTCATTGACGCACTCGGACTCGCTCTGGGTGAACGAGCGGAAACCTCGATGATTCGTTTCGGCTGCGACAAAGCCGATATTTCAGCCTGTTTTCACGTTGAACCCAAGTCTCCAGCATTGCAATGGCTGCAGAATCACGAACTGGACGACGATCACGACTGCATATTACGACGTGTCATTGCGAAAGAAGGTCGCTCCAAATGCTTCATCAATGGGCGCTCGGCAACCCTATCGATGTTGAAAGAACTGGGCGATCATCTGGTCGATATTCATGGGCAACACGCGCACCAGTCGTTGCTCAAACCGCAGCAGCAACTGGCATT
The DNA here is from genome assembly GCA_052032335.1 of Pleionea sp. Classification (GTDB taxonomy): domain Bacteria; phylum Pseudomonadota; class Gammaproteobacteria; order Enterobacterales; family Kangiellaceae; genus Pleionea. The sequence continues at coordinate 26,791 of JBPEWV010000175.1, read as the reverse complement.
ACTCGACGAGCTCACCGACAACCCGGCAACATTACAAGAACTCAAGCAGATCGCCGGTGATTACAAAAAAGCACATCGGCAACTGAAAGCGCTGACCGAAGACGCTGAACAACGCCAGGAACGCGCTGAGTTATTATCCTATCAACTGCAGGAACTCGAAGCCCTGTCACTAACCGCGCAATCGATTGAACAACTTGAACATGACCACGCCCGAGCGTCCAATGTTCAGGAATTGACGCGAACCACGCAGCAGGCACTGAACGACATTTTTGACGATGAACCCGGCCTGATGGGCCATTTGCAGCACTTTCAACAGCAGTTTGCGACGCTGGCAGAAAAAGACCCGGCGCTGGCCAGCGTTCATGAATTATTTGTCTCAGCGACCACCACTTTAGAAGAAGCCAAAACCGAACTGCGCCACTATGAAGACTCTCTCGATCTGGATCCGGAACAATTACAAGAGTTGGATCAGCGGCTAACGACCTTGTTCGATTTGGCGCGCAAACATCAGGTCGATATGGCACAGCTCCCCGAAGTGGAGCAAAGCATCCGGGAAGAACTTGAATCGATTCAGCAAGACAGCGCCGAAACCGAACATCTTGAACGCGACATCGAACAGCTGGCAAAACAGTACGAGCAGAAAGCCAAACAACTGAGCCGTTTGAGAAACAATGCCGCAAAGCAATTGGCTAAAGATGTTTCTGAGCAAATGCAGACACTGGGTATGGAAGGCGGCCGGTTTGAAATCGACTTTTCGCCCAACAAAGAAAGCTACTCACGATATGGCACCGAGATGGTGGAGTTTAAGGTCTCCGCCAACCCGGGTCAGCCGGTACAACCTTTGGCCAAGGTCGCCTCGGGTGGCGAGTTATCGCGCATCAGCTTGGCGATTCAGGTGATCACCGCGCAAAAACGGGTTACCCCCTGTTTGATTTTTGACGAAGTCGATGTCGGTATTGGCGGACAAACCGCCGATATTGTCGGTCGAATGCTGCAAAACATAGCCGACCACGCTCAGGTATTGTGCGTCACCCATCAGCCACAAGTTGCGGCTCGCGGTCATCAACACCTTCAGGCCAGTAAAACCCGAATGAAAGATGCGACCGAAACGGAAATGATTAGTTTGTCTGACGATCGACGGGTTGAAGAAATTGCGCGAATGGTGGGTGGACAGTCAATCACCGACTCGACCTTGAATCACGCGAAAGAATTATTGGCAGGATAGGCTCTTGATGAACACAAGAGCCTGACTATTCAATTACTCGTCTTTGGGTTCGACGTAAAGTACCAGCGAATGGTCGACCAATTTGTAGCCATGGGATTCGGCCACTTCTTTTTGCAGTCGTTCAATTTGCTCACTGTGAAACTCGATGACTTTACCCGACTTCATGCACACCATGTGATCGTGATGTTCGCCGCGTTCGATTTCGAACACTGAGTGACCACCTTCAAAATTGTGACGAACCACCAGGCCAGCTTGCTCAAATTGCGTTAAAACGCGATACACCGTCGCCAAACCAACCTCTTCTTCCGCTTCCATCAATGCCTTGTAAACGTCTTCCGCACTCATGTGGGGATCTTCACTGGTTTCAAGGATTTGGAGAATTTTCACCCGTGGTAAGGTAACTTTTAGGCCGGCTTTTTTCAGTTGTTGGTTGTCCAAAGATCACTCCTATTCACTAACTTTGGTATGTGTTCTGGGTCAATTACGGATATAATACCCAGATTAGTGGTCGAACCCAAAACGAATTTAACAAAAGAGACAAAAATGCGTATTTTAGGTTTTATGTTTGCAGCTATCCTGTTACTCGGTTCAACAGGCTGCTCTATCTACAAAATGAACATTCGTCAGGGCAACATCATCGAGCAGGACGACGTTTCGCAACTGCGCAAAGGCATGACCAAACCACAAGTGGAGTTTTTGTTAGGCAGACCTCTGGTCAACGATACCTTTGATGATAATACCTGGTATTATGTGAACCGTTACAAACATGGACCGACAGGAAAGATCACACAGCAACAACTGGTTGTGGTGTTCAAAGAAGGGAAGCTGAGTCAACTGACCGGTGATTTTGATTTGCCAGAATCTTTCTCGACAGAGAAGAAGGTTGCAGACCCCAGCTAATCCTTGGAAGCACGCTGACTATCTTCGTGTCGCTCAGAATGAGCGACTTCGAACTCTTTGAGAAGATGTAATTTTACCGCCTGAGGCATTGGCTTTCCCCGCATCCAATATCGAAGCGACTGATCGGTCAGTTTCATCTGCCTGGCGTAACGTCGGCATTGCTCACAGATCATAACGTGAATTTTTAGACCCACACGGCGCATCAAAGGCAACTTTTCATCCAGTTGCTGACTGCTCAACTCACTGACTTGTTTACAACTGGGCAACCCTAACATTTACCTTCTCTCTCAAACCGATCGACAACCTGCAGCACTTTGTCGCGTGCGCGATGCAGTAAAACTCTAACATTGGATGAAGAAACCTCAAGAATGTTACAAATTTCGTCCAAAGTGTAAGATTCTGTTTCCCTTAACATCAATGCAGAGCGTTGGTTTTCCGGTAACAAATCGATGTGTTTTTTGATGCATTCATTCAACTCTTCCGCTTGCATCAGTTCATCGGGCGAATCCGAGTGCCAACGACTGGTCGGTGCCCGCCAATGGCCCGATAACTCAAAGCGCGGGTCGGTCGACCAACCATCTTCAACCTGCTCCAGTGATACATTTTTCGATTCCTTGCGACGCCGGGTTTTCGCTTCGTTCGCCAGAATGCGCATCACCCAGCTTTTTAAACTGGAACGGCCCTCAAATTTGGGGAGTGCACGTATCACCGAAACCCAGGTTTCCTGAATAACTTCATCGGCGATGACATCGCCGGTAATCGATGCCGCAACGTAATACATGGGTCCGTACCAGGCGTCCATCAGCCGCTGAAAGGTTTCAGAATCATTTTTCAACAATCGTTTTATCAGCTCGTCATCAGAAGGTAAGCTCTTGGACACGTTGATTCCTGTGGGTTGGTTGCTATTGTTATTATTCTTTGTTCAATTTTAGGCAGAAATGCGTCGTAAAAACAATTGCTTAGAATTGAGATTTCGGTTTGATTGAAACATTTTACGCTTTGGTGCATCAATTATACCAACACCTCTATAAACCAAAAGGTAGGATTTCAACGTGCACAAGGTCACTCTGCTCTATCAAAAGTTTCTTGATTCTTTGTCCCACGCAACAGGGCTCGGCCCGTTGTTTCTTAGAATTTATCTGGTTTTTCCTTTTTACATGGCCGGCAGCAATAAATTGGCTGGCATCGAGAACACTGCAGCCTGGTTCGAACACAGCCTCGGATTGCCGTTTCCTTTGTTGATGGCTTATTTGGCTGCACTTACTGAATACATTGGAGCAATTCTACTTGCCGTGGGACTGGCGACCCGCTTAATTGCCATTCCTTTAATCGTCACCATGCTGGTCGCGGCGTTTGCCGTCCACTGGGACAACGGTTGGTACGCGATTGCCCAATCTTCCGATCCCGAGGTCGCCAGCCGACTCGACGCTGCCCGTTCAATTTTAAAGGAACATGGCCATTACGATTGGCTGACCGGCAAAGGCAGCTTTGTCATCTTAAACAATGGTGTCGAATTTGCCGTGACCTATCTGGTGATGCTGGTTTCACTGCTGTTTACTGGCGGCGGAAAATATCTCAGTGTGGACCACTGGATCAAGCAAAAGTGGCTACCTCAATAAGAAAAAGGCGCATCCAGCGCCTTTTTAATAAGCATCTAATATAAAAAGAAAAATTCAATATTTTAGCAAGCTCCGACGGCCCGATTTTGTGCAATAGTTAAGGGGTTAGGTCAATCAGTCGGAGAATGCTATGAAACGTCGCTTCGTATCCATTTCGCTCGTTGTGTTTGGAATAACGCTGCTTGCAGGGTGCTCCAGTCTTAGCTCAGGTAAAACCTACGTGACAGACACCCAGAAAATGTATCAGGTTGAAAAGGCAGCCAGGGAATCACCCAAATTTGTCAATGTTATCTGGGTCAATCCCCCTCGCAAACGGGTCGACGACCAATAATTGGATGAGATAAATTTAGAGAAAGAAATTGTGTCATTGAAACGCTCTTAAGAGCGGGTGTTAGCTCGCTCTTCGATTTTCTTTGCCCATTTGAGCAATCCTGCGCCGATTAAAATGGTGACCAAACCGATCAGTCCGGTGTTAAAACCGACCACCTGATAGACGGCATCGGGCCCGACAAGAAAAACTATGCCAACAGCGACCAAAGCCCAGCCCAAATTTTTCATGGCAAATCCTTCAATGCAAATATCAGTAACGCAACCCAACCGACAATAAGCGCAACACCACCAATTGGCGTAATGGCGCCCAACCATTTGGTCTTGGTCACAGCCAAAAGATAGAGACTGCCGGAAAACACAACGATACCTGCACTCCAACTCCAACCAACCACTTTCAACCAAGTTGAATTCGCGTGATGCACCATGGCAAACCCCAAGACCATTAAGCTGATCGCATGGACCGACTGGTATTGAACCGCGGTTTCCCACACTCCCTTGGCGTAAGCATCGAGCTTATTTTTCAGACCGTGCGCGGCAAATGCCCCAAGAATGACTGATAGCCCACCGAAAACAGCAGAGCTGATAATAAAAAATTTATGCATCGTGAAATCCTGACGCTAAGAGATTTGCCAGCATGTTAGCATTAACTTTTTCAATTACCGACAAATTCGTTTAAAATTCACTCTTAAATGGCAACCACCGGCATTAATGGGATGTTAACGCTCAATCCAGGTTGCTGAACAATCAGTTATAAATTCTTCAACAGCGCTTTAACCAACAATACCAATTTGTGCTGAAGAGATATACCAGTGAGCTTCTGAATGCATCAACTATCGAATAATCGATTTATTTTTTCAGTAACAACGGGACGAAGCGGCTCTAATTTTATTACCGAAGCGCTGGGCTGTTTAAACAATCTGGTAAGCCTACACGAGCCCAAACCGCGCTATGATCGGGTAATGCGTATGGTGCAACATTACCCACAGGTGGCCAAACAGTTTTTGCTTGAGAAAAAATTGCCCGCCATCGAAAAAAAACTTAAGCCCGGCGACATTTATTTCGAAAGCAGTCATTTAATCAGCAAAGGGTTTCTGGAAGCCTGGCTGGACATTGAAGCGTTACCCATTCCGGATCTTATTTGCCTTGACAGACCGCACCGTGAAGTGAGCCTGAGTTTTAATCAACTGAACAGCATCCCCGGAAGAACCTTAAATGGATTAACCTACCTGTTATCGCCTCTCGACCCAGGCACACTAACCACACTCGATAATGTGGACCAATACAACGACTACCAACTTTGTTATTGGTACTGCCTTGAAACAGACGCCAGAAAACAAAAATACAGCGAACTCATTCAGTCCATGGGCGGAAAGACAGCTCGATTTTCCGTCAACGATCTAAAAGCAGCCGACAAGTTTCTCGAGTTTCGACAGCAATTTAATTTGCCCGACTTCAAACTTTTTGGGCAAGCGAAATTTAATAGGCTGGCTGATAAACGGGTCAATGCGAAAGTAGAAAAAAAGTCACCCCTAAACTACACCAGTGAACAACTGGATTCCTGGGAACACAAAGTCGTTACCAACCTTAAACTGCGAACATAGCGAAAAGTTGATGATGAAAGTTTCGATCATATTCACTACCTACAATGCGCCCAGATGGCTCGAAAAAGTTCTGTGGGGGTATAGCGTACAAACTCATAAAGACTTTGAAATTATTGTTGCTGATGACGGTTCGGGTCCAGAGACCCGTGAGGTAATCGACAATGTTCGCACTGAGACAGGACTTGATATCCAACATTTATGGCACGAAGACGACGGCTTTCGAAAATGCGAAATCTTAAATAAAGCGATTCTTGCAGCAAAATACGACTATCTCATTTTTTCCGATGGCGACTGTATCCCAAGGAAAGACTTTGTTGAAGAACATGCAATAAATGCCGAGCCCGGTAAGTTTTTGACTGGCAGCTGTATTCGACTGCCCATGTCGACCAGTGAAACCATTACTAAAGATGACATTCTAAGCAACCGCTGTTTTGATTGGGGCTGGTTGACAGCTCACGGCTTGCCTTCGACGCGCAAAAATATAAAACTCAAAGCCCAAAAACGCTGGGCTGGCTTACTCAATCGTATTACAACCGCGCGCACCAATTTTACCGGTGGAAACGCATCGGCATGGAAAAAAGATATTTTAGCCGTCAACGGATTCGATCAACGAATGCAATGGGGCGGCCTCGATCGGGAAATCGGTGTTCGTCTGAAAAATTTGGGCGTTAAAGGCAAACATATTCGATACAACGCGCACATTATTCACTTGGAACACGCACGCGGCTATAAAGATCCCGAAATGGTGAAAAAGAATAAAGCATTACGAATCTACAACGCAAAAAACAACGTCGTGAAAACGGAATACGGTATAAACCTGTTAGGCAAGTCCTAACATCTACTTATCGATATGGCTATTCTTGCATCCGTCTAATTTTACTGCGTACTCGAGACCAGAACGAATCTTTCTTATAACGTCCCTTATGGATATGCCGGATCTGGTAGACCCCTGGAACCTCGATCGGTGTGCCTTGCGTACCCACCAACCACCGAAACGCACGATCTTCGTAACACTTACACCAATGCTCCGATGGTGTCTGATACAAAGATAAACCCTCACAGTAACCTATCGCTCGAGCAACATCGCCATGAACGATTTGAAACGCGCCTTTGGCCCGGTCTCTGGAATGCAAATTAAACTGTTCGGCTTCTATGTCCACCAGCTGTGGCTTGCGGCCAGCTTGCAACATTGGATCGGACTCGGCCAGCATGGGCGTGGTACGTTCCTGTCGTGGAAACAACAGGGTATCGGTTCTGCCTTGCAGCTGTTCGCCCAACGTATCGAGACAATCTTGATGAAAAATAATATCGCAATCGGTGTACCAAACCCAGTCTGCGGTCGTCGATCGCGAAGCCCAGTTCCGACCAATGCCTCGTCGAAATAATTTTTCCTTATCCAAGGCCTGCCAGTTCCAGGTGACATTTGGAACACGGTGCTTGGAAAAAAATGCCAACAGTTCCGAAGTGTCCTTATCATCTTCCGAATAAAAGACGGTCACCGTTACCCGAGTCTTTTTCGGCGGATGATTGACGAACGAACTGAGCTGGTAAGCCAACATGTTAGAATATTGCCAACAGTGACTGACGATCTCCAGAGACAAAGCACCATCGAGTTTTTTTCTTTCTGATGGTTCAGGCAACGCATCCCGAAACCAGCTTGCCGGCAACATGCCACTGGCGGCAAGACGAAAAAAATAGCCAAGAATTCCATCGTACCAACGTTGTGGGTAGATTTTCGTTTGCTGCATGCTAACCTGTTAATCTGAATTGAACGAATAGCGTGTATAATAACACATCAATTTTTAACAACATACGATTGCGCTAACCGATGAGTACAGCCGAACAACACCAAGAAAACTTAGCTGCGCCAAAATACTGGCCGGTGCATGTATTTTTCTTTTGCATGCGATTGATTGCCCGACTGCCTTTTTTGAGTATCCACAAACTGGGGCGTTACTTTGGCTTGTTTATGTACAAGTTCGTCGAACAACGAACCCGAATCGCCCGAATTAATATTCAACACTGTTTTCCTGAAATGTCAGCCAAAGAGCAAGAACATCTTGTCAAACGAAATATGATCTCCACTGGAATTGGCATGCTCGAAACAGGCATGCTCTGGTTTGGTCCGGACAGAGATTGGAACAAGCATCTCGAAATCGTCGGCTTAGAACATCTGGAACAGGCGCAGCAATCAGGAAAAGGCGGCTTGCTACTTGCTTTCCACCTTACCAGCCTGGAGATCGGCGGTTCACTTTTAGGTACTAAAATGGACATAGGCGCACTTTATCGTCGCAATGAGAATCCACTAATTGAAAAGGCGATGGTCGATGGACGCAAAAAGTTTGTTCATCCTATCCCGAGGGAAAATACACGCGACATGGTCAAGTGGATTAAGAACAACGGTTTTGTCTGGTATGCGGCGGATCAGGATTATGGAAGAAAACAAAGTATTTTTGTGCCATTTTTTAACATTCCGACAGCGACAATTACCGCGACCAGCCGCTTCGCCCGTTTAACCAAAGCACCGGTAATTCCGATGACACAAGAAAGGATCGATAATGGCAATAAAATTCGCATCACCTTGCATCCGCCATTGGAAAGCATTGGAACCGATCCTGAAGCCGATGCGTTAACCATCAATCAATTCCTGGAGCGATATTTACAACAACACGCCGAAGACTACCTATGGGTGCATCGCCGTTTTAAAACCCGGCCCTCAACCGACGATCCATCGCTTTACCCTAAAAAGAAAAAGACTCGACCAGTCACACCAGAACGTTACAAAAACATTCTGGAAGCGGCAGAGTGGATTGAAGAAAAAAACGGTCGACCTCACAAGTTAAAACAGAAAACTGCATTGGTTTACTTTGTTTATCGTAAAGGATTCATCGATAAGGTCCGGTCGCCAGCGAAGAAAATGATTAAACAACTCAATACCGAAGTTCTCGATGGAAACACCTATCGATTTAAAGGCAAAATCCGCAAGTGTGATCATAAAAATTGCGAACTGGTGTACCTTGAGTTGGACCAATAATCGCTCAAAGTGAGACCGTTTTCGGGGGAGTCTCCCGTGTATTTTCAGGAGACCGTTGGGTTACTAATAATTTCGGCGAATGATCGAATAATCTTCTACCATTTGTGGAATGTTGTATTCATAACCTTGAGTAGGGTTTTCCATTGACTTACTGAAAAATGCGTGACGCTTGCCATCGGGATCGACCAGAAATATTTTCGCCGTATGATCGACCAGATAATCCTCACTGTCTTCACCAACTTTGTAGTAAACGGCGCCAAACGAACGGGTAAAGGGCTCGAGCGCATCATGATCGGCAGTTGCTCCAATGAACTCAGGATGAAACGCTTTCGAATATTGAGCTAATTGCTCTGGCGTGTCTCGCTCCGGATCCACCGACACTAAAATAACCTGAGTATCGTTCTTAAATTCTTCAGGAAGTTGCTGATAAAACGAATTCAGCGCCGACATGGTTGTCGGACAGACATCGGGACAATAGGTGTAGCCAAAAAAGACAAAGCTCCATTGATCGTTAAAGATCTCATTAGTTATCACATGCTCTCCGGAATACAGGGTAAACGGAGGCACCGAACGGAATGCCGGATAAACCATCGCATGCTTCGGTTTCTCATTAGAATTCAACGAAGTGAAAGATAACTCACCGCCGGTTAAAGAATAAATAAACAGGCCGGCAGCAACCACTGCGACAGTTATCAATGAATACACGAATGTTTGTTTTAAATAGCTCATAAATAAATCGGAAAATAATGATCAATTAGCATGATAAAAAATAACAACATCAAATAAACGATGGAGTAGCCAAAGGTTGCCATTGCCAATCCAGGTCGATCTGCAAACTTCAGTCGCAGAGCATAAACCAGAAAAATAAGGCCCAGTACCGTCGATCCTAATAAATAAATCAAACCAAACATATGGATTAAAAACGGCAAAATAGTCGAGAGTATCAACAATAACGTATAAAAAATTATATTGGTTTTTGTAAACTCAATTCCATGAGTTACCGGTAACATGGGAATGTCTGCTTTGGCGTATTCGTCGCGTCGGTGAATTGCCAAAGCCCAGAAGTGAGGCGGCGTCCAGACAAAAATAATCAGAACTAATAAAAGTGCCTGAGCAGGAATTTGACCATTCTCACCGGTAACCGCGACCCATCCGAGTAAAGGCGGTATTGCGCCCGATAATCCACCAATAACAATATTTTGTGGCGTCGCCCGTTTCAGGTACATGGTGTACACAAAGGCATAGCCGACCAACCCAAAAAACGTAAGCACGGCCGTCAGCAAATTTACCCAAACAGACAATATGACCATCGATAAACAAGCGAGTGTCGCTCCAAACATCAGTGCTTTTCGAGGATCAATGGCGCCAGTTGCTACAGGTCGACTCAAAGTTCGAGCCATTTTTGCATCAATCTGCGCATCAACCACATGATTAACCACCGCTGCAGCTCCGGATGCCATACCGATACCCAAAGTACCGAGTATCAAAATGTCTAACGGAACCATGCCTGGCACAGCCAGAAACATTCCGACCACCGCGGTTAATAAAATCAGCGCCACGACTTTCGGTTTACACAACTCCAGGTAATCTTGCCAACCGGGTTTCATCGTCTGAACATCAGACATCAGGATACCTCTACTTTCTGATTTTGATTGACCCAAATAAGAGCCCGTAAGCTCACCAGAGTAACCAGTAAAAATGCAGCAACCAAATTGTGTGCGACCGCGTTTGCCAAAGGCAAACCAAACGATACATTGACCACGCCTAGCGTTATTTGAATTGCCAGCAAACTAACAATGGCAATCGTAAATATTTTTACGGTGCGGGTTTGACTCTTACGAAACAACAACCACAAAATCGCTGCGAGTACTAATGTGACAACAATTGCGCCGATACGATGGCTGGCGTGAATCGCGATTTTTGCCTCGTTACTAAAAACACCGTACTGATAAGTTTCGGCTTCAAGCCCCCAAAGGGTAAAACCCTCACTGAAATTGGTGTGCTCCTGCCAACCGCTAAAACAAATCGGCAGATCGGTACAGGCCAATGCGGCATAATTTGCGCTGGTCCAGCCGCCCAGTGCAATTTGTAAAGCGACCGCGACGATGCCCAGAGTGATTAAGCTTTTTCCTTTAATTACGCCAGCTGCTATATCTATTTTTGGTTGATACAGTCGCAGTGTCAGAACCGCCAGCAAAGCAAAGGTTGTAAACCCACCAAGAAGATGCCCCATTACCACTGAAGGGTGTAATTTTTCGGTTACCGTCCAGGCACCTAGCGCTGCCTGAAAAATAATTAAAATCAATAAGCCTGTCGAAAGTTTTAAACAGGCATTGGCTTGATGTCGTCGCTTAACAGCGAGAACAAACAAAGCGAAAATAATCAGTCCCAATGTACCAGCAAAATAACGGTGCACCATTTCAGGCCAGGCTTTTTGAACTTCGTACGGTTGGTCGGGATACGCCATATTGGCTTTTTCGATCGTTTCGGCTTTTAAAGGAATACCAACGAAACCGTAACAGCCTGGCCAGTCGGGGCAGCCGAGTCCGGCGTCGACCAATCGAGTGAAGGCCCCTAAACCGATTACTACCACCACAAAGCCAATAGCAACCAGTGTTAAACGTTTTTGTAATTGATTGTTCATTGTGACTTTCTTACATCCAGCTTGCGCATAATACTATTGATATCCGAGCGTAGCTCGGTACTTCGCTTCGGCGCTTGTTCTTTACTATCAACCAATTGATAGCGCATAAAAATATTGCCCAGAGGGTCCACAAGATAAATCGCATTAGCAGGTATGGGTAAACTGTTCAAACCATGAACATCACTGTAATTTAACACCGCCTTGCCATTCTCGATGGCCACTTGCATGACGTCGATGTTTTTCCATTCGCCAGTTAATTGTTTGCGACGTTGGTTTAACAGTAATAAATACTCATTTTTTTCAACGTTTTTGGCCAAACCGAGATGGGTTTGTTGCAACATGAAATAATTAATTTGACACTGTTCATTACACGTGTTGTCGTCGATTAACAGCAACCAGTTCCATTTACCCATGTATTTGCTGTCTTGCCACTTTCCAAAATTCGTCTTTACAACATTCAAATCGTCGACGTGCCATGGCTTTTCAATCAGTTCACCTTTATTTCGGCCACCACCGTCAAACCAATTATTAAAATAGGCCAGATAGGCTAGGAGTACAGGTGAGATAAAGACCACCGCTAATGCCAACAAGGTAAATTTATTTTTCTTGGCATTTTCTACTTCGTTCTGGTCGGGCATTTCTTTAAAGTCCATATCAGGGCTCTTTTCTTTTTATACTGAGGGCAATAAATAAAACCAGTAAAGCTAGTGCAAGCCCAAACCATTGTATGGCATAGGCCAAGTGTTTATCAGGCGACATGGAAATCAACTTCCATTCTCTGACAAAACCGTACTCACTGTCTGGCGACAAACGGATTATAAAGGGTAATGACTGCGATTTCCTAGTGCCTAACACCTCCGATAACCGTTCATAATCCCGGCCTTGAATAACCCACTGATTTTTATTCATTTCCATCAACGCATGATCGAACAATATCGGATCGCCTTTACTGAAATAAACATAACCTTTCGCTTGCCATTGTTCGGGAATGGTCGGTATTTCTGGCAGTTCTCGACGGTCAGGCATCGCTTGTACCCACCCAAGGTTTACCCAAACAATAGCCTCGCCAGATAACTCGACGGGAATATAAACATGATATCCATCGCGACCATTATTTGACTCGTTGGCCATATAGACCTGCAGGTTCTGGTGATGGAAGCCGCTAAACTCGATCGGCTGATAATCTTGCACAGTCGACACATTTTCTGCCAAAGGTACGGCAGGCGATGATTGACGACTTTCATAACTACGAAGCAGTTGTCTTTTTTCTTCGGCCCGGTCCAGCTGCCAATAACCCAGATTAAGAAAGACGTACTGCAACAGAATAAACAAAGGCAATAACACCCAATGCCCGCGAAACTGTCGCTCGGTAAACGGTAGCTTAAAACTAAAGCTTAATTTGGCAGGATGTTTTCTCATGTTGCTTCGACGTATAATACGGACCTGTTTACCACCAATCGGACCAAGCCATGTTAGGAAAAATCATTATTGCGGTATTACTGTTTGCTATCGCATTCAACCTGTTCCGCGGACTGTACTTTTTAGTATCCAATAAAGACCGTGGCAGCAAAAACGTTGTCAACGCTTTGTCATGGCGCATTGGCCTGTCTATCCTACTTTTCGTTTTGATGCTGGTGCTCAATTATTTCGGCGTAATTCAATTGCATTCACTGCCTCAGGCACCAAAAAATATAGAGCAGCCGGAGTAGTTTCGATCACTTTCTAACGCGATTAAAAAAGCCGGGATTGTCCCGGCTTTTTTAACAAACGCCAATCTTATATCGCGTAAACAAACACGAACAAGAACAACCAGACCACATCAACAAAGTGCCAATACCAGGCACCTGCCTCATAAGCGAAGTGATTTTCCGGCGTGAAATGACCTTTCGAACAGCGTATAGAAAGCGCTATCAAAAAGATCGTTCCTATGGTCACGTGTAAACCGTGGAATCCGGTCAGCATAAAGAAGGTACTGCCGTATATTCCCGAGCCCAGCGTTAAGCCAAGATCCACATAGGCATGATAGTACTCATAGGCTTGTAGACACAGGAAGATGGCCCCCAGAAACGCAGTGATCCAGGTAAACAAAATCAGCGTCGGACGGTTACGATCCAATAACGCGTGGTGCGCAATGGTCAGCGTCCAGGAGCTGGTCAAAAGAATTGCCGTATTGATTGCTGGAAGCCCCCACGCGCCCATTGCACTAAACGATGCGCCTGCGCCTTCTGCTGCTTCTTTCGGTGTTACCGTCAATGGCCATAAATTCTGGAAACCTTCCCAGATAAGCGCCGCGGTCATCACTTTGTGGCCATCATCGCCTTCGCCAGCAAGCCAGGGCAATGCAAAGGTTCGAATGTACCAAAGCGCACCAAAAAAGGCGGCAAAGAACATTACTTCAGACGTTATGAACCACATCATGCCTTGGCGATAAGAACGATCCAGCTGCGCGCTGTTCATGTTGGCCATGGACTCTCTGGCTGCCGTACTCCACCATTTCCACATCAAGTAAATCAGCATGGCGATACCGACCGTCATAATCCAGCCACCGGATTCGGCCAGTGGGCCGGGAGCAACAGCATCAGTGGTATTCTGGATGTAGTTACCGGCACCCAAAACCGTCACAAACAATCCGACCGATCCGATGATCGGCAAATTACTTTGCTCGGGCACGTAATATTTTGTTGGTTTTTCTGTTTTTTCAGTCATTGCGTTTTCTCCCTCAAGACTCTAATTGCTCGCGACCGAACCGGAGTCTTTGGATGTTGCATTAAACAGTACGTAAGACAGGGTCAGTGTGTGCAGGTGCTCAGGAAGTTCCGGATCAATATAGAACTTCATTGGCATTTCGATTTCTTCTCCCGGTTTCAGCGTCTGTTGATCGAAACAAAAACATTCGGTTTTGTTCAGATAAAAAGACCCCTGACTGGGTGCAACACTGGGAACTGCCTGCCCGGTGATAGTGTCTTTGGAATAATTTTTCGCATAAAACACTACTTCGTTTAATTCTCCTGGATGAACATCGATTTTGTTAATGGTCGATTTGAATTTCCAAGGCATGCCGCGATTGATATTGGTGATGAACTCAATGGTTACAGTGCGGCTTTTATCAGCCTCGACCTGTTCATAAAGTTCTTCACTAACCAACACCTTACCGTTAATACCGGTGATTTCGCAAAACACGTTGTACAAAGGAACCATTGCAAACGTAAAAACAGTCATTAGACCCAGAAGCCCAATGGCTTTCAGCAAAATATTTTTGTTTTTACCTTCACTCATCGCTGTATCCAGAGGCCCCAATTAAGGGGCCAACTTAATTACTTCACTTCTGGTGCTTGTTCAAAAGAATGGTACGGAGCAGGAGACGGTAAGTGAGTAAACTCAAGACCTTCTGCGCCTTCCCAAACTTGATCGGTTGCTTTACCTTTTCCACCTTTTATGCAGTGGATTAAAACGCCAAGGAATATCAACTGACCGAAGCCAAGCATGAACGCACCTATCGATGAAACCTGATTAAACCCTTCAAACATCATGTTGTAATCGGGCACTCGACGCTGCATTCCTGCAAGCCCAGAGAAGTGCATTGGGAAGAAGGTCAGATTAACCGCAATAATCGAGAACCAGAAATGGATTTTACCCCATGTCTCGCTGTACATATTTCCAGTCCACTTAGGCAACCAGTAGTAAACTGCTGCAATGGTTCCAAAAATGGCACCCGGGAATAATACGTAATGGAAATGCGCAACCACGAAATAAGTATCGTGATATTGCTTATCCACCGGTGTCATGGCCAACATTACGCCCGACACACCACCCAGCGTAAACAGGATAACGAAAGCCAGAGCGAACAACATGGGCGTTTCAAAAGTTAACGAACCGCGCCACATGGTGGCTACCCAGTTAAAGATTTTAACACCGGTAGGTACCGCAATAACCATGGTCGCAATCATAAAGTAGAGCTCACCGGCAACCGGCATGCCTACCGTAAACATGTGATGCGCCCAAACGATAAACGACAGGAACGCAATCGATGCCGTCGCATAAACCATTGATGAATACCCAAACAGCGGCTTACGACTGAAGGTTGGAATGATGTGCGAGGCAATACCAAAGGCCGGCAAGATCATAATGTAAACCTCAGGGTGTCCGAAGAACCAGAAAATGTGCTGGAACATAACCGGATCACCGCCACCGGCAGCGTCAAAGAATGAGGTGCCAAAGTGTCGGTCGGTCAACATCATGGTCACCGCACCCGCAAGGACCGGCATAACCATAATTAGAAGGAACGCTGTGATAACCCAGGTCCAGACGAACATCGGCATCTTCATCAACGTCATACCCGGAGCGCGCATATTAAATACCGTTACAATAACGTTGATAGCTCCCATGATGGATGAAATCCCCATCAAGTGAACACCAAAGATAAAGAAGTCGGTCGATGCCGGTCCGTATTTGGTTGATAGTGGTGCGTAGAATGTCCAACCGAAGTTCGGCGCCCCGTCAGGAAACAGTTGAGGAACCAAAGACAATAACAAGAGCGTAAAAGCAAATGGCAAAATCCAGAAACTGAAGTTATTCATTCGCGGTAACGCCATGTCGGGCGCACCAATTTGCATTGGGATTAACCAGTTGGCAAGGCCAACAAACGCGGGCATAACCGCCCCGAATACCATGATCAAGCCATGCAAGGTGGTCAAGGAGTTAAAGAAATTCGGGTCCCAGAATTGAAGACCGGGCTCGAATAATTCGAGGCGAATTCCCAGGGCCAACAAACCGCCCGTTAAAAACATAATGAATGAGAACCATAGGTACATAGAGCCTATGTCTTTATGGTTCGTGGTAAACAACCAGCGTTTAATACCGGTTGGATGATGATCGTGTGCCATGATTCAGTCTCCTTAATTACCGGCTTTAAGTTCTGCTACACGTGCAGGTTGTACTTTTTCACCTGTGTCGTTACCCCAAGCGTTACGCTCGTAAGTCACAACAGCAGCAATGTCCGCATCGCTTAGCTCTTCACCAAATTTAGGCATCGCATTTTTACCCAAAATAACAATGTTGGTGTGCTCGTCGATTCGATCCGACTCGGTCGCCACGGCGCTGCCTTTAAGTGCAGGGAACGCACCCAAACCTTCACCGTTGGCCTGATGACACATTGCACATTTAGCGTCATACACTTCTTTACCTTTGGCCATCAAATCGTCCATCGACCAATTTTTTGCTGCCGCTTCAGCCGCAAGACGTTCTGCTTCCGCTTTTTCAGCCAATTTCTTTTCAACCCACTGGTCGTATTCGGCTTGAGAAACCGCGCGAACAACGATCGGCATAAAGCCATGCAAGCGTCCACACAATTCGGCACAAACACCTCGATACACACCCGGTTTTTCGATGCGAGCCCAAGTTTCATTCATAAACCCGGGAATGGCGTCCATCTTGACCGCAAAATCCGGCATCCACCAAGAATGTATTACGTCTTCAGACGTCAGTAAGAAACGGATTTTTTTGCCCACTGGCAAAACAACTTCGTTATCCACTTCTAATAAATAATTCTTACCTTTTTCCGATGCCTTTTCGTAATTTTCATACTGTTCGGCCGGAGTAGAAAGTGCCGAGATAAACTCAATGTCACTGTCCAGGTATTTGTATTTCCATTTCCACTGAATACCCGTTACCTGAACCGTCATGTCGGCTTTCGATGTGTCTTCCATCTCAAGCAGCAATCCAATGGCGGGCTTGGTCAAATAAACCAAAATGATAATCGGAATTACAGTCCAGATAATTTCCAGCGTGGTGCTGTGGCTGAATTTAGCTGGCGTGGGGTGTTTCGACTTCCGGAAGCGAATAACTGCAAAAAGAATTGCAGCAAAGACTAAACCGGCAACTGCGAACATGATCCAGACAACTTCCATATGAAGGTCAAAGACACGTTGCGAATTTTCGGTTACTCCGGGACGAAGATTAAGTGTCGAGTATTCAGGCTCGGCTGCCCATAAACTGCCCATAAACAGTGAAACGAACAGCAGCAAACCCGACATTACTTTTTTGAGTAATGACATTATGCGCTTTCTCCATCAACAACCTTGGTCAGGTTTTGACCATTATTTTTAGTTTTATTGCTCTTTGATTTTATTGTTGTCTGAAGAGGATTCCAGACAATGCGTAACCATACATTAAAAGAAGGTGAAATGGCTATCCCAAAATGAATAGCCAAATCGATCCAGAGGGTAAAAAAGGTGGATATTTATTCACATTGCTGGTTATTTGTTCACTTTATTGCAGGTACGGCTGCAGGTGCGACTTAATCGGGAAATCTGGGTAGCGTTTAACAAATAACTTAAGTTCTTGATTCATTTTATGAAACTGACCAGACTCGGCCAATGCAATGATCTCGTCCAGCCAGGCATTCCGCTGCTCAGAGTCCACTGGTAATACCTCAACTCCGACCTCCGAAAGGTCAGTTTCAAACTGCAATCTGGTATTGCCAAGTTGTTCGGAATTGGCCGAAGATAGCGCCTTTTTAGAATGTTTTTGCCGCAATAGCTTAATATCTTTCGATAAGGAAGACTCCAAGTTACGGACTGATCCAGCGCTATCTGACACACTATTGTCTGTAATGGCTCCCGACTCAGGTAATGAGCCCTCTGGAGACGATATGATTGGCCACATCACGTGAGCCAGAGTCAGAGTCATAACAAAAGCACCGGCAAAAGATACCGGTAAACGCAATTTGTTCCAGAAATTCAATTGTTTTCTCGAAAATTGCTGACTTTTCCGCTCAACTGCTGCTTCTCGACGCGCTGCAGCATTAATCAGTTTGTCCAAATCCGACGAAGGCATTTCATTCGAACTGCGTCGGTATTCAGAGACGATGATTTCATCGTCCGTAGTGTAAGAATTATCGTCGCGATAACTCATGATTTTAACTCTCCTAACTGCTGTCGCAGTTTATTCATCGCATAGCGTAAACGACTCTTAATGGTCTCTCGACTGGTGCCAACAATTTCAGCAATTTCAGCCAGCGATAAATGACCATCTTGTTGCATCAAAAAAGCCTCTCGTTGATCAAATGGTAAATCACTGACCGCCTGTTTAATGGCTTCTGATCGCTCATGATCTTCCAAATGCTCCAGCGAATGACCGGGTAATCCCGACTCCTCAACCAACTGTTGATTATCACCATCGGCCCGCATTGCGTATTGCGCTGATGACAAGTGACGGTAATGATCGATCAGTCGATTATGCGCTACCCGATATAGAAAGGTGGTGAACTTGGCAGTCTGCTGATAAGTCTGACGCGAATTGACAATTTTTATCCAGACGTCTTGAAATAACTCTTCTGCCAGGTCATGACTGGAACAATGACGAACAAAATAACGAAACAAGCCTCCTTTATGGCGAGCGTAAAGTCGCTCGAATGCTGCAGACGCGCCCGCACAATACTGACTCATCAAATCCTCGTCAGTTTCTTCAACGATATTTTGCTCCATATTTCCTACGTTGGTGGCAAAATTACTGGTTAGTTTCAATGATATAGAATTCATTGATCACTGTCTTCCGCTTTCTAATTTAAGGATTACTGCCGATGCCTTTTATCGTACTTTTGGTCGATGCGCCGTGACTATTCAACCACTTGTTACTGCCCAACGACCCGTTATCGGCGGCTTAATCAATTAAACGAAACGTTGTGCCCATGAGGGTTAAGTCAACTTCAACCTGGTTATCAATAATTTTCGCGCCTTGACTCTGCATGCCATTTTTCTCATTGTCGCTATCGATTTCTGTCGCCAGCCATTAAGAGTACAATACGCTTATTAAATCGGAATATGGAGCAAAGACCTTGCAAGCCAACGAATTTTGGAACCAAAAAATTCACCAAGAAATACCGGCAACACAATTACTTGGTATCTCAATCGACGAGTTGGACGATCAAACCATTCGAATATCGGCACCACTGACTCATAACATCAATGGTCATCAAACTGGTTTTGCTGGAAGTATTTTTACCACCGGCATTACCGCTGGTTGGACATTACTTTCTCATCACTTAAAGCATCACAAAATTGAAGCTTCCGTTGTCGCAGGAAATGCCGATATTAAATATATACGACCACTGACCAACGATCTTATCGCCACCTGTTCCATTATGGAGGAGCATCCCATTGAAAACTGGAAAAGCCGATGGCAAATCAAAAAATCGGCTAAGCAGCCCTTAACGATTACGATTGGAGATGGAATCATTGCAGCCGCTCAAATAAATGCTACTTTTTATATCAAGCATCTAAATTAAAAGATCCCCGAAGCATGAAGTTGCTCCTTACCGTCGCATCAATCAGTCTGTTAATGTCTTTAGATACACAAGCAGCAGACGAAGAAAAAACAAATACGACGAATCAATCCCCGTCGAAACCTCTGGCTCAACCAGCAACAACCATTGCAAAGCAATACCCAGAGCAACAAACACAATGGATCGACAATACGAATCGACAAGCTTTGTTAATTCGTTTTGCCAACACCATCGACATCACTTACGGACGAATTCTTTTGGTATCGGAATCTGGCAGTGCACCAGAAAGCTCAGGCTTTAATAAAGGCCTAATCGATCAACTGCCCCGTCTTGGCTGGCACTTTAACTATTTATTTATTAATGACCTCAAATGGTTTGAGAGCACCGATTCGTATGATCAAAACTTGCCACGATTTATCAATCAGTCTATTGCCCAATCAAATAACGAGGCAGCCGATGAGTTTTTTCTCATTGTGAAAGGCAATATCATCGAAACTGTCATTAATTCCCTAGCAAAAGAAGCGCCAACTTTGAATGGTCTGGTTTTAGTCGAGCCAAATTTTACTGACCTTGAATCGATGGATGCCGTCACAACATTATCGAAATTATCGATTCCACTTCATATCGTGCATCACAAAAATCTGAACAACTCGGAGCGAGCCTGGCTGAAACAACTCAAAGATGCCTCAAGTGAGGTCCGGTTCACAGAAGTTATTCCGTCACAATTAAACTCGCAATCAGAGACCCGCTTTTTCGTTCACCGTTTGCATGGATGGTTTAAAAAACTTGCGCTTAAAGATCCTCAATAAAACAAAATGAAATTTGATTTTGTGGTTTACATCCATGTTAAGCATCACCATCCAGCATCAACTATTTCTCTAATAATGATCAATAACCAACACTTCGGAGCGAAATATTTATAAAAAAACGATCAAATTCAGAATTTTTCACCTATTTAAGGTTTTTTTTATTGATTTTTTTTGAAATTCACATACTTACGCTATAAACTTTGAGTTGAGCTCGTTCACTCATTAATTTTTTGGAGGTTCACAATGGCTAAAGGTGCTGTTAAGAAAAAACGCAAAGTAGCTGCAAAGAAAGCAGCGAAAAAAGCGACCGGTAAAAAAGCAGTTCGTAAAACCAAAGTTGCAGCAACAGGTGCAACAGCAAAAGCATTAGCAGCGGCAGAAAAAGTTGCATCAAAAGCAACTTCTGCAGCTGATAAAGCAGAGAAGAAGTTAGCCGCAGCTCAAAAGAAAGCTGACGCAGCAAACAAAGCGCTTAAATCTAAGCGTGATGCAGCAAAGAAGCGTAAAACAGCGGCAGCCAAAAAAGCGGCCAAAAAAGCAGTAGCAGCAAAGAAAAAAGCTGCTGATGCAGTAAAAGCGGCACGCGAAGCAGCAAAAGCAGCTAAAGACGAAGCAAAAGCAGCCCAGTCTTCTGTTAAGTCCATTCAAGGCGTTGCCAGCAAAATGGAAAAAGCAGCCGCTAAAGCAGCAGCAGCGGTCGACAAGTTCCGCGCCAAGCAAGACAAGCAACTCGAGAAACTTGAGTCTAAGCTTGTTAAGGCAGCTTCTAAGCCTAAGAAAAAGAAAAAAGCTAAGCGTAAAAAGAAAGCTGCAGCTAAAAAGGCTTAATTTAGAGCAAATAAAAAAAGGGGCTTCTAGCCCCTTTTTTTATGTGGATTAGTCTGAATTTAAATTTACAACTTTGGTGATTAGAGTTTGATATAAACTAACAATAGGGCTTCTGTTGATATCTTATAGCGGACATTAGGGATTTTGGGTTAGGCATGAAGCATCACATTGTTGTCACTCTCTTATATGTAAAAGACTCACAGTTCCTCCCCTTGCGAAGGGGAGGTTAGGTGGGGTTGAACGCACTAACCGTCTACTACTCAACCTAGGTATTTTTTGAACGTCCAATTTAACCCCCTCTAACTCCCCCTTGGAAAGGGGGAGAACTGTTCCGCTTCATGGCAATTTCTGCCGATCGACCAGGTGTAGATTTATGTCCACTCATGGCCAATTACTGAAACGTAAGCTGTACGATTAAGTCAGGCTGTAGTTTGTAAAGTGTCCGATCAAGTATGAGTCACTACATTTTATGCTCGAGTTTATCGCAGATACGACACCTGAATTTCAGCATTTGATTCCTTTTCACAGCTCAAACCGCTAGCTTAGCCCATCAGATTTATCGATTTTAAGTCAGCGCTGTTGTTATTGAATAAGAGCTTCCTTACCACAATCTCGAATTAGTTATCATTTACCAACGATTCTTTAAGCTTTTGTTGATCGGAGTAAATGGAATCAAACAATCGGGTCATTTCTTTCCGCGCGTCGCTGGCACCGTACAAATCTGTATCGAAAACCGTTTTTCCCATCGAAATCGCTCTGGAATAGATGCTTCTGTCTTTTATTAGAAGCGCGCCTTCGGAGTACATTCGCATGGCCAACAGTCGTTCATCCTGTCTCCGTACATCGACCGCATTAATGCATTTAATAATCCGCTTGTGATGAACGTATCGAATGGCTTTGCTCACGGCCCGAATATCGAGGATGCTGGCACGCATGGGAATAACCACCAAGTCACCGATAACATCGATGTCAGTTCTAGGAGGCAAATCGTAGAATAGAATATCCGCGTGAGGCGTGATCGGAGGTAATCCTTTCAGTACGGTAAAAGAAAGCTGTTTGTCATTAAACACATCGACCGCTGACTGCTGAGGATCCATATCGCAGACAATTGCTTTTTTACCTGACGCATAAGCCGCCGCCGCTAAGTTTAATGCTAGAGTAGTCTTCCCCACTCCACCTTTCGGTGACCATAATGCGACTTTCTTCATATAAACACGTTTACTTCCATTTAAGTCGATTAAATCAAGCTTCGAACCGGATAGTCACTCCACTGTTCGCAGTGTGTGAGACGCCAAGACTGATGGTACCACACCCTAACAAGGGTAATTCTTCACGACGCAGATAGAGTTCCTGCGCTTCATCCGGTTTAATGAAGGTACCATTGGTACTGTGATCAACCAATACAAACTTGCCACGGCGAAAGACGATTTGGCAGTGTTCTCGCGAAACTAATTCACTATCAATAAACAAAGACACCTGCGTCTTATTTCGCCCAATCACAAAAGGCGTTTCTTTCGCCGAAATTCGAAACCGTTGATTGTCCAAAAAGAGAAAGATAGAACTATCATCTAAGTGGGAGGTAACTTCTTTCGATGAGAAGACCTGCGTTTCTGAGAATCCGGCCGACGGGGTCTTCCAGAACAACCGATGAATGGTTGAATGATCGTTGGCTCCCTTAATCGCCACCTGGTCAAACTCCTGAGTACAATTTCGCAACGATTCGGGGAGATGCTCGATGACACTGTCAGTCAAAAGTATTTGCGAGCTTTTGGCGATTCCGGTAACAAAAGCAGCGTCGTTGACAGCTTCACCAAAAAGGTCCGTACCTTCTTCAAGGGTTTTACCAAAACCAATCCCGATGCGCACGCCCAGTTGTAATTCGTTGGCAGCAGATTCAACTTCTTGCTGAATCGCCATGGCAGCCTGACACGCTTTTTCGCTGTTATCAAAGCAAGCCATTATTTCATCGCCAATGGTTTTGATCACGCGCCCTTCAAACTTTCGGGTATTGAACATCATTATCTTGATAATTTGATCAATGGTGGTTTTCGCTTTGACGTTACCTTCACTTTTGTACAACGCAGAGCTTCCGGAGACATCCGCAAAAAGAATGGTACGCTTTTTACCCCGCGAGAAAAGCATCAATCGACAACACCCGTTTGTGACTCAGTTAGTTTAAGATAGACAAGTAAGCTCGAATTTAACAAATCCCGATGAGTAGCGCTACTCGAAAAGTCCACAGACATCTCGATTTGAGCAGTAAGTCGTTGTTTCAATCAACGAAAAATGCACCATGGCTTCAGCCAGTTAATTACCGTCGACTCGTCCGTTATAGAATTTTCTGGCGCATAAAAAAAGCCCTGCCGAAGCAGGGCTTTTCACAGATAAGCGATTAGGTACGACTTACATCATGCCGCCCATTCCGCCCATTCCGCCCATGCCGCCCATATCTGGCGCAGCACCACCTTCGTCTTTCTTAGGCAGTTCAGCAACCATGGCTTCTGTTGTGATCATCAGACCCGCTACAGAGGCCGCGTGCTGTAGAGCAGAACGCGTTACTTTAGTTGGATCAAGAATACCCATTTCGATCATGTCGCCGTATTCACCAGTTGCGGCGTTGTAACCAAAGTTTCCTTCGCCTTGCGCAACTTCGTTTAGAATCACAGACGCTTCATCACCGGCATTAGTAGTGATTTGACGCAGTGGTGACTTCATTGCGCGAATGGCAATTTGAATACCTGCGTTTTGGTCGTCATTCTCGCCGGTCAGACCGCCGATTTTGGCAGCAACACGGACCAGAGCAACACCACCACCTGGTACTACACCTTCTTCAACCGCCGCACGAGTAGCGTGCAGAGCATCTTCAACTCGAGCTTTCTTCTCTTTCATTTCAACTTCAGTAGCAGCACCCACTTTAATAACCGCGACACCGCCAGCTAATTTAGCAACACGCTCTTGAAGTTTCTCTTTGTCGTAGTCTGAAGAAGTTTCTTCAATTTGCTTACGAATTTGTCCAACGCGTGCTTCGATATCTTTGGCATCGCCGCTACCGTCAACAATGGTGGTATTTTCTTTCGTGATAGAAACTTTTTTCGCAGTTCCCAGATCGTCCAAAGTTGCACCTTCTAAAGACAAGCCAACTTCTTCTGAAATCACAGTTCCACCGGTCAAAATCGCGATGTCTTCAAGCATTGCTTTACGACGGTCACCAAAACCAGGCGCTTTAACAGCAGCCACTTTAACGATACCGCGCATGTTGTTTACTACCAGAGTTGCCAGAGCTTCGCCTTCAACGTCTTCAGCAATGATCAACAAAGGCTTGCTGGATTTTGCAACATTTTCCAGTACGGGAAGTAAATCGCGGATGTTGGAGATCTTTTTGTCGAACAACAAAATGTAAGGATTTTCTAACTCAACTGACATGCTGTCCTGATCGTTGATGAAGTAAGGAGAAAGGTAACCACGGTCAAACTGCATGCCTTCAACAACGTCTAATTCGTTGTCCAGACCTGAACCTTCTTCAACAGTGATAACGCCTTCTTTACCGACCTTTTCCATCGCATCAGCAATGATTTTACCAATGTCAGTATCAGAGTTAGCAGAAATAGTACCTACCTGAGCAATAGACTTGTTGTCAGAGCAAGGAACAGACAGCGCTTTTAATTCGTCAACCGCAGCACGTACCGCTTTGTCGATACCGCGCTTAAGATCCATTGGGTTCATTCCCGCAGCAACGGTTTTCATACCTTCGGTTAAAATCGATTGCGCTAAAACGGTCGCTGTTGTGGTTCCGTCACCGGCAACGTCAGAAGTTTGAGAAGCAACTTCTTTCACCATCTGCGCGCCCATGTTTTCGAACTTACCTTCTAGCTCGATTTCTTTAGCAACTGAAACACCGTCTTTAGTAACGGTTGGTGCACCAAACGCTTTATCAAGAACAACGTTACGACCTTTAGGTCCCAATGTGGTTTTAACTGCGTTCGCTAGAACATTGACGCCGTCAAGCATTCTTGTGCGTGCGTCATCTCCGAAAAGAACTTCTTTTGCAGACATTTGATATTCCTCTTTAAAAATTTGTTGTATTCAGATTGAGTAGTATCGTCTTACTCGATGATGGCCATGATGTCGTCTTCACGCATCACCAATAACTCTTCGCCTTCAACTTTCACTTCGGTGCCAGCAAACTTGCCAAATAATACTTTGTCGCCCGCTTTTACAGCTAATCCGCGAACGTCACCGTTGTCTAAAGGTTTCCCATTACCTACTGCAACTATCTCACCACGACTTGGCTTTTCTTTAGCGTTGTCTGGGATAACGATACCCGCAGCCGTAGTTGTTTCATCTTCTAAACGACGAACAATCACTCGATCATGTAGTGGACGAATGCTCATTGAGTCATCTCCCTAATTAGGTTGGTTGTTAAGAAAAACGAACATTATGTTCAGATGGCGGTGTATATGGGGGCAAATTTTTAGCACTCAACCCCTTTGAGTGCTAAAAATCGAATTTTTTAGCGGTCATCCTTGGTGTAATCACCTTCAATGGTTCGTCCGTCGTCGGCAACATCGCCACCCGATCGACTGGAACTCTCATAAGTCTGGCGTTGATGGGTATGAAAAGACTGGTTGGAATACACTTTCACCTTATTTTTGAAGCGCCTCATAACAATAGTAAGCACTAACTTTCGAGTAAAAGGGATCAAACAGAAAAGTCCGATGGCATCGGTCATCAATCCGGGCGTAATCATCAGGGTACCGGCCATTAAAATGATGATACCTTCAGCCATTTCTTTTGATGGCAACTCGCCCTGGCTAAGTTTTGTTTGAACTAAGGCCCAAGTTTTTATTCCCTGACGCTTAAACAGGTTGTATCCAATGAATGCCGTTGTGATAATGAGCGCCAAGGTTGGCATAACACCCCAGCGCGCGCCTACTTCGAGCAAAATCATCAGCTCGGTAAACGGGATGGCAATAAAAAGCACTGGCAACCATGGCATAGAGACACTAACCTTAATAATTGAATTTAAACTACTTTGGATATTTACGGACGTTTACCGAACCACAAATGGTAAACCATATGGGCTGTTTTATAAAACATACCACCAACATTAGCGAACCCCAGACGAATCTTAAGTATGAATAATGTATTAAATGGTCATTCCAAAGCCGACTTTAAAAAAATAATCTGTCGCAGGGTCCCAATAAAGTTGCAACAATTCGCCCGATTGCTCAGCGAATTAACCGACAACGAGATAGACGTTGTACGCATCAGAGCCATGGAAAGCCAGATCCGCAAAACCCGTGAATTATGTGCTGAATACGGCGTCGAGTCGACAGCAAACCTGTTGGCCCGCATAAGTTCTCAGCTGGATTTAGACGATGAAACGCTGGATTCGCAAAAACCACTGATTAAGCGTTTTATACAACGCCTCAACAGTCATGCCGAACGCTTAAAGCTTGGACAAATCGACTCTGGCACTGCCGTTGCGGTAAAGGAAAATCAGCGCGAGCAAGAAGCCAC
>JBPEWV010000174.1:0-5672 GCA_052032335.1 Pleionea sp. | reverse complement strand
ACAACTGAGCAAATGAAGCAGCTTGGCCTATACATTTCAGATCCCAGATCTCCAGAGGAAACCGACCATCCGTTTGCAGAGCCCGGACTCTTCGTTGTTAACAGCGAAGGCAAAATACAGGTTGCGGACATCTCCAACAACCCTTTTGTCAGGCCAGAGCTTCAGTCTTTAGTCAAAGGTTTAGCCTGGATACGAAATCCAGAAAATAACTATCCAATTCGCGGAATGCACAGGTAGGAATGTTAATGAAAAATTTAGCACTTATCGGAATATTGAGTTTTGCTTTGTTAGGAAACTCTATAGAGATTTCAGCAAATACAAATAATGTGGAACAGGTTCAGCATGCACAACCAATAGCATAAATATTTTTCAATATCATAGAAAGGAACAAAGCTGGGCTTGGCCAAATGAAACAGTGTCTCCATTAAATCTCAGGATTGACTGGCCAAGAGTCGATAGCGGTAAAATCGTAGATATAGGCTTGGTACTTATGATCAGTGATAACGGTGACGTTTTTGATCTTGTTAGTTTCTGCAACCATGCTTCCCCGCATTTCAGCAAGGGAAGCATCTAACTTTAAACTTCAAACGGCAACGCTCGCACCGTTAACGCTAAATCCTCCCAATCGGTAGTGGTAACCAAAAGATCGTGATCGACCGGCAGGCTGACGCTGTTTCTGTCGAGAGTGGTGTTGCTGGTGTCGGATTTGTTCATCACACTGACACGAACATTTACGCTGGTTGTCGCATCGCGATTGCCAACTCGCACCACGGAAAGATCGGGGCTAACGGTAATGTCCATTGCTGCCGCAGGACCTGAAGCAACCCCTTCAATGGCAATAGCGCGCAACTGACCGGCAACGTCTTTGGCGAGGTTTAGACGGCAATTTTTGCTAGCGCCCGGCGTAAAGCGTATTTGTGAAGCATCGGCGTTAATCGCCAAAACGTCTTCTTCGCCGACGGCAGTTGATACGTCTTCGAGTGTTACCGAAGTGCCCGTTGAAAGCACACTGTGGTATGTGTAAGTACCGTTATCGTTGCCTGTGATACGACGTGTCATAGCTTCGTCGGGTGGTAAAAGGTACATGTTTTTAGCCAGATAGGCGGGATGCGAATCAGGTATCTCAGCCAAAATGGCCCCCCCTTCCAAACCAGTGTGGTTGCCGTAACTGTCTTCAACCAAAAGATCCGCTGGTGACAATAAAAAGTCGACCACAAAACGGGTTAAACCAAACGGCCCGGCAAACGGCATGTCATGATCGGATAACAGATATTTGCCGTTGGTCATGGTAGCTAAGGTAATACCGTCTTCACTGGTGAATCGGGGAGTAGTACCGCCGTCAAAATAACTGAAGCGAATTTCGCCATCGGTTAGCCGAAATACCAGTCGACAGTTGTGCGCTTCTGCTTCGCCCTCTTCCACTGGATGGTTGCAATCCCAACAGTACATAGTAACGCCGTCAATCGATGTGCCATCGTGTCCGATCGGATAAACAATTTTGATAGGCACAATACAATGACTGTCACCTAGCATATCGAAATAGCCTTCATCCCAGGCAGCTCCCGAGGGAACAAAAAACAACATCTGTGCTGATTCGCGATCAGCGCCATCACGTAAACTGGTTTCAATGCGACGAAATGCTGTGACCACATTGGCGTTGCCTTGGCGACCTTGATCGTGAAAGTCGATTAAACTTTCGCGACTTAACAGTCGGCCATGAATGGCAGTAAATCGCTCACGGGTTGCATCATCAAGCGCGTAACGAGCGTGGGTGTCGGTACTGCCTGTATAATATTCATCGAGCACTATGGTCGACAGCGAAGTACAAAATCCAGTTGCCAAACCGCCGTTGTCTTCACCGAGTAAAAAGTAGTGATAAAAACCATAAAATGCTGCGGTCAGAATTGGATGGCCAAATATGGGGTCCATCGCTTCGTGCCAGACTTCAAGAGCACCAAACGTGTCTTCAAAGGTTCCCCAGGACGGATCGCCTGCTGCGAAATTATCAAATGCAAAATCGTGAATTCCTATTTTAAAGCCGTTATCGAGCGTTCTTGGTATTGTCGCAGTTCGTTCATTACTGGTATTGCCATCGGGATTACGCACTGCGATGGTAAATGCGGTTTCACTGATGTTCACCCCACCGGTTCCTGGAACCTGAAATTGCAGTCGGGTTGGAGAATCATAGGTCGCGTCGAGTAACGCCCCGTTGTATAACACCTTGGCACCATTCATAAACGCACGGCCGGTCAAAGTTTCTATCCTGTCGGGCGCAATAGTTGTTGGAATGGCATCGAGTCGGGGTTTGACCCAGAGTCGTAAACGATTGCTTTCGTCGCCGTCAAAACGCCGTAAAAAGACTTCGGTTTCACCCCCGCCAATGGTTGTGGGGACGTTCACGCTTATGGTTTCGTCAGCGTTAATAGTTGGACTTAATGTAAAACCGTCAATGACCAGTCGATCAGAATCAGCAAACCGAGTGCCCGTGATGATCAACTCGTCACCGGGAAAAATATGATTCGGTGTTAACTCATACAACCAGGGGCGAGTTAACTGCTCATTCCAGCTCTCTTCAGTGAACTCGAAAAAGCGTAAATTACCATCCCCGCCGTCGCGACCTTTGGCACCTAATTCACCGGGTTGCCCCTGGGCACCGTTGGCACCGTTTTGCCCGGTGCCACAGACCAGTTCTCCGTCTTTGTAATCGTTACCGTGTGGACCGCCGTAGCCACCAAGACCACCGGAACCGCCAAGGCCGCCATCGCCCTGATCGCCGCCCTGATTCTTTATTTTAAAAGCACGTGCTTCGACTGTAGAAGCCAAGGTGCCTTCGAGTACACCTATGGCGACATCGCCGCCATGACCACCGTCTCCACCACGACCACCATGACCGCCTCGGCCACCGTCTCCACCAGCGCCGCCATGGCCCGGATCTTTCCAGCATTGTACGCCAAAGAACCACCACCACTCGCCAGTTGCACCTTTAGCGCCATTACCGCCGCGGCCACCGCGCTGACCTCTGCCGCCTTGAATGCCATCTTCACCATTTAAATCGATGTCGGGCATGGCGGTTAATCGTTTGGCCCAAACTTCAAGATTGGGGGCATCGACTGCATTGGCCCCTGCGAACCCTGGATCGCCATCGAGACCATCACCGCCGGGTAATCCATTGCGGCTGTTACTGGAAGTATGAACGCCGCTGTAAGAACGGCCATTTTTATTCGGATCGTCCGCTCTTGCCGGCGTGCTTCCGCCAGGGCGGCGCCAGGTGATTTTAGCGTTGGTATCGCCAACCACTTCTTCTGCGATGATGTACAGTGTCTCCACATCGGGCTCGATGACTAAGGTTTGATTGGTCAGGTCAAGAACCCCGGCGATGATGACCGATGTATTTACGGGAATGCTGGTGATCATTGCGTGAAAATAAATGGGCGGTTGATACGCTGGCCAGTTGTCAGGATTATCGCTGGCAAAATCATCGAGCAACGTTGCGTCTTTTATGATAATGCCCTGCGCGGGTTGAATCACATCACTTAACAAGGGTTTGTTCAAATGACGACTCACGAGTTCGGCGCGAGAAAATGGCTGAGCCTTTAAGTTTTCGGCTCGCGTATATTTCGACAGCACTTCGGTAACCGCTTTACTTGCTAACTTAGCTTTGGCATGGATATTCTTAGACGACTGAAAATCGTTTCCGCTTTTATTTCTTGCCTCTTCTTTTATTTGCAGTTTATTCATATTCTGCAACGTCACCTCGCTGTTACGATTGGGTAACATCGAGGCTGAGAGTTCTCGTGCTTTTGCCTCATCAGCGTTAGCAATTGTGTTGGCAAGGAGTGCCCAGTCAAAAAGGAGGCCCGTCGATTTTTTGGGTGCCACCATCATACTGTTGGGTTCAATGATAGTAGGTTGGTCGATGGTCAAACGACTTAGCGCAGAAAGATCTTCGACCCCAGCAGCGGAAAGAATGGCCTTAATTTGATTAAATCTATGATCGACCGTATCGGGATCAAGGAAAACTTCGAGGTTGCCCTTAAACTTTAAATGCTTACGTAAATCCTGCTCCATGGTTTGAGAGCGATTACGATAGCCGTCCAGTGTTATGCCATCAATAGCCCCACGACGTATTCGTACTCCGCCTATATTGCCGTGATACAAATATTTTTTTCCTGTGACTTCCCCTCCGACAGTGATCAATTGTTTTCCCGTAGCCAACAGTTCCGGGTTGGTTTGCGTTGAACCCGCCTGGCGATCGTTAATTTCGATGGATAACTCGCCTTTTGCGTCGTGAATTAAACGAATCGAAACCGTTTCTTTTGCAGCAATGGTACGGCTACCGGTATCGACCGACTCCCAACCGTCTTTGGTGTGAACACTGCCAACCAATTGTCCGTCTGGATTCAGTACCAAACGAACCGGAGGATCTTGTGAATCAAGAATTTGTTGTTTGCGTTTAAGACGGCTTGGAGTGACTATGGCTTCAACTGAAAATTCACCGATATTTTCCATCGTTTTATCGGGATAAATGCGCACAGTGCCTTTGCCATCCAGTTTCAAAGAGCGAGTCTTCTCGTCAATTTCAACTTTTCCTCGTGGTTCCATTCGACGAAAAGCTGTAGTGATATCCCGTTCCCGTACGACACGTTTCTTAGTGATCGGCTTTTTCTCTTTTACACGCATGGTAAGAGCTCCTTTGACATGACCGACGTTTCAATAATTGAAGGACTTCAAAGCGACACAGATTGTCGGTCGTCGTTGGTCATTCGTGCTTTGAGGTCTAGTGGCGTATTAAGTGCAACATCTCAAAACGCCCTGATTTGGGTGCACCATTTAATAAATGAAAGGCTTTAATAATTGGGACAGCTGTAATCCATAACGCAATCAAATTCATGTCATTTAACCGTATGCTAACATTGACTATAAATAGCGCTGCTTATTTCATCAAGAAAGCTTAGGTGTTTTTTATAAGGAAATAATTGAGCGAGATATTTCTTACTGTTGACCTATATTGCTAAGGCTGGGTTTAAAATAAAGATACTGGTTTTTGGCAATAATAAGGTAACAACTTATAACCAAAATTATCGAAGTGCCGTTAAACGATCTGGTGTAACGTCCTTCATAAAGTTTCACCAAACGCTAAAGCGATCCCCAAAGGGTTAGATGCTTCGGGGACGCTGTAATCTTGCTCCGCTACTGAACCGGAGATCTCATTTTAATGCCGTCTATAATGTCGTTTTAGGCTCAATCTTGAAATATTAATGCTTGAGATCAATTATCAATTTTTAATAGTGTTCGGCGTTATTCGCTTCGTGCAAGCTTAAAACCGAAAACCAAATCGAAATCCATTTTGAGTGTAGCCTTTATGAACAAAGCCTCTGGTCATAAAGGCTGATACCGACCAATGATTGGAAAGATTATAGCGAGCAGCAAGTTGAAGATACCCCCCGACTTCGCTTTGATTCGAACGCAATTCAGTTCTGCTGGCATCATTGTTACACGTCAATCCCAAAAAGCTGGATGAAAATTCATGACATGACTTGGTTTCAATAGATTCATCGAGAACTAAGATTCCAGGTGACGCGCTTAATATAACATTTTTTGAATACGAGTATCGAAAAACTCCTCCTATCTTATATGCGTCCGCTTTATAATTATTGGTTACTAAAACTGAT
>JBPEWV010000173.1:0-16415 GCA_052032335.1 Pleionea sp. | reverse complement strand
TTATACTCTTCCTGTTGCCCTTGCCCTGGCCCAAAATTATTGAAAACGGAGATAAGCACCACCGCTATAATGGCCCACAGCAACAAATTTTTAGCCATATCGTTCAATCTAACGACCTCTTTTCAATCGGTTATATTGGCATTATTACTCACTGAGTTGAGCTGTCAAACCGTTAATCGTAACACTTTACGATATTGTGACGCTCTACCCTTTGAACCCTTTTGCCAAAATGTACACCTCGCGCGAGCGCGCGCGCGAAGCATCGGGTTTTCTTACTTTAACGCTGGAAAAAGCTTTTCGGACCTCAGCCAAATACTGATCGAAGCCTTCTCCTTGAAATATTTTGACCAACAGGCCACCGCCCGGTTTCAAAACTTGCCGCGCAAGATCGAGCGCCAATTCCACCAGATACATGGCCCTTGGCTGATCCACGGCACTCATACCACTTATATTGGGGGCCATATCCGATAAAACAAGGTCCGCCTTGTTATCCCCCATCGCCTCTAACAATTGAGTAAGCACTGACTCTTCTCGAAAGTCGCCTTGAATAAAGGTAACACCCGCAATCGAATCCATAGGCAAAATGTCGAGCGCAAACACTTTTCCTTTATGGCCGACCTTTTCAATCGCCAGCTCTGACCAGCCACCAGGTGCAGCACCTAAATCAACTACCGTAGCCCCGGGCTTGAATAGTTTATCTTTATTGGCCATTTCATCGAGCTTAAAAAGGGCTCGAGAGCGGCGTCCTTCAAATTGGGCTTTTTTTACATAAGGATCGTCAAAATGCTCTCTTAACCACCCTTTACTGCTTTTGCTTCGTCCCACTTTGGTATCTCGATAAAAACTAAGTCATTGATATTACTGATATTCTTGAGCCCAATTAATGAATGGGCATGAATCAACAGGTCGAGAGCGAATTTTATCAAAATTCCATCGAGAAGTAGAGCAATCCTCTAGTTTTAGACGTTGCCCTTGATTTCGAGCGAGTCACCCTTTTTGCCTACAATAGGATAGAATCTCCATCACTATAAAAAAATTCGAACTGTCGGTTAAATACGATATATCGAATCCGTCAATTCGGTTAGAATAGCCGGGCCTCAATTGAGATGATTCAGGTACAAAACGGAGTAATCACAAGACATGAAATTAACCACATCGCAAACCCGCCACCTTCGCTCTCAGGCCCACAAATTAAAACCTGTGGTCATGGTTGGCGCCAAAGGCATCACTGACAGTCTGCTGGAAGAACTTGAGATCGCATTAAATACCCACGAATTGATCAAGGTTAAAGTCAGCGCCGAAGAACGGGAAGATCGAGATAAGATGATTGAGCAGCTCTGCAAAGCATCCAACTCAGCAAAAGTTCAACGAGTTGGCCACATTGTGACACTGTTTCGTCGCAATAAGAATGATCCAAAAGTCGAACTGCCCAAATAAATTATCGACGACTCCAGGCTTTTTTGAGTCGGCTGGCAGACCACCATTCAAACCAATGCATCTGCAATGTGTTCTTGATGCGACGCTGAATCGCCGGCTCTAAACCCTTATAAAACAACACGGTTCCCAGTAGCGCCAACGCTAACAAGGTCAACTTAGTGACTTTCAGCGTCACAAAAAACGATAACAACATAAAAAACAGGCTGAACGAGGTAACAACAACGCCCGCAGCTAACATTTGATCTCGAATGGTTCGGCTCATACACAATCTCCTTTGCTTAACTTCAGGATAATTCAAACAGAGCCAGCCAACAAAGCTGAATTGTAACCAATCGTTGATCGCAAAACGGATTCATCGAATCAAATACCGCAGTCTGCTTGTCGTCGAGTCGAATAACGGGTTAATAAGCACTGTGATCGATCACGATTTTGTGATCATTTGTCTTCAATTTCAGGAACTCATGGAGCAATAGGGCCTCTAGAGCAGGATGACGATGTGAAGCACAGCGTTCTCTAGCGTAACCGTAATAATCGCAACCAACGCCACACATTAACCAGACTCATCAGTGCCGCCGAAACATAGGTCAAAGCCGCGGCAAGCAATATCTTTCGCGCGGCTTTCAGTTCAG
Organism: Pleionea sp.; assembly: GCA_052032335.1. Classification (GTDB taxonomy): domain Bacteria; phylum Pseudomonadota; class Gammaproteobacteria; order Enterobacterales; family Kangiellaceae; genus Pleionea. The sequence goes on along the minus strand of JBPEWV010000173.1, from coordinate 14,349 downwards.
ATGGAGATAAATAGTCACCCTGTTGCAAAATAGGAAGAGCGCGATTAAAGCTGGCGTCCCACTCAACCGGCAAGGTAATCAGATGCACCAGAACGGAAATACCCATGGTAGCTACGGCGAATAATAACAGGGTGCCGCTGGCTATCGGAGATCGGGTCACCAACATGATCAAGGGAAAAAGCAGAAACGACGCACTGCCCAGCTTTTCAGCGTAATAGGCAATTTTTGCCAACCGACTGCGCCATATTAACCAGGGATAGCCTTGTTGATCCTGTATTGCGTGCCCTACTTCGTGAGCCGCCACAGCAACGGCGCTTAAGGAACGCCCATCAAAATATTGTTTGGATAAACGAACCGTTTTACTTTCCGGGTCGTAATGATCACCTTGCTCCGTGGTCTCGAGATCCACTGACATTTCGAAACGATTAATAAGGTGCCTGGCTAACTCACCGCCGGTTCCCGGTAACGCATCGTATTCGATACTGTATTTCTTTAAGGTGCGTGACACCCACCATCCCGGCAATAATACAACCAATAATATTAATACGATCGCTAAAACGTAAATCACGAACGACTATCGCCGGGATAGATAGAAGAGAAGTTGATTAAATGCGAGCGGCCAGATAACTCCATTGCTGCTCCCAATTTTCTGTCGGCATTCGTTTGAACCCACTACGCACAAATTGTTGAATACGACCTTCTGCCATTGACAATATGGCATTGGCTAAAATGCCCGCGTCGAGATGATCTTTGCGCTCTTGCATGCGTGCATCACGAATGATCTGTTTCAACTGGGTTTCGATGCGGTCAAAAAACTGGACAACCCGCTCTCTTAGTCGTTCGTGCTCACCTATCAGGGCATCCCCCATTAACAGTCGACAGATACCCGGATTTTTTTGCGCAAAACCAAGCAATAAATTGATGATCAGTTGGCATCGTTCTGAAGCTGGTTTCGAGTCGTTCATGATCATGGTAATGCGACTAAATACACTTTCTTCAACAAACTCCAGAAGCCCCTCAAACATTTTCGCTTTGCTTGGAAAATGACGGTACAAAGCAGCCTCTGATACTCCCACTTCTTTAGCCAAACGCGCTGTGGTAATACGTACACCCAGCTCGGTTTCCAACATGTGTGCCAAGCACTGCAAAATTTCCTGACGACGTGAACCACTCTTTTTAATGGCAGGCATAAGTTTATTCTCCCTTTATTATTTTTAAAATGGCACTTGAATGGAGCTGTCGACGGCGAGCAGCTGCTCTCGGAACATGTCTTGTATTCGATGCAGACTCTTGTCGTCGTCTGCTTCAAATCGAATCACCAAACAAGGTGTCGTATTGGATGCTCTAACCAGCCCCCAACCGTCGTCAAAATCGACTCGAACACCGTCAATGGTATTGACTCTTCCATTAGGGAATGTGCCATTTTTTGCCAGTTTACTCACCAACTCAAATTTCCGCGTATCCGAAACTGTGACATTAAGTTCGGGAGTTGCCAGTGAATTGGGTAACGCTTCAAAAACTTCCGAAGAAGAACGTACATCACCGGCCAATATTTCCAACAAACGTGCCGCAGTGTAAAGTGCATCATCAAAACCGTACCAGCGCTCTTTGAAGAAGATATGGCCGCTGCATTCGCCAGCCAGCAACGCACCGGTTTCCTTCATTTTCGCTTTCACCAGAGAGTGTCCCGTTTTCCACATAATCGGACGTCCGCCATGGGACGATATGACTTTTGGAAGATGCCGAGTACACTTCACGTCGAAAATAATATCGGCGCCCGGATTACGCGACAATACATCGATGGCGTACAGCATCATTTGGCGATCGGGCCACACAATTTCACCGTCAGAAGTGACAACACCAAGTCTATCGCCGTCACCGTCAAACGCCAGCCCAATGTCAGCTTGCTCGCTTTTGACCATATTGATCAAATCTTTCAAGTTTTCCGGCTTGCTCGGATCGGGATGATGATTTGGGAAATTACCATCAACGTCGCAATATAAGCCTATCACTTCGCAGCCAAGCCCCTGCAGTAAGCGTGGTGCAATGCTTCCCGCGACGCCATTACCACAGTCGACCGCAACTTTTAATGGCTGCGCCAGAGCAACATCCGAGGTAATTTGTCCGAGGTAATCAGGCACTACATTACGTGACTCTTCAGAGCCTTTTCCATTCACCAGCTCGCCTTGCACAATGCGCTTGTACAAGTTATGAATATTTTTCTGCGCCAGAGTTTCGCCCGCAATGACGATTTTCAAACCGTTATAATTTGCTGGATTATGGCTTCCGGTCAACATAACCCCAGTGCGAGTGTCCAGATAATTGGTGGCAAAATACAAAACTGGCGTCGGGACTTCTCCGATATCGACCACATCGCGACCACTTAATTTTAACCCTTCTTTTAAAGCCTCAATTAAGGTTGGCCCAGACAATCGACCGTCTCTTGCCACTATAACTTTTTGTTCGCCCCGATCAAAAGCTTCACTACCAATCGCCTTACCAATCTCTCTCACTACATCAGGGGTTAATTGATTGTCCACAATGCCCCGAATGTCGTAGGCCCTGAAAATGCTTTCTGGAACTTTGACCTTTTCTGACTCGCTAGAATCCTCTACAACCAGACCAGAGTCACCACCCAACGCTGATGTAAATGACGGCTCTGAATTAGCAGCGTCAGAAGTTTCTTCTTTCTTCGCAGTTAAAGGAGCGTCAGAGACGCTGGATTTGCCCGGTGAAATACCATTGCGAACCAAGGTAACGACGAGATCCCGAAAGAAATTGATTCTAAAGCTGGTTGTTTTTTCACTCAGTCTTTGATCAGAATCCAAAAACGCCTTAGCCAATTCTCCAATATCCACTTTCAAATCGTGCTGAATGGTTCTTAACCCAAAAAAGTTAATACCACCGACAACCAGCAAAATCACGGTAACGCCCAACATAAAGTAGATCAACTCGGACTGCCCAGAAAACTCGGATACGTTCTTCGGCCAGAAAGCCACACGCCAGCTATCGCTGTCGCTGGTACCAACTGCGAAAGGTTGGCCTTTTTTATAAGCAGCGTTGCCAGCACTAACAATCAATTGGTCACTTTGATAAAAGCTTTGCCAGACTTCTACGTACCCGGGAGTCTTGTGCACACGCTCTAGCGTTTGCTGGATCAGCTTTATATCGAGACCTAAAAACACCACTGCGATGACTTGATCACCGCTTTTTACCGGCGCCATAACGGACACAAACTGCTCCGGACTGGAAGGCGCAATAACTTCAGGAAATACCACCTGTTTCTTGGATACTTTTCGCACCAGATCAAGTACTGCATTGGTGATGGGGGGTTGAACCGTACGATTTTCTTCCAATACATCGGGATAAATAATCTGAGTCCCCAGTGCAAAGGGAATCTGACTGGTTATGCGCGACTCAAACTCTTTTAAAACCTCGGTGTTTCGATTGCTTACAGCGGTAACCAGGCGTTTATTTTTAGAAAACTCAACCACAAAATCACGCGATGTTTCCAGTTTGACCAAAATTGAATCGACGTAGCTTCTCAGCGCCGTATCGATAAACATTTTGTTTTTCTGAGCGCTCGGCCCCGAAACCACCAGGTAATACTGCAGTACGGCGACCAAACAAATTATTAACAGTGAAAACAGCAGGTAAGGGCCACCAATCGAGATTATCGACTTGGATCCCGAAAGGTGTTCCGATTTTTTTTTCTTTGCAGCACTGTCTATTTCTTTTGATTTAACTTTTCTTTTCACCTTGATTCCCTATGTCTGCATTGACTCAAATGTTGGTTAACTTGTTATAAATTTGACTCACCAGCTCAGAAGCGATGATGTCTTTTGACGACTTGCTCAATGTTATCGACTCGTTGTTTTTAAAAAACAAATGGAGCTCGTTGTCTTCTGCGTCAAATCCTATATCTTTTGATGCCACATTATTGGCGCAAATCATATCGAGGTTTTTGCGCTTTAATTTGTCTTTGGCGTAAAACTCTAACTTCTCGGTTTCAGCAGCAAAGCCGACACATATCGGTTTGTCGTCAAGTGAGCCGACCAACTGCAATATATCGGGATTCTTTTGCAATTGAATGTCCATACTAGACGCCGTTTTCTTAATCTTTTGTGATGCAGTTTCGATCGGCCGATAGTCAGCAACCGCAGCGCAGCTTACAAACACGTCTGCGTCTTTTATTTTTGCCATAACCGACTCAAGCATTTGCTCAGCTGATTCGACATTAATTCGCTCCACACCCACAGGCGTAACGAGACTTACCGGCCCGGATACCAATGTGACTTTCGCGCCTTTGCGCTGCGCCGCTTTTGCGATGGCGTAGCCCATTTTTCCAGAACTGTTATTCGATAGAAAGCGTACCGGATCGATAGCTTCTCTTGTCGGCCCAGCGGTAATCAACCAATGTTGCTTGGCAAGTTCAGTAGAATAAGGTTGCAACAACGCATCGACGATTTCCGCAGGTTCACTCATTCTTCCCGCACCCACATCGCCACAGGCCTGATCGCCAACGCCCGGCCCAATGATTTGAAAGCCTGACGATTTCAGAGCTTCAATATTGGCTTGTGTTTTTGCTGCGGCCCACATTTGTTGATTCATCGCAGGTGCGATCGTGATGGGCGCTTTAGAAGCGAGGCATATCGTGGTTAAAAGATCGTCCGCCAGCCCGTAATTGAGTCGAGCGATAATATTGGCGGTGGCTGGCGCTATGATGATCCGATCGGCCCATTTGGCGAGCTCAATATGTCCCATAGCCGCCTCAGCTGCTTCATCAAAGGTATCCCGATGGACCGGATGGCCAGAAACGGCCTGAAAGGTTAAAGGGGTTACAAACTCGGTCGCCGACTGTGTCATGACAACACGAACATCGCAGCCTGCATCTTGCAGCCTCCGGCAGAGTTCGACACTTTTGTAGGCTGCAATGCCGCCGCTTATCCCCAATAATATTCGCTTCATGGAATGATTGCTTCCAAAACTAGTCTACACAGCAGGTCGCACATCGCTTGAATCACGCTGTGTCGTTTGATTTTAATCGCTGAATTATCATATGTTAGCGAATAACCACTAACTTAACCACCCAATGTTTCAATTTCACAACGATTTCTGACAGCTCGATGGGGCAATCTCTCTACTGCTATCGTCGTCAATTTTATATGCTTACGCTTTTCGACACATTGTAAGTCAGGGATGCGCATGTCTATCAATCAATGGCCTGAAACCGAACGGCCAAGAGAAAAACTGCTAAACAGAGGCGCCAATAGCTTGTCGGATGCTGAATTGTTAGCCATCTTTTTAAGAACCGGAATTAAAGGCAAGAACGCCATCGAGCTGGCCCGGGAACTGCTCCATTCGACCGGGGGATTAAGACAGTTATTGAATCTTTCATTGAGAGAATTATCGGATTACAAAGGATTGGGATTGGCAAAGTTCGTGCAAATTCAGGCCTCACTTGAAATGGGTCGGCGTTATCTGGAACAGGAGTTAAAACGCGGTGATCCCATCGAATCGCCCTTGCAAACACGACGCTACCTAAAGTCATTATTACGAGACTGCGTTAATGAGCAATTTGGTTGTCTGTTTCTCGACAATCGTCACCGAGTGATAACTTACGAAACACTGTTTTACGGCTCCATTAACAGTGCCTCGGTACATCCCAGAGTTGTGGTCCAAAAATGTTTGCAACACAATGCCGCGGCCGTAATTTTGGCACACAATCATCCATCGGGAGTGGCCGAACCGAGTCAATCGGATATAGATATTACTCGGACTTTGAAACAAGCTTTAAGTCTGATCGAAGTTCGAGTACTGGATCATCTGGTTGTGGGGGATATCGAAACATCATCACTTGCAGAACAAGCACTGATCTAATTCAATTGATAAGTCGCAGTAAAGGTCCATTGGCGTCCGCGGTTCGGCACACCATTGTCAAATACCGTTGTTTGAGTACGAAATGATTTATCAAGCACATTTTTTACACTAAACTCGAGAGCCCATTGCTTTGAAGGGGTAAAGCGCCAATGACCGTTTAAAAGTGAATAACCTTTCTGCTCTGAGACCTCTGGATTGGCCGAGAAATGATTCGCGCTTATCGACAATGAATGATTTTCCCAGTGCTTTAAATATTGAACCGACCAGTGCACCAGCGGTGTTTGAACGAAACGATTATTTTTCAGCCAACTCCATTTAGCAATGATTTCCGATGACGACTCCCAATAATATTGCAACACGCTTTCCATTCCGAAATTATGCGAAGCCTCCCCGTTCATAAACGTTGGCGCGAGCAAGGGATTTTCCGGGTGCACAACCGGCTGTCCCAGTTTAATCAGATCTTCAAATTCGTTGTAAAAAAGATTGAGTTCGTATCGCCATTGACCCAGGCGACTGAACCAGGCAATTTCACTGGTTTCTACCTGCTCAGCATTCAGCTCGGGGTTTCCAAAATCGACTGGATTATTTCGGTCATACAACTCAAGAAAATTCGGTGCTCGAAAAGCAGTAGCGTAAAGAAACTTTAAGCTGGATTGCTCCGCATACGACCAAATCAAGGCCAACCGAGGATTTACTGACTGGCCAAAATCACTGTAGTTGTCCACTCGTAAACCCGATGTTAATTGCCATTGAGGGCTAATTTCCCATTGATGTTGTACATAAGCCCCGATTATTTCGCGCGACTCTTTAACACTGAAATTTAATTCGTTTCGGTTGTACCGGAACCCGTCAAAATATTCCAACGTTACCGGATCATGCGTGGTCACATTGGCAACATCCAGAACCTTGTTATCATACAGTTGAATACCGAGTAACAACGACTGGTCCTGAACTAAAAATATAGAGTGGTCCATCTGCAACTCAAGCGTTTGATTTCGCAATAAGGGCCCCCCAATAAAATCTTCGTCCAGTGACAGTTCTGGAGCAAACTCTACACCTTGTGGAATCAGAGTTGCTCTGGTGTTCCATAAGTCTCTCGATAGCGAAAATTGTGTAGAAAACTGCCAATTATCACTCATTCGTTTGTCGTGTTTAAATGACATTGACCACTGGCGGGTATACTCCTTATTGCTGTCTCCATGGTTACCAAACACCAGAAAGTTCTTTGCTGATCGTTCCATAAATCGAGAGTTTATCAACCAGTTCCCGAGCGATATGCTGGCGTTAAAGTCAAACCCAGACATTGGATCTCGCGTTGACTGCTGCAGTCCAAAGCTGTCGAGCGCATTGTACCGCTGACCTTTATCAGAAAAAGACTCAAAAAAGAGTCGCCATTCGTTAGCGTCTTTGAATTGACCACTGGCAAGCCAGTGCCCTCTCTGATGAGAAAAGTTCCCGGTTTCGTAAGCGACTTCATTTCCGGCTTCTCGCGTTATAATATTAATTACCCCCAAAAACGCGTTCGATCCATACAAAGCCGACCCTGGTCCTCGAATTATCTCAACTTGTTCTGCATTGGTTAACGACAGCTCCCGATTTAATAAGGTCGCACCACCGCTGTACAAATCATTGAGTCTCTGGCCATCCAGCAAAACCAGTACCGACTCCGACAACGAAGAACTGCGGCCGCGTACCGAAATTCGATGCATATTTCCTTGTTCAATGTCACGCGAAGCGTAAAAACCCGGGACCAGCATTAAAAGCTCTTGCAGAGTATTTAAACCGTAATATTCGATATCTTGACGAGTGAACACAGTGACATTGGCGGGAGCTTGGTAAAGTGATTTACGATTTTTAGTCGCAACCGTTACCTGTAATAATTGGTCGATGGTCATTGCTGAAATATCGTCACCGTTACTTTGTGCCGATAAAGGAGCGCTGATCAAAAGCAACAAGCATCCGGGTACGAGATTACGATGTGTTATCTTTTTCAAAAGTCGAAAAAATAGAATCGCGAAAAATCGCTTCGAAGTCATCTTAAACATGAATAAACTTAACCATAATTTAAAGATGATGTAAAACGCTAACGCAACACAAGGGTCAACAAACACCCTAGGTTAACTTATTGAAGTTTAGCATCACTTTTGTATGATCAAATCAAACGACAGATGAAGCCCAAATTTTTCTTGCCAGTGAAACAACTCTTCCCATTCTACAAACGGTCGAACCTCAACGTATATCCACTCTTTTGGCAGTTGCATTCGATAACCCCAGGCCAACTGAGTACTCACCCACCTTGGCTTTGGCTGAGTATGATAGTTGGACGACCAGATCAGTCGCCAGGCAGATGTGTCAGAGAGCGGATAAATATAAGCGCTTTGCATAGTGATCTGCGCTCCTGGTTCGTCTCGTTCATCTTCACGCCATGAAAGCAGAAGACGTTGTTGAAAAAAGCGGTTTTGCGGCAACAAAGATTCAAAATCTATGATGGTGCGATTCTCCCACCCAAATTGATGATACCAACGCACTCGCTGCGAAGTCCGGAACAACCAATTATCACCAACGGTCACCGCTTTTCGCAGTCGTCCGCCCAAATAAAAAGAATCTTCTCCAAACCGGTAACCCAATTTAACTCTCTGGTTGTAACCGGGTGATTTTTCTTTTAAATACTCTAACCCCAAACTGGGTTGATCATCTGCATTTCTTACCGAGTCCGAAATATTGGAATTGCCCGCTTCGCTTTCTTGTTCGTCGTTGCCATCAAAAGTCAGGCTGACTGACCTCTCTGCATTGGGTAACCGAACTCGCCCGCTGGCCCGCGTTTTCATATCAACGTCTTTTGATTCGGACTTAATAAAAAACTGTCGAACCTCTAACTCAACATCAACGTTTTCATTCGGGTAATCCGGATCGGCAAAAAAGGAATCAATCCATTTTGCGGTTTCAAACACTCCGGTCGCCAGTCCGCGACGCATGGTGTCTATGCCAAATGCGTCTTTTCGTTTCTTTGGTTGCTGCGTGTCATCGTCCTGCTGGCTTTCAGCCTGTTGCACGTTTTGCTCCACCGATGTTGTTGCCTCTGCCACATGCCTCTTATTCACGGGTTCGATTGTGGGCGAATGTTGCTCGAGTATTGTTTGTTCTTCAGACCCACTACGGACATTATTTTCGGGTGTCTCAGAGAGACTTTTTTGAACGGATTGACTTGAACTGCACGCTGATAACAGAGCAACACTAAATAGAATCAACAGGCTCGACCGATAACGCTTGGAAACTTCGCTACACAACAGTTTAAAAAAACAACAGGAGAAATACATATATTAAATATTAAAACGGTCCATCAAACATTCAAGAATTTATGGATAACCTGGCTTATCGCATCCAGTTTAAATGGCTTCTCTATAAACCCGTTCATCCCGACGCCTTCACAACGCTTGCGATTTTCTTCCGTAACATCCGCAGTTAGTGCCAAGACTGGTGTCGAGTGTCGTTGTTCGGACATTTCCCACTCTCTGATCCGTCGTGTAGCAGCATAACCGTCCATTAACGGTAGCATACAGTCCATCAGAACAAGATGATAGTTATTTTGCAGGTAAAGCTCGATCGCCTGTTGTCCATTTTTAGCCCAATTCACTTCATGTCCCATGGCTTCCAATAATTTGGAGATAATGGTGAAATTAACAGGGTTATCTTCGACAACAAGTACTTTTTTATCTAACGACGCGGTTTTACTTTGATTATCCAGCTTATTTTTAAGAGTAAGCTGCTTGAGGCTGAAATCATCGGATCGTTTTCGTTCTGCTGACTGACAATCGGCAAATACTTCAAGAACCTTGGTGCCTAAAACCGGTTTATACAACACGCGGGAGACGCCTTGATGCTGACATCGACGTTCAAACTCAGGGCTTGCCGTTGAGCTTAAAAGAACCACATTGGTATCACTTGGCAACAATTGCGTAACCCGCTCAAGCGCATCCAAACCGGTTTCACCACCTCGCTCTCGATCCAGAAAATAATCCAGAAACAGAACAGCTCGCTCTTGAAAAGAAGTAAGTTGGCTCAGGTAAGATTCAAACTGCGCCATTGACTCAAAAGTTGCAATCTCCCGTCCCCATTGCGCAAACATTTGTTGCATGACGGACCGGCCTTGTTCACAATCATCGACCAGCCAAATAACTGAGTCGGCAAAAACCTGTTCACTTATTTTTAATTCGTCAGTGTCTGGTTCTGACTGAGACACCAGAGGAAAAGTAAGATTGAAATAAAATCGGCTGCCGTGATTCACCACCGACTCTACGCACAGTTTACCCCCCATCAACTTTACCAATGAAGCGCTTAGCGCCAAGCCTAAACCAGTTCCTCCGTACTTTCTTGTGGTCGACTCGTCGGCTTGATTAAAGGCACTAAAGATATTCTTCATTTCTGATTTTTCGATTCCGATTCCAGTATCTTCAATGTAAAAATCAAGGTTTACCCGATCGTCGTGCAGTGCTTGAACTCGTCCTTTTAATAAAACAAATCCGGAATCGGTGAACTTTATTGCGTTAGAAAGTAAATTTCCGATAACCTGTTTTAACCGCACAACATCGGCTTTTATGGTTAACGGTCGCAAAGGAACAGTATCGACCAAAAAGTCCAACTCTTTTAACAGGGCACTGGCACGATAACTGTCTGCTAAATCAAGGATTAAGTCGTCTAAATGACACTCAACAGGATGGATATCCATTTTATCCGCTTCTATTTTCGAAACGTCCAAAATTTCATTGATAACATGGATCAAATGATCACCCGACTCATTGATCGACCGAACTTTATCGTATTGGTCATCCGTTAGCTCAGACTGGGCGAGCAGTTGACTCATCCCCAATACGCCGTTTAACGGCGTGCGAATTTCGTGACTCATTCTGGCCAGAAAATCACTTTTTGCCTGATTGGCTCGCTCTGCTTTTTTCCTTGCTTGAATGATCTGCTGTTGTTTCTGCTCAAACTGAGCCAGTAATAGGCGAGAGATAATTACCGATAAAACGCCAAATAACACTACGGCGACGAGTGTCACCAACCATATAATTCTTGTTTGCTGCTCGACAAAGGCGTCAATTTCATTGACCGGAATTGTCCCTATGTATCGCCAGTTCAAACCCTTCGACTGGTATTCAAAAATTTGCCGTTCCTCACCATCGATTTCGACACTATGACGAGGATCTAAACTCTTCGGAAGCATCGCGATTGAATCGCCGTAAACATCCGATAAAAACTCAAATTGATTGTCAAGCATCCCGGTGTCAACCAAAATTCGACCATTATCCTCGACAAGCAGCAGTGAACTATTGTGACCGAAACTGGATGCTTGAATTAGCTCACTCAATGCTTTCAATGAAATGTCCAGGCCAAGGACACCAATGTCAGCACCTTCCGTATCTTTGATTAATTTGACCGTAGACACCAAAGCGACATCGTCGGCTTGCCAATAGTAGGCATTGGATCGGTTGATATCTCCTTTTGCAACCACGCCGGTCTGAAACCAGGGTCGCGGAACAGGGTCGTAATTATCAACGGTTGCCCCCATGGGCCATTGCACATACCCTCCCGAAAAATTACCAAAATAAATGTAGGATACGTCTTTGTGAGTTTCACCATACTGCTCAAACAGCTGATACAATTGAGACTCGACTCCACCAGTACGAAGAGGTGTCATCATACGCGCCTTCTGATCGCGATAAATCGTGATACCGCCTGACGCTTGTTGTAAAACCGCCTGCTGACTTAAATATTCTAAGTCGCTTTCAAATTGCTTGAACAACATATTGACAGCGTTATCAATTTGTTTAACTTCACTGATAAAACGCTGTTCGAAATGCGCTCGCTCTCGCTCACGAGTGGCACTAACAGTAAATAGAGCAATACAGACAGCAGGCACAATCACTGCCAGCAAAAACGCCGTCATTAACTTAATTTTGAATGGTTTACGGGAATTTACTTTCAAAGGCTCGACCCCAAGATCGGCGGGAGGTCCCGCCAATCAACTCGCATCTTTGCAGTATAGCAAAGAATGCCACGAGCGCAGTGGCTTATTGCTCAGTCCAGAGCGTAGACCATGGGAATTTCGTCGCAGTGCGCTTTACGAGGACAGAACTGACAATCTTTCAAAACTTTTTTCGGTAAGGTTTCAATGCTTGTTTTTTCGAAGTCACAACCAAGGAAAAACTCGGGCTGACGTGTTAAAACAAAAGCAGTACGAAGATTTTGATTTTTTGCCGCAGCCAACAATGCATACACAAGTCGCTTGCCAAAACCCCTACCTTGCCATTTTGAATGCACTCCTAATGAACGGATCTCAACCAGGCTTTCGTCATAGATGTGCAAGCTACCACACGCAATCAATTGATTATTGTTATCTTTAATCAACTTGAAACTTGATAACTGATTGATTATTTCTTCTTTTGAACGTGGCAAGTTTTCACCTTGCTTGCTCCAGTAAGCCACCAGTGTATAAATTTCCGCAACGTCTGCTACGGTCGCTTCAGACAATTGATAATCGATCATCGATTTGGCACTGCGCAAATGACTGCCGACGCCCCCCTTCACCTGTCGTCTTTCAATCGCACGACGATTATCAAGCCAAGCATACACATCGGACGAAATTACACCACTGACAGAACGAAATTGATGCAAACTTAATTGATTCAGATAACAGTTATTCTGTTCTGCTAAAACAACCAGACGTCCAGTCAACTCGTGGGCTTCACGAAACGGTACCCCTTTTTCAACCAGGTAATCGGCAAGCTCGGTTGCGTTGGAAAAACTTTGTTCGACTGCCTGATTCATTGAGTCTTCATTGATGGTCAATGATTGCAGTACCTGTTGAAACATCACTAGACAATCCATCCAGGACTTTAGTGACTGAAACAGCACCTGCTTGTCTTGCTGCAGATCTTTGTTGTACCCCAAAGGCAAACCTTTTAAAGCCATCATCATTTGCGACAAAAGCGCATACCCTTCAGCACTTTTACCGCGTATCAGCTCCAGCGCATCGGGATTTTTTTTCTGCGGCATCAAGGACGATCCGGACGTCACGCTATCATCAAAAACAACGAAACCGGCCTCTTGCGTATTGAAAAAAATTAAGTCTTCAGCCAGACGTGACAAATGCAAAAGAGAACAGCTGCTCGCGTAACATAGATCCAGCACAAAATCTCTGTCAGATACAGTATCCAGAGCATTATGAGAAGCCTGTGCAAACCCTAGTTGAACGGCAAGCTGATCGCGGTCGATATCAAAAGCGGTACCGGAAACGGCCGACGCGCCCAAAGGGCACTCGTCGCTAAGAGAAGAAAAAAACTGCAGCCGTTTCAGATCACGCCCCAACATTTGAGCTGCCGCATTTAACCAAAACCCAAATGTAATGGGTTGAGCACGTTGCAAGTGCGTGTACGATGGCATCAAAGCATCGGCGAACTGTATGGCTTTGTCATCGAGTAACAGTATGAGCACCTTGAGTTGCTTCTGCAGTCGTTTACTGTTTGCTTTGCACCATAGCTTTACATCGGTCAGAACCTGATCGTTACGGCTGCGACCGGTATGCAACTTTTTGCCTAAATCACCGAGTTTTGCAATCAGTCGTTGCTCCACCCAGGAGTGAATATCTTCTGCATCCGATACCAGAATCTGCTGAGGATCAGCGCGTACCTCCTCAAGCAATTGCGACAAGGCCTGTGTTAGTTGTACGCGCTCAAAGTCATTCAATACATTGGCTTGACCTAGGGCATTGGCCCAGGCCATCGAACCCTGTATGTCTTGCTCGGCAAGTTGGTAATCGGTAGGCAATGAATCGTTGAACGCTTTAAACACCTCGCTTGCTGGCAAAGAAAATCTTCCGCCCCACATCAGTATAATCCCCCTTGCGATTTCAAAGCGTTTATTCGATTGCTTAACGAAAATAACCGAATAAATCCTTCAGCATGAGATTGATCGTATACGTCATCCGAACCAAAGGTCGCAAAATGCTTCGAATACAAACTGTTATCGGCCTGCTTTTGTACCGCGGTTGCCTGCCCTTTGTACAAACGAATCACCACCGCCCCGGTTAGGCCCTTTGCCAAGTGACTGGCCGCCGCCAACAAAGTTTGCGCCTTTCGGGTAAACCATTTTCCGTCGTAAGCGAGCGTTGCGAAATCAAGCGCGAGTTGTTGTCTGTAATGCAGAGCGTCGCGGTCATAAACCAATTGTTCAAGAGCATATAACGCTTTCAACATGATGGTTCCCCCAGGGGTTTCGTAACAACCACGCGACTTCATACCGACCAGTCGATTTTCCACTATGTCGAGACGCCCAACACCATGTTTCGCCCCCACTCGATTCAACTGTTCGAGCGCGTCGAAAGGCGGCAAAAAGGTCTGGTTGATTGCGATGATTTCACCGTCCTGAATATTTATCAGTACGTCTTCAGGTTGCTCTGGCGCTTGTTGCGGG
>JBPEWV010000172.1:0-45565 GCA_052032335.1 Pleionea sp. | reverse complement strand
GATTGCAATGGAGAGGCAATTACCGGAGCAAACATTACGAATGTGATTTATGTCGATGGCGATACGCTTATGTGTGATGGTAGTGGAGCTGCAGGGCCCCAACCGATTGTAGAAAATGTTGAAAGTTTTCAAGTTTTATACGGGGTTGACAGTGATTCCAATGGCGTTGTCAATCAATACTTATCGGCCGATCAAGTGACCGATTTCAGTCGCGTTCTGGCTGTGAGAGTCGGGTTGATGATCGTCACCGAAGAAAACGCAACCGGTGAACGTGTGGAGCGAACCCACAACATACTCGACGAAACGGTTACGTCGAACGACTTAAGATTGCGTCGAGTCTTCGCGACAACGATTGCAATCCCGAATCAAGCCTATCCGATAGTGAGAAGTTTCAATGACTAAACAAAACGGCGCAGCCTTGTTTGTTGCATTAATTTTATTAGCAGTATTGATGGTGATTGGTGTTGCATCAGTTCGTAACAGTACTTTCCAAGAGAAAATGTCGGTAAACGTCCATCAATTAAACTGGGCAAAAAACGCTGCAGAATCGGGCATCGCTTCATTGAATAATTTAGCTTCAAGCTCGCCAACAGCTGAGAGTGGCAATGTTTTATACGAAGCTCGTTTAACCGGAAGGCATGAATATTGTGTTAATTCAGATGGTGCTGAAGGTGCTGTGGTTTACGATGCTGATGGAAATTCAAGTTGTGACGTTTATATGGATGGTGATGATGCACTGACCACTGCCAAGGTAGTTGTTGAAACGGCGGGTTGCATACCGAGTATGTGTTTGGGAACCAGTTTGGGTGAAGGTATAGATTCAATTAAATGTCAGAACTATAAGACCCGGTCTTTTGCTGATGCGGCTGGTACAAGAGATACGATTGAGTGGTGGGGGTTTGAGTACTCCGCAACTTGTCGCAAGTAAGTTATTAATAATTAAGTGGTGGTTTAAATGATTTCTCGAATGATGAAAGCGATCAAAGTAGCAAGAAAGCTTCTTGCGAAAGCAAGCCTATTAGCAGTGTATTTGATGGCTTCAATGCAGAGTTCATGGGCCGATGACACAGAGATTTTTATGTCGACTGAGAATGAAAACTCTGTGAAACCGAACGTATTATTTATTTTTGATACGTCAGGCAGTATGAATCGAAATGTGAGTGGCACCAATGACTCGCGTATTGATGTTATGCGAGACGTCATGACCACCTTTATTACAAATATTAGCAACTTAAATATTGGGATGGCTCGCTTTAGCGTTCCAGGAGGTCCAATTTTAAACGGTGTTGTTGATATTGATGCTCCAGTTGATCCAATAGCGCTTTCGACAATCGGTTCGAGTAACGACGACGCAACAGAAAGAACCAGTGGGCCCCCATCCAATCGCGTATCGTTGGATGATGAATCGATCGAAATGACGGTTGCCGGGAGTTCCGACATAATTGGTCTTCGCTTTTTAGATCTGGATATTCCTCAAGGAGCCATTATCACGCAAGCGTCGATCACTTTTTCAACTTATGAGGATAGTTCAGGTGCGACTCAATTAACGATTTTTGGAGACACCGATACGACCCCCGAAGACTTTAATGCTAGAGCTCCGTCTGCCCGAACTAAAACATCAAATTCAGTGGTGTGGAAGCCGGATGACTGGAAAGCTCCAGAGGCTTCAGGTGATCCTGATAATCCGAATCCTCCTGCAACTTATAGCTCACCTGAGTTAATCACTATTGTACAAGAAATTGTCAATCAGTCTGACTGGTGCGGTGGTAATAGCATGGCTTTCCTTATAGAAGGTGATAATTTAGCTTCAAGAAATTTTATCACTCATGACGCAAGCGAACTTTACGCACCGCGGATTAGAATCGAATACGATACAACATTACCTGTCGCGGCAAATGGATGTTTTGTGAACCAGGCGATCAGTCAAATTGCAGAGAGTGACCACGATTTTGAAACCATTGTCTATCGAGGCACTAATTATAATTACACGACCGGGTATTTGGATTTCAATCGAATTACCAGTCGTTGGGACTCCGATGGCGTTGGCTTGCACTTTTCTCAAGTAGCGATTCCCAACGGTGTCACAATAAAAGACGCGTACATCGAAATTACCGCGCACGACGATGACAGTGGTCGCGCTGACGCCATAATTTATCCAGTTAACTCTGCAAATGCATCGTCTGATCCTAATGATATTGTTGATGGTCCCAAGTTAGGTGGCGTGGCTTGGTCGATGGACACTTTTGTTGAAAATATTGTTTATCCGACTCCTTCATTAGCATCACAAGTTCAAACTTTGGTAAACCTTTCTGGGTGGGAGTCCGGAAACAGTATGTCATTTTACATCAAAGCTTCGAGTGGTAATCGCGACGGTGTTTCCTGGGATGTCAATCCTGTAAGAGCGCCCCGTTTGGTTGTGACTTATGTCGGGCGTTATGATGGGTCTGGCTATACCAAACGTGATGAAATGAAGCAAGTAGTGCAAGATTTCCAGGCCAGAGGCATGACGCCAATCAGTGATACCTTGGCAGAAGCTGGTTTGTATTATCGCGGCGAGGAAGTGCTGTACGGTTTAGAGCGCGGTAGCCCTCATAACCGTTACAATCGAATCAGTAATCCAAACAGTTTTGATTCTAGCGGCGTAGTTAAAACACCTAGTGGATGTGATGGGTCTGATCCCAATGCGCAAGCTTGTCGTGATGAAATCATCGAAGGCAATCCTAATTATTTATCACCTATTGAAAACGGTTGTCAGAAGAATCACATCGTATTGTTAACCGATGGTGCGCCGACTTGGCACGATCGTCAGACTACAGAAATTTATGAGCGTTGGTCAGGCAGTACTTGTGATAGCCGAAACAGTGGAAGAGATTGCGCAATAAAAATCGCTCAGCACCTCAATATACGTGATCAGGCTGATTGGATAGGTGGCGATCAGACTGTTCAAACCCATACCATTGGATTTGATTACGATTCAGAGTTTTTGGCCGACTTGGCTGAAGCTGGCGGAGGAATGTACGAAACTGCCGAAAGTAAAGATGACTTGCTGGCAGCGTTGGACAATATCGCTGCAACGGTTTTGAAAACCAATGCAACTTTTGTAACCGCGGGTGTTACAGTAAACCAGTACAATAAATTGACTCACAATGATGAATTGTACTTTTCTTTGTTTGAGCCACAAGCAACCGTTTCTTGGCCGGGTAATATAAAACGCTATCGTTTGGCGGTAACAGAAAGCGGTGAAGAACGCGTTGTCGATGTCTCCGGCTCGCTGGCCGTTGATTCGGCTAACGGTGAGTTCATTGCTGATTCCCAAAGTTATTGGTCCGATGTGGTCGACGGAAATGAAACCGCGCAAGGCGGGGTCGCTGGTGAGTTGGTGGTCGATCGAAACGTTTATACGAACGTTACCGGAAGTTCAACGACTTCTGAGTCGAACCAAGTTGACCCAGACAATGACTTTATTACCAAAGAGATGTTAGAAGTTGGAACCGAAGCCGAACTTGTGAAAGTTTTGAAATGGGCTCAAGGGTATGATGTGGAGGGCCCTGATCCTTCGTTACCACACAACAAAATCGGTGATCCTCTGCATTCAAAACCAACGTTGCTATCTTACCAGACCGGTACGACGACAGATGCTGACACCGGTGAAACCATTCCCGTGTTTGAATCGGTGGTGTTCGTAGGGACCAATCACGGATTCTTACATGCTTTTGATTCAGAAAGCGGTACTGAAAAATGGTCATTCATACCAAAAGATTTGTTAAAGAATTTGAATAAAGTTATTAACAATGGGCCAGCGGGTAGTACAGGTGAGCACATCTACGGTTTGGATGGAACCGTAACCTTGTACATAGACGATGAGGATGACGATGGCTTGGTTGATTCGAATGAAAAAGCGTATTTGTACATCGGCATGCGTCGAGGCGGTAACGCGTACTACGCGTTTGATATCAGTAATCGTAATGCGCCAGAGTTGATGTTTAAAATTGATCCTAATTCGGATCCTGATGGTAAATTCGATAATCTAGGTCAAACCTGGTCGCAACCGGTTATCAGTCGATTAAGTTTGCCGAACATTAATACTGGCAATAACCCTGATAAGTTAGTCATGATTTTCGGGGGCGGTTACGACGTAGCACAAGATGCGGCTGGTACTGCAGCCAATAACGATGGAGAGGGTAACCGCGTGTACATAGCTGATGCCTTGTCAGGTGAATGGTTGTGGGACAATACCGAAGCCAATCAGGCGACTGGCGTTGGTGATGCAACCAGTGATTCGGCAATGAATTCAGTTCCAGGTGATGTAAAAGTAATCGACCTTGATTCTGATGGTTTTGTTGATCATATTTATGCGGCTGATACTCGAACCCAAATATTCCGGTTTGATTTCACTTTTGAGGAAGATGCAAACGGTGACCCCGAAGAATATCAAACGATCACTGGCGGTCGCATTGCGCATTTGCAAGAAGGTGTGACAGCAGCAGAGAATCGACGTTTCTTCTACAGCCCTGATGTTTCTCTTAACCGAGATAGTGTTACCGGGCAGTTTTATTTTGCAATTGCGATTGGCTCAGGTTATCGAGCACATCCATTGGATTTAACGGTTAATGATCATTTTTATTTGATTCGTGATAAAGGGGCTATCGCTAAAACCTTTTTAGAAGATGTAACATTGAGTGATTTGGTGAACGTTACCAACATGGTTGGCGATTCCGACGGTGATGGTGTGAACGATGTTTCAGAAGCGATAGTTGAAAACGAAAAGTCAGGTTGGTACATCGAGTTGACCCCTGCGGGTGACGATCAGCGTGGTGAGAAAATTCTTGCGCCGTCCGTTACCTTGAATGGCAGAGTTCAGTTTGTAAGTTACTTACCACCGGACACAGACAGTGCCGACGAATGTGCTCCTGCTGCGGGTACTTCTCGAGCTTGGGGGATGAATGTTGAAAACGGTTCTCCTTATGTTGATGTAGATGGTGATGATCTACTGACAGGAACGGATCGATACTTTAATATTCAAGGTATGTCGGGTATTTCTCCAGAACCTCAGGTACTGATAACATCCAGTGGTCAATTTACCCAGTGTTATGGTCGTCAGTGCGGTCTGGATACCTTTTTAAGCTTGCCTCCAACCAGCTTACAACCTATTAAATGGCGGAGACTAACCAATGAATATGAGTAGAAAGCTGATGAATCATTCGAAAGCCTTCTCTTTAATCGAGTTGATAATTACTGTGGCTATTGTGAGCATTATTGCTGCAATAGCCATCCCAAGTTATCAAGAGTATATTACACGCACAAAACGTGCCGATGCGATGGGGCAAATGCTGAATGCCATCAGTGCCATGGAGAAATTTCGTGCTGCTAATATGACCTACGAAGGAGCGGCTGCGGGTACGACTTTTGCGGCGCAAGTACCGCCTGGAGATGGCAATCCCTATTATAATTTGACCTTGAGTAACTTAAGCAGAACAACTTATACCATTACTGCAACACCGGTAAACTCAATGGCTGGTGAAGATGGACCGCTTACTGTCGATCAAGCAGGCAGGCGTACTTGGACGGATGACGGTGGAACTTCTCACAACTGCTGGCCAGAATCTGGCAACTCCTGCTAAAGTCCTTGCTTAAACCGATTAATGGCCGCTTTTGCGGCCATTTCTTTATCTAGACACGCTCGTTTTCAGTTGTTAATTCAGGTAGAATTGCGCGATATTTTTGAGCCGCGAACCTGTTATGCAACTGTCTGACTTCCATTTTGATCTGCCTGATGAATTAATCGCCCGTTATCCCGCCGAAAAGCGGGATGCCAGTCGACTGTTACACGTTTCAGTAGACGGCAAATTGTCGGATCGCCAGTTTTCAGACATTGTTGATCTGGTTAATCCAGAAGATTGCCTGATATTTAACAATACCAAAGTTATCCCGGCGAGACTGTTTGGCACCAGAGAATCCGGTGGGAAAGTCGAGTTGTTGGTCGAAAGGGTGTTGAGTGAGTTTGAATTTCTCTCGCAGGTGAAATCCAGCAATAAGTTAAAACCCGAAAGCAAAATCTTGGTGGGTCAGCAGCAAATAACCGTTCTTGGCCGCGAGGGGATGTTTTATCGCTTAAAAGTCGATGAAAGTACACCTGTTTTACAAGTTTTGGACGATCTCGGCCGGATGCCTTTACCTCCTTACATCGATCGCACTGATACTGAGTTCGATGCTGAGCGTTATCAAACGATTTATGCGCAAGAAGCGGGTGCTGTAGCCGCACCTACCGCAGGCTTGCATTTTAGCGAACGATTGTTTGAGCATTTAAAAGCAAAAGGCGTTTCATGGGACTTCGTCACTTTGCATGTCGGTTCTGGTACGTTTGCGCCGGTTCGTGTCGAGAACATAAAAGAACACAAGATGCACAGTGAGCAATTCCAGGTCTCAGCCTCGGTGGTTGAAAAAGTTAAACAAACACGACGTCAAGGCGGGCGCGTGATAGCCGTTGGTACGACCAGTGTTCGGTGTTTGGAAAGCGCTGCCGTTTCAGGAGATATCGAAGCTACCAGCGGCGACACCGATATCTTTATCTATCCCGGTTATAAATTTCGATGTGTTGATGCTTTGGTGACAAACTTTCATTTACCGGAGTCGACGTTAATGATGCTGGTCAGCGCTTTTTCAGGTAAAGAACCTATTATGTCGGCTTATCGGCACGCCGTCGCACAACAATATCGTTTTTTTAGTTACGGCGATGCGATGTTTTTGGAACGTAATCCGGCGGCAGGCCAATAGGAGAAAGTTTTGGAATTTCAATTATTTGCAACTGATGGAAAGGCTCGGCGCGGCGAACTGAAGTTTGCTCGTGGTAGCGTACAGACACCAGCGTTTATGCCTGTTGGCACTTATGGAACGGTAAAAGCCGTATCTCCCGATGAAGTTAAGTCGATAGGCGCAGAAATCGTATTAGGCAATACCTTTCATTTAATGCTGCGTCCAGGAACCGAGATTATTCAGGAACACGGTGATCTTCACGATTTCATGCGCTGGCAGGGACCGATTTTAACCGATTCAGGTGGTTTTCAAGTTTTTAGCTTAGGAGAGTTACGAAAAATTACCGAGCAAGGCGTCGAATTTCGTTCGCCAGTGAATGGTTCTAAAGTGTTTCTAGGTCCGGAAGAGTCGATGCAGGTTCAGCGAGAATTAGGCTCTGACATCGTCATGATCTTTGACGAATGTACGCCATATCCGGCCACATGGGAGCAAGCAAAGTCTTCGATGGAGCTTTCTCTACGTTGGGCAGAGCGCTCAAAAAAAGCGCACGGTGATAACCCGAATGCCTTGTTTGGTATTGTCCAGGGCGGAATGTATCAAGATTTGCGAGAAATATCGTCGGCGGGCCTGAAAGATATTGGGTTCGACGGTTACGCGATTGGCGGATTATCAGTCGGTGAAACCAAAGATGAAATGAAAGCGGTATTGGATTATACCACGCCATTATTACCCGAAGAACGGCCTCGGTATCTGATGGGCGTGGGTAAACCGGAAGATATCGTCGAAGCTGTCCGACGTGGTGTTGATATGTTCGACTGTGTTATGCCGACGAGAAATGCACGAAATGGTCACTTATTTACAGCCGATGGAGTTGTAAGATTGCGAAACAGTCCCCATAAAAGGGATACCGGACCAATTGAAGAAGGCTGCGATTGTTACACCTGTCAAAATTACAGTCGCTCTTATCTTCATCACTTGGACAAGTGCAGTGAAATTCTTGGTGCTCGATTAACCACCATCCATAATTTGCGCTATTACCAGCGTCTTATGGAGAGTTTGCGCAACGCTATCGAAACAGGTACATTGGCCGACTTTGTAAAAGATTTCTATCAGCGACGGGACCTTGAGGTACCGCCGTTGGATGAAAAATAATCAAATCTATTTAGGGGAAAAGACATGTTATTAAGTGCTGCTGCTCAACCCGGAGGTGGGATGAGTTTCTGGATCATGATGGGGCTGTTTGTTGTCATCTTTTATTTTTTAATTATTCGACCACAAAACAAACGTCAGAAAGAACATAAGAAAATGATCGCTGAAATCGACAAAGGCGACGAAGTTGTTACTGCGGGTGGTATGTTGGGCAAGGTCAGTAAGGTTACTGACAATTACATTGTTATCACCATTTCGGATAACGTTGATATCAGTGTTCAAAAACACGCTGTGACGGCAGTGTTGCCAAAAGGCACATTAAAGTCGATCAAAGAATAACAAAGGAACAGTCATGATTTTGGGGCAACCACGACAAATGCCATTGAATACGTTTCCAGCGTGGAAGTATTGGATGGTTTTATTCATTATTTTGCTTGGCGCGATCTTAGCTTTACCCAATTTATTTGGTGAAGACCACGCGGTTCAAATCTCTAACAAAAATGGCAATGAGGTGTCTAACGAGTTAATCGTTGAAATTGAAAGTGCCATTGAAAAGGAGGGGATCGAGGTTAAAAGCTATGAAGTTGAAGGCAGTCGTGGTTTGCTGCGTCTGGTTAATCCGGACGATCAAAATGAAGCAAAGCGAATTGCTTATCAGTACGTTGAAAATCACAGTGACCAAGCCATTAAAGAAAATACCATTGTTGCAGTAAATCTTGCAGCAGCTACGCCAGACTGGCTTGCCGATATGGGGTTTTCTCCTATGAAACTGGGGCTGGATTTGCGTGGCGGGGTTCATTTTTTGTTAGAAGTGGATATGGATACGTTGTTCGAAAAAGAACAAGAACGCGCCATTACCAGTATTAAAACCTCGCTTTACGATGCTCAAATTTACTACAAAAACGTAACTGCGCGCGATCAAACGTCGATTGTTGCTGAATTTGAAACGGAAGAGTTACAAGAACAGGCTTATTCCGAATTAAATACCAATTTGCTGGCCGGTTTTAATATTAGTGATCGTAGTGTCAATGATCAGTACGAACTCGTATTTACTTTAACCGATGAAAAAGCTCGTGAAATACGGGACTTTGCCATCAAGCAAAATATTACAACGCTTAACAACCGAATTAATGCCATTGGTGTTGCTGAGCCATTGGTTCAACGACAAGGCGCTAACCGAATTATTGTTCAGTTACCCGGCATTCAGGACACCGCGAGTGCACGAAGCATTATTGGTGATACCCGAACACTTGAGTTCAGAATGGTCAACGATCGACGCAGTTTGGCCGATGCGATGAATGGACGCGTGCCATACGATTCAGAGCTGCTTTATGAAACTGATGGTCAGCCCATATTGATCTACAAAGACATCATGCTGGATGGTGAGCATGTGACCGGTGCAGGTACTGGCCGTGATGAAAAAGGCATGCCTCAAATCAATATTCAATTGGACAGTGCAGGCGGTTCGATAATGGCGAAAGAGTCCGGTGATAGTATCGGCGATCGAATGGCCATTGTTTTAACCGAGGTTACGCCAATATTTAAGAAAGATGAGTACGGTGATTTTGTGAAAGACGACCAAGGGTCGTTGGTTAAAATCGATGAGCGAGTTACTAAAGAAGTGGTGAGTGCAGCAACGATTACAACCACTTTGGGAAGAAGTTTTCGAATTACTGGTCAATTCACGCCTCAATACGCGAGCAATTTGGCGTTAACCTTAAAATCGGGCTCTTTGAAAGCACCAATATATATTGTTGAAGACGGAACGATTGGACCAAGCCTGGGGCAAGAAAACGTCGAGAAAGGAACCTTCTCGATTCTTATTGGCTTTGTCATGGTGCTTGTCTTTATGCTGGCGCGTTACAAAGTGTTTGGTATTGTCGCCAATATTGCATTGCTCTGTAATCTGGTCTTGATAATTGGCGTAATGAGTCTGATAGGTGCCGTATTGACCCTTCCAGGAATGGCAGGAATTGTATTGACGGTTGGTATGGCCGTTGATGCTAATGTTCTTATATTTGAGCGTATTCGTGAAGAGTTAAGAGAGGGCGTTTCGCCAGCGCAGGCGATTCACAATGGTTACGACGCGGCCTTATCGACCATTGCTGATGCCAATATAACGACGGCCATCGCTGCGTTAATCCTGTTTGCGATTGGTACCGGTCCGATTGCCGGATTCGCTATTACTTTATTATTCGGAATTTTAACCTCCATGTTTACTGCAATAGTTGGCAGCCGGGCATTGGTGAACTTAATTTACGGTGGAAAAACCGTGAAGAAACTTGCAGTGTAAGGAGGGCGAGAAGATGAATTTGAACATACCTTTTTTAAAGTATAAAAACATTGCTGTGGTTTTTTCCGTGATTCTACTGGCAGTGTCTTTGTTTTCGATTTTTAGCAATGGTTTAAACGTCGGACTGGATTTTTCGGGTGGTACCACCATTCAGGTGAAATACGATAAACCTGTCGAACTGCCTCCTATCCGTGAGGCACTCGAAAACAATGGATTGGGTGGCGGAGTTATTCAGTTTTTTGGTTCTTCATCGGACGTAACAATTCGACTGCCAACCGATATTGGCGTTGAAAATAAAGAACTCGACTTTAAAGTAATGGAAGCGTTAAAGACCCATCGTGAAGATGTCACCAAAGTTCGACGCGCCTATGTAGGTCCAGCCGTCGGTGAAGAGCTAAAAGAAGACGGCGGTCTAGCCTTATTGGTCGCACTCCTTTGTATCATGGTTTATGTTGCTATTCGCTTCGAGTGGAAGTTTGCGCTTGGTTCTGTGGCGGCCTTAACACACGACGTAATCATCGTTACCGGTTTCTTTTCACTGACTCAAATTGAGTTTGATTTAACGATTCTCGCGGCTATTTTGGCGGTTATCGGTTATTCACTGAACGATACCATTGTTGTTTACGATCGTATTCGAGAAAATTTCTTGAAGATGCGTAAAGGTTCGCCTATGGATGTCATGAATCGCTCATTGAACCAAACCCTAACGCGAACCATGATCACCTCGATCACAACATTGCTGGTACTTCTGGCGTTGTTCTTCTTCGGTGGTGAGTTGATCCATGGTTTTGCAATCGCTTTGATAGTCGGTGTTCTTATTGGTACTTACTCATCTATCTATGTAGCCAGTGCTGCAGCATTGGCCCTGGGTGTAAAAAAAGAAGACTTGATGCCTCCGGAAATAGAAAAAGAAGGGGCCGATCAAGATCCTGTCATGTAGAGTTGATTCAATACAGTATAAAAAGCCGGGCTCAGCCCGGCTTTTTCGTTTCTCTCCGAATGGATTTTCTTCGAGCTCGAGATTTAAGGCATCTCAATCTAAAACGAAATACGCTTTAATCCCGACTTAATCATAATTTTGGTCGCTATTTCTTCGATGGATTTGCTGGTGGTTTGAATGTACGGAATGCGTTCTTTACGGAACAGTGCTTCAACTTCACGAACTTCCACCTGGCACTGTTTTAACGACGCGTACTGGCTGTTGGCTCTGCGTTCGGTTCGGATTTCGTGCAGACGGTGAGGATTAATCGTCAGTCCAAATAATTTGTCTTTGTGCTTTTTGAGCATGTGGGGCAGTTTCAGATCGTCCATATCTTCTTCGGTAAAGGGGTAATTGGCGACCTGAATCCCAAATTGCATGGCCATGTACAAGGATGTGGGGGTTTTTCCGCAACGAGAGACACCAACCAGAATTAACTCCGCTTTGTCGTAATAGCGCGTTGTCGCGCCATCATCGTTATTCAATGCAAAATTCACTGCATCGATCCGAGAGTCGTATTGCCCCTTTTCGTCGTAGCTGTGCGTTTTTCCCACACGAAATCCTGACTTCAGGCCTAATGCTTCTTCCAGCGGGCCGATAAAGGTATGGAAAAAGTCGAATACCAGACCGCTGCTTTCCATGATGATTTTACGGATTTCGGGGGTAACTATGGTATCAAAAACAATTGGGCGTAACTCGCTGGTTTTAGCCGTTTCATCAATGGTTTCTTTGGCTTTTTGTGCTTTTTTCTCATTGTCGATAAAGGGAAGCGAAATTTTCTCAAATTGGGCTTCTTCAAATTGGCTTAGCAACGATTGCCCGAGCATTTCAGCGGTAATTCCGGTCCGATCCGAAATAAAGAATACAGTACGTTTCATATTTTAAGTCCATCAAGTACAATAAGCGCACACAGAGTATCGCCAGAATTCCAATATAAAACAACTTCTGGCTCACGGAGAAACTTCAGGAGAGAAACAGTGCAAGACAATGTCCTCTGGTATGACGGCTTGGGAATGGATGACGTAGAGGTCGTCGGCGGGAAGAACGCATCATTGGGTGAAATGATCAGTAACCTGGCGAATGCGGGTGTCAGCGTCCCCAACGGCTTTGCCACCACCGCTTCGGCGTTTCGAACGTTTTTAAGTCAAAGTGGATTGGATGAAAAAATCCATAAAGAGCTAGAAACTCTGGACGTCGACGATGTCGATAAATTGGCCGAAACGGGCGCGAAAATTCGCCAGTGGATCATCGATACGCCGTTTATTCCTGAGTTAGAACAAGCCATCGAAGAGGCTTATTTTAAGCTGAAAGGAGATGCCAACGACGAATTTGCCGTGGCGGTACGGTCTTCGGCAACAGCAGAGGATTTGCCCGATGCTTCTTTTGCCGGTCAGCAAGAAACCTTTCTCAACGTTCGTGGTTTTGACAATGTTAAATTGGCGCTGAAAGAAGTATTTGCGTCGCTGTTTAACGATCGGGCGATCGCTTACCGTGTGCACAAAGATTTTGATCATAAATTAGTCGCGTTATCAGCGGGTGTACAAAAAATGATCCGTAGTGACATCGCTGCAAGCGGTGTGATGTTCACCATGGATACCGAGTCAGGCTTCGACGATGTTGTCTTTATCACAGGCGCGTATGGTCTGGGTGAAACCGTGGTTCAGGGCGCGGTTAATCCTGACGAGTTCTACGTTCATAAGCCCACTTTAAAAGCAAAACGTCCAGCAGTTGTACGACGAAATCTGGGCGGAAAAGCCATCAAAATGATTTACGCTGAATCTGACGAGCATGGCAAGTCAGTTGATACGGTGAGTGTGCCCATGTCGGAGCGCCAGCAATTTTGTATTACCAACGATGAAATTGAAGAGTTGGCTCGCCAGGCGTTGATCATCGAAAAGCATTATCAACGCCCTATGGACATCGAATGGGCCAAAGATGGTGCCGATGGCAAATTATATATTGTACAAGCGCGTCCAGAAACGGTGAAAAGTCGCGATAGCCGCAATGTTATTGAGCGTTATCTGCTGAAACAGCAAAGCACCGTTTTGACGTCGGGGCGGGCCATAGGTCAACGTATTGGCAAAGGACCAGCTGCGGTCATCAGTGATATCAGTCAAATGGCCAGCGTCAAGCCAGGCGATGTGTTGGTCACCGATATGACGGATCCTGATTGGGAACCTATTATGAAGCGTGCGTCGGCGATTGTGACCAATCGTGGTGGGCGAACCTGTCATGCGGCAATCATTGCCCGTGAACTGGGCATTCCTGCGGTAGTTGGTTGTGGCGATGCCACCGACCATATCACCGCCGGTAAAGAAGTCACTGTTTCTTGTGCCGAAGGTGACACCGGAAATATCTATGAAGGTCTACTTGATTTTGAAGTGTCTCAAAATGAAGTCGATAACATGCCCGATCTGGCCTTCAAAATCATGATGAATGTTGGTAATCCGGATCGTGCTTTTGATTTTGCTCGTTTACCTCATGCGGGTATCGGTTTGGCTAGACTCGAGTTCATTATCAATCGGATGATCGGTGTACATCCCAAAGCGCTTCTCGATTTTGATGAGTTGGACGATGACGATTTAAAAGAGCAAATTCAGGAACACATGGCTGGGTACGACTCACCCCGTGAGTTCTACGTGGGCAAACTGGTTGAAGGTATATCGACGCTTGCGAGCGCATTTTCGCCTGAGAAAGTCATTGTCCGTATGTCTGACTTTAAGTCGAACGAATACGCTAATCTGTTGGGTGGATATCTCTACGAACCTGAAGAAGAGAATCCCATGTTAGGCTTCCGTGGTGCCTCTCGTTATATATCGGAAGACTTCCGTGAGTGCTTTAAAATGGAATGCGATGCCATCAAGCGGGTGCGAAATGACATGGGATTGACCAACGTCGAAATCATGATTCCATTTGTGCGTACGACCAGTGAAGCCGAGCGAGTTATTGAGTTGCTGGCTGAAAATGGTTTGAAACGTGGCGAGAATGGCTTGCGGGTTATCATGATGTGTGAACTGCCATCAAACGCGATTCTTGCAGAAGAGTTTCTTCAACACTTCGACGGATTTTCCATTGGTTCTAACGATTTGACGCAGTTAACTTTGGGTCTCGATAGAGATTCGGGCGTTATATCGCACCTATTCGACGAGCGAAATGAAGCCGTCAAGGTGCTGTTGGCTAAAGCCATTAAAGCCTGCAACGACGCTGGGAAGTACATTGGTATTTGCGGCCAGGGGCCGTCGGATCACCCCGATTTGGCTCAATGGTTGATGGAACAGGGGATCGACAGTGTATCGCTAAATCCGGATACAGTGATTGAAACCTGGATGTTTTTGGCCGAACAGTCGAAATAGACGATTCAGTCAGTCTAGAAAACCCCGCCGCTGCGGGGTTTTTTCGTTTGTAGCGTGCAAAAAACAAACATTGCAGCGAACAACGGTTGTGGTAGATTTAAAGTACGAGTCATAACAACAAAACGAATCGATGCACTCTTCATTTCAATCACCGATCGATCGCCTTCGGCACTGGGTAACTCATTCACCTGAAAAGGTCTTTTTACGTCAACCGAAAGGTGACCAGTGGCATGAGTTGACTTTTGAGCAAACCTGGGACCGCGCCGCCCGTTTAGCCAGTCACCTAAAAAAATACCCGGAACGCAGTCGTATCGGTATATTTTCACTGAATTGCGCCGACTGGTTTGTGGTTGATATAGCCATTCTTATGGCGGGTCATATCTCAGTACCAATTTATCCGACGGCAGGTCGTTCGACCATTAATTTTATTGTCGAACACGCAGAGCTTCCTCTAGTATTTGTTGGCAAGCTTTTCGACTGGGATGATAAGAAAGACTGTTTTTCAAAAACCGAAGTCATTTCGTTTTTCCAGCAAAAAAGTCAGATTGCATCGATTGATGACATCGTTTCCGAACATCAAGTTCTTGAGTCGATTTACCCACTAACTGGCTCTGACACTATGACGATTGCCTATACCAGTGGAACAACCGGGCAGCCCAAAGGCGTGATGATGAACTGTCATTCGGTGAGTGCGGCGATTGATTCGGTTTCTCAGGTTTTTACCATCGATCAGACGGATCGATTTTTTTCTTATTTGCCATTGGCTCATGTTGCCGAAAGGATGGTCGTTGAAATGGCCAGCATCTATTTTGGTGCCAGCGTTAGCTTCGTTGACTCGATTGATCAGTTCGCGAAAAATTTACGTTCGGTAAAACCTACCATCTTTTTCGCTGTGCCCAGAATCTGGTTTAAATTAAAACATCGAATCGAGTCCTTATTGGGGGGACGCAAGGTGGCAAGCCTGATTTTATCTGTGCCAATTATTGGCGGTTTCCTAAAGCGTACCATCATTAAATTGATCGGTCTCGATCAAGCTCGACTCAGTCTTTCTGCTGCAGCAAGCTTGCCAAAAGATACGCTTGATTGGTTTGAGTCGATGGGTGTAATTATATGTGAGGCCTATGGACTCACAGAGACCAATGGCTTTTCTCATATTAATTTACCGGATGCGCGAAAAGCGGGCACCGTAGGACGCCCATTTCCCGGAGCCCAATGCACATTGGCCGACAATGGTGAAGTGTTATTGAGTAACCCAAGCCTGATGGAAGGCTATTACAAAATGCCCGAGTTAACGGCGCAAGCCATACAGGATGGATGGTTTCGCACGGGTGATTTAGGCAAAATTGATAGTGATGGCTTTTTGTCAATTACAGGTCGGGTGAAAGAAATTTTTAAAACATCGAAAGGTAAATACATTTCACCAACACCAATCGAGAATAAATTGCAGCCACTTATCCAGTCGGAGCATTTGTGTGTGATGGGGATGAATTTACCACAGCCTGTTGCTGTTGCGGTGGTTTTGGCTGAGTGGAGCGATGATTTTAAAAGTAGGTTTGAGCAAAACGTAAAAAAAGCTTTGGAAGAGGTTAATCGTTCGTTAGAAAAACACGAAAGAGTTGAGCGGATCATTATCGCGAAAGAAGACTGGACAACCGAAAACAATTTGCTGACGCCAACCTTGAAAATGCGACGTCAACAAATTGAAGAGCGGTTCAGTCAGATTGCAATGGAGACTGTCAACGACAGAGCAACCGTTATCTGGAGTGCATTGTGATCAAGTTGCAATCCTGGCTGGATAGAGGCGATTGGCTGACCGTTCATAATCATCGAGTATTCGTTGTTGACAGTGGAGGGGATAAACCTGTGTTATGTCTATTGCATGGGTTTCCAACCTCAGGTTTCGATTACTTTGATGCATTGCCTTTTTTAACACAACACTTTCGAGTGGTGGTTCATGATCATTTGGGCTTCGGGGCGTCGGATAAACCCAATGATTATTCGTACTCGCTGATTGAACAAACCGATTGCGCCCTGGCTTTGTGGAAAAAACTCGGCATTCAACAGTGTTTTGTGTTTGCGCATGATTACGGGACGAGTGTGGCGACCGAGATGATGGTCCGTCAATTGCAAGAATCACTTTATCTTGATATCGAAGGATATATTTTTTCAAACGGAAGTGTGCATATCGAACTGTCAAAACTTCGACCCATTCAAAAGTTGTTAAGAATGCCTTTTGTTGGTCCTTGTGTGGCCAGGTTATCGAACTTCTCAACCTTTCGGCGCAACATGCAAAAGTTATTTGTCGATCAATCGGTGTTAACCGATGAAGTGTTAGCAGCTCATTGGTCGCTATTGACTCGGGAAAAGGGTAAGTCAGTTTTGCCCAAAGTCAGTCGTTATACTCTGGAGCGACAGTTGTTTTGGCACCGTTGGGTGGGCGCTTTATGCTCAATATCGAGGCCGGTTGACCTCGTTTGGGGAAGAAACGACATTGTTGCGATTCCTGCCATAGCTGAATCAATCCATAATGAATGTCAATCGAGTCGCCTAAAGTGGATCGAAGAATGCGGTCACTTTCCGATGATTGAAAAAGCAGAAGAATGGTCTGAATCGATTATTCAGCAAGTGGAGCTGCGTCGACAAATTCAACATGGAAGTTAAATACCGTTCCGTTGCTTTCGCTGTTTTAGCCATTGTTTTAATGTCGTTCGTGCCGGCATTAGTAAAGTTAAATTCTGCGAATGAAGTAGAAATCGCTTTTTTCCGTTTAGTCATTGCCTCACTGGGAGTACTTTTATTTCTTGTCTGGACCCGAGCGGGCGCAGGGTTAACAAAGTGGCAGTGGATCAGTCTTGCTCTATTGGGGATCGTTTTCGCTACGCACTGGTTCCTTTATTTCAAAAGCATAAAACAATCAACGCCCTCGATTGGCGCGATCACCGTATCCACTTATGGAATTCATCTGGCGGTTTTGAGTCGTGTTTTTCTTAAACAGACATTGCAACTGGTTGATATGGTGGCTCTGGTTCTGGCGTTTGTCGGATTGTACGTTTTAATTCCTGAATTCAACTGGCAGTCAGAGTATTTTGTTGGTGCGTTGTATGGCGTTGGCAGTGGCTTTTTGTACGCTTGCTTACCGGTCATCCACCAGAAAAATTTAAGTATTGACTCAACTGTTCGAACTGCCGGTCAATTTTCATTTGCTTGCGCCGCCTTCGCCCCTTTTGCGATTGGCGAGAACTGGGAACTTTCTGCTTCAGACTGGTTTGGCCTCTTATTTTTAGCGATTTTCTCAACCTTACTCGCGCACAGCTTTTGGGTGAAAGCAACTTCCGAGCTTCCCGGGGTGGTTTCAGGCCTCGTTTACTATTTGTACATTCCTGCAGCGATTTTTGTCAGTGTGATATTAGTCGAAGAAACGATCAACGCAACAACCCTGCTCGGTGCTTTAATTATTGTTGCATCGAATGTACTATTAATCGTTTCAAAATGGAGGCACCGTTCGAAAATATGAATCAACTTGTAACAAAATTTAATCGAGCGGTGTGGATAAAATATGAAGAGAGGCGAACAATGAAAATATATTGGCAAATACTCGTTTTAATTGCCACCGTCGGAGTTCACATGAATTCCGCAAGCGCGAAGCGAGTAATGTCGTTGAAAGAGACTGTGACGGCAAATTACGTATCCAGTGCAAGCGTATCTCCAAATGGAGAATTTACCGCTTACACTTTGGTAAAACCCCTTCAGCCCTACAAAGATGATGACGGTGGGCACCATGTTGAACTGCATGTGGTTGATAAGCAGGGTAACAGTCGACCTTTTGTAACAGGTGACGTAAAAGTGGGTAATGTTCAGTGGAGTCCTGACAGTCGCTTTATTTATTACACATCAAAACGAAATAAAGACGAATACACCTCTATATACCGCATTGCTATCGATGGCGGAGAGTCGATTCGAGTTGTTTCACACAAAAACAATATTGCTGCTTACTCAATCAACAACCAACACGACACACTGGTTTTTATCGGCAAAAAAGCGAAAGATAAAAACGAGAAAAAGTTGAAAAAGAAAGGTTTTAAAGCCGAGATTTATGAAGAAGACGCAGAGTTCAATCGTTTGTATCAGGTTGATCTGAACGACGACGAAAAAACGATTAAGAAACTGAGTGTAAAAGAACATGTTCGCTCGGTTGCTTTCCATCCTCGCAGCAATCATTTGTTGCTCAGAACCACACCAACACCACACATTGACGATAATTACACAGCGTCGCAATACGGTATTTATAACTTGAAAGGAAAGCGAGTCGAGTCTTTCAAAACAGAGGGCAAGTTGGGCGGCGCTAAATGGTCTCCTGATGGCAAATACATTGCCATTATTGGTGCAGAGGATAAACATGATCCTGCCAGCGGACGATTATTCATCGGTCGTTCGTCTAATGGTTCAATTGAAAAAGTATTACCGAACTACGCAGGTCATGTTTCTGATGTCGATTGGTTGTCGGATTTTCAGGTCGTCTACCTTGGTAATCGCGGAACCAGTACCGAGATTGGGGTAATCAATCTGGATTCGGATAATTCAGAAGCAATGTTGCCACTGGGCAAGGGCGTTTTGCGAGGCATTGATGTCAGTGCCGATGGCAAGCGCATGGTCGGCACCATGGGGACACCAGAACATCCACGCGAAGTATTTGATGTGTCGCAAGGTCAATTGAAACGATTAACTCAATCGAACGACTGGCTGGGCGATATCAAAATGCCAAAGCAAGTGGCAATTACCTACAAAGCACGTGACGGAATGGAGCTCGGAGGAATTCTTGCTTATCCAGTCGGGTATAAAAAAGGCAAACGATATCCGTTAATCATGATGGTGCATGGTGGGCCAGAAAGCCATATTTCAAACGAGTGGCTGGATCGTTACAGCTACCCGATTAAACATGCGACAGGTAATGGCTTCGCAGTGTTTTTACCTAACTATCGTGGTAGTACCGGTCGAGGCGTTGAGTTCAGTAAGCTGGGTCAGGCCGATTACGCCGGCGCAGAATTTAATGATCTGGTAGATGCGATTACGCATTTATCCAAACAGGGCATTGTCGATAAGGAACGGGTCGGAATTACCGGTGGCTCTTACGGTGGTTATGCATCTGCCTGGGCGGCAACCGCCTTGAGTGAGCATTTCGCAGCCAGTGTTATGTTTGTTGGTATTTCCAATCAACTTTCAAAGTTTGGTACAACAGACATTCCTAAAGAAATGTACAATGTTCATGCGCGAAATTACCCGTGGGATAAATGGCAATGGATGTTGGAGCGCAGCCCGATCTATCACACGGACAAAGCTAAAACGCCTATCCTGATTATGCACGGTAAGGAAGATACGCGTGTGCACCCTGCGCAATCAATGGAGTTGTACCGTTACATCAAGACCCGAACTGATACTCCCGTTCGACTGGTTTACTATCCCGGGGAAGGGCACGGAAATCGAAAAGCTGCGGCTCAACTGGATTACGCTCAACGACTGATGCGCTGGATGAACTTTTATTTGAAAGGCGACAAGAAAAAGAAAGCCATCCCACCGTATGAACTGGATCACGCCGAAGCACTTAAGCAAGTTAGCAGTGTGGCGGACGAAGAATAGAATTTGACTACGATAAGGGATGCTCAGGCATCCCTTTTTTATCGGACCATATTAAGAGGTTTCAAACACCATGAATCGATTACTCACACTTCTTTCTGTGGCATTGTTGAGTTCAACACTGGCCGCTAACAGTCAGTCGACCGATGGCTCGAAACAAGCATTGCATCAGATTGCATCAAAGCCATCGTCCGAGCAAATCGAAGCGTATATCAGAAAGCTGGTGAGTTTTGGCACACGACATACGTTGTCTGAAACAAAATCGGATTCAACTGGCATCGGTGCTGCGAGACGCTGGATCAAGCAGGAGTTTGAGTCCATCTCGAAACAGTGTGGTGGTTGTTTAGAAGTGTATGAGGTTTCAGACATCATTGCGAACGAAACGAGAATTCCTGAGCCAGTTGAAGTGGTTAACATTATAGCGGTACAAAAGGGAGTAACTTCGCCTAATCGTTACGCGGTTATGTCGGGAGATATCGACTCACGAGTTAGCGATGTAATGGATTATAAATCTGAGTCTCCTGGAGCCAACGATAATGCTTCAGGCGTTGCTGGAACGCTTGAAGCTGCTCGAGTTCTTTCGCAATACAAGTTTCACGGTTCAATAATTTACGCCGCATTGTCGGGCGAAGAACAGGGCTTGTTCGGCGGTAAAATATTGGCGCGCCATGCCAAAGAAAAGAACTGGAAAATTAAAGCGGTATTGAATAACGATATGATCGGAAACATAACGGGAATCAATGGCGTGACCGATAATACAACGGCCCGGATTTTTTCGGAAGGAACTCGAGTGGTCGAGACAGAAAAAGAAGCTCGAATTCGTCGTTTTACTGGTGGTGAAGTCGACTCACCCAGTCGAAATCTTGCGCGATATATTGATCGACTAGCGGATGAGTATATTCCAAATTTGGATACGATGTTAATTTATCGACTTGATCGTTTTGGTCGCGGAGGGCACCACCGCCCATTTAACGCTGAAGGGTTTCCAGCGGTCAGAATTATGGAAACTAATGAACATTATCAGCGCCAACACCAGGATCTAAGAGTGGAAAACGGTGTTCCCTTTGGCGATACCATTGATGGCGTAGATTTTGATTACGCGGCAAAACTGACCGCTTTAAATGCAGTAACATTGGCCTCTATGTCCTGGGCTCCGAGTCCGCCAAGTAAGGTTGAAATTAAAGGGGCGGT
The DNA here is from genome assembly GCA_052032335.1 of Pleionea sp. Taxonomy (GTDB): domain Bacteria; phylum Pseudomonadota; class Gammaproteobacteria; order Enterobacterales; family Kangiellaceae; genus Pleionea. Next base: position 24,216 of record JBPEWV010000172.1, on the reverse strand, counting down.
ACAACCCGACACAACATTATCCTGGGCCGAACCATCAAATGCAGAACAAAGCACAATTGCAGGCTATAAAATCTATTGGCGTTTCACCGATCAGCCGCAATGGCAGTTCAGTCGTTACGTCGGCAAGGTTACTTCGTTTACTTTGAAGAATGTCGTAATTGATAATTACTTTTTTGGTGTCGCCAGTGTCAGTAAATCAGGAATCGAAAGTCCGATTGTGTTTCCGGGGCCTGCAGGATCATTTGATTGATATTGAGAAAAGTTATTCATATATCGCATAAGATGGACTGAGATACACTCATATATTTTATTAAAATAATCTCGTTCGAGAAATTAATGAACTGATAATAGTGATCAGGTTCCGTAATTTAAGGCATGAAACTTGAACCAAAAGGATTGCCGCTTAAGCTTAATCTTATAAGCTGTATGAGGTAATTCTTATGTTAACTTTTGAACATTCCCATTTAAATTCTCTGACGGATCTGTTGATCGAACACCCGTTGATGGAATCGATTGAAACAAAAGAAGACCTTGGTATTTTTGCACAACAGTTTGTATTTACAGAGTGGAGTACCATGACGCTCATAAAAGCTTTGCAAAAAGAGTTTACCAACAGCGAATTGATGTGGTTTCCAACCGATGATCCAATGAGTCGAAAGTTAATTAATGAACTGGTTTTGCATTATGAGTCAGCTCCTGAAGTTGGTGGTTTGTCGCAATTGGAGTGGTATATTCAATCTATGCAAGATTGCTCATTCGATACGGCTTACATTGAATGTATGTTGGATAATATTAAGCAGTATCACAATTATGCTTCAATCATTGATTCGCTGGATTTTTCAACTCAAAGGTACGTTCATAATGTCGTTCAAATTGCATTGAGCGAGAAAGTACTCGACATTGCGTCGGCATTTTTTATGGGGCGTTGGATCATTACACCTAAAATCGCAAAAAAATTATTATTTGGGTTATCCAACCCCGTTTTAGAAAGAGAAAAATCGTTTAAATATTACTGGGAAGTTCAGGCGCGACCTGTCGACGAAGAGCAAAAGGTTATTGCGATTAACCTATTAACTCGCTTGTGCAACAATAATTCAAGTAATGCTGCCCGCTGCATTCATGTGGCGGCCAAAATGCTGGAGTTAATGCACATGCTTTGGGACGGTATTTATTATCAAATCATCGAAAAGTCTTCGTCAAAACAATATTTATCAAGTGGTTGACCGATTATCATTGTGTCGCGAAAGCAGGGCGATGCGGTGACATCGCCGTGTTTGAAAAGGTAACTATTCGACGAAAGCGCGCTCTATAACATAGTCGCCTTGAATACCGATTTTCGGGCTGATTTCGAATCCATGCTCATCCAACAGCTGCGACAACTCTTGTAGCATTTCGGGATTACCGCAAATCATAGCCCTGTCGTGCTCTGGATTCAGTGCGGTTATTGAAAGGTTTTGGAATAGGCAGCCATTTTTTATCGAAGTGGTGATACGGCCTGTATGTTTGAACGGTTCTCGAGTGACAGTAGGGTAGTAGATCAGTTGTTGCTTCACCATGTCACCAATGTACTCGTGACTGGGTAGCTCTGTTTCGATAAATTCGCGGTAGGCAAGCTCGGTGATGTGGCGAACACCGTGACACAGAATGATCTGGTCAAATTTTTCATAAGTTTCAGGGTCCTGGATAATGCTGATAAAGGGCGCAAGACCAGTGCCGGTTGCGAATAGAAATAATCGCTTGCCGGGTTTTAAATCGTCGATCACCAACGTACCGGTCGGCTTTTTACTTACGACGATTTCGTTACCCTGAGCTAGATGCTGCAGTTTCGAAGTCAATCTGCCGTTAGGTACTTTTATACTAAAGAATTCCAAATGCTCTTCGTAGTTGGGGCTTGCAATGCTGTAGGCTCGAATCACCGGTTTACCGTCATCCGGCAGGCCTATCATAACAAACTCACCATTTCTGAATTTTAGACTTTGACTGCGAGTGGTTTTAAAACTGAACAGTTTGTCACTCCAGTGACGCACGTCCAACACAGTTTCAACATTAAGGTTTTTCATACAGCTCGTGAATTTAACAGTTCTTGAGTAAATATTGGCCGCTATTATACGTATTTGACCGGCTTTTAAACACCTGAAACGTAAGATGATCGATGTTTTTCACCCAACTTTGCCAAAGGCCAACGTATAATATTGATAATGAGAATCATTATCGCTTGTGTTGTTTGATATGTCAACTTCTTCGCGGATTAGATCGCATTATTTGGCGTTTTTTATCGATCCAGTAGAGCGCCAGGGGTAATAAGGTAAAATCAATCACCAGCGCAACGATCAAGGTAATGCAGAGTAACATTCCTGTATTGGCGGTCGGAGTGAGCGGAGAAATGGTAATTGTGGCAAATCCCGCAACCAGTATTACCGTGGTGGTGATCAGAGCTCTACCAACAATATGAAACGCGTAATCCAACGATTTCTCGCTGCTTAATCGCAAATGATCACGGGCTCGCGAATATTTGGTAAGAAAATGAACCGTATCATCGACAATGATTCCCAGACTCATGCAAATAACCACGGACAAAGCCAAATCAATGTAACCCGAAACGACTCCCCAAATTCCGTAGGCAACAAACCCTGGAATTAGATTAGGAATCAGGCTAACCGCACCATAGCGTATCGAACGTAAAACAAATCCAATTAAAATGCTGATGATAAGCAGGGCAACGCCACTGCCTACGATCATTTGCAGAATGTTGCGGTGGGCAATGTGAGCAAAGATATGGTCCATGCCTGAAATATTTAATCGATAGTCTGGGTTAGTATTAAAGTCATTAAAAGCTCGGCGCAATTCATTCTCGAACTCGATTAATTGTTCCGAATCCATTGGCTTGAGCGCAATGCTGGTTCGTGCTGCTGATCGGTCGCTGTTGACGTAAGTATTGATCCCTAAGCCTTGAGGCAGAGAAAGCTCATAAAGCAAAAGGTATTGTGCTGCGAGCTCGCGACTTTGCGGCATTTTAAAGTATTCAACTTTATCGTTGTGCATATTTTGGTTAAGCCGCTTGAGCACGTACCCGTAACTCTGAATGTGTTTTACCGATGAATGTTGCTCAAGGTAAGCCAGTAACTTGTCCAGAGTCGATAGATAAGTCTCCGCATTCACCTCGCCAGAGTAATCGGTTTCGATCACTAGTTCGTAGCGATGAAGGCGAGCAAATTTTTCTTCCAGTAAGGATACCGTCTGAGACAACTCAAACTCATCCGAGAAATACTTACTCCAGTTTTCACTAATTTTTAATTGGGTAAGTCCCCAGCTTCCAAACAGCAATAAACCGAACGCGGCAAAGGTGATCAGCCCTCGAAATCGGCGTACCCATCGGGAAAATAAAATCAACGGTTCGTCAGTTTGTCGCTGCTTTTTCTGATATTCGATGGGAAACTTCGACAAGATTAAGGGAAGCAGAGTGATGCTGAATATCCACGCCAGGGTCACGCCAATAGCGACCATATTGCCAAGATCCGCATAAGGAGGAGAGTCACTAAAATTCAAAAATAAAACACCTACCGCGGTCGTCAGACTGGTTATAGAAATCGGTTTAATATTGATGCTGAACGCTTCTTTATTGGCCGACTCAGAGGTGTGACTTTCGAACATCATCAGGTAGCGGTAACTTGTTAAATAATGTACGCAGTCGGCCACGGCCAGAGTGAGAACAACCGACGGTACAAAACCTGCGACCGGAGTGAGTTCCTGTTTGAAGAGTGCAAATAGGGAAAACGTGAAAATGATGCTTAAGGTGACAATAACAAGGGTAATGATCGTTGCTTTTATTGACCGAAGAAAGAGTAATAGACCCAAAGTGATGATCAGATAACTCAAAGGCACCAATTGCTGTAAATCATCTTTGACAGCCTGTTCAAGTGTGACATTGGAGACCACCGAGCCCCCGAGATAAAACTCAACCTCGGGGTACAATTGCTCCCACGACTCTAACCGCTGTTGTGCTTCGCCGAGAATATCTTTTGCCATCGTCGGGTGATCTTTATCGAATTCTAGTATTGCCTGAACGATGGTTACTTCCTCGTCGTCTGACAAGTAGGTTTTATTCAGTTGTGGGTCGGAGAGAATCGCTTGGCGCAACGTGTCGGGATCATCGGAGTAGTCGGACAGACTCAGGGTGTACAAAGTATCCGAGTTTGAATAGGAGTACTGATGGTTGGATAGAGAGTTAACCCGAGTGGTTGCCGGCAATCCCCAAAACTGCTCGGTAAATTGTTCTAACAGTTTCATTTTTGAGGGTGTGAGCCAGGAGTCATTCTTAAGACGTGCGATCAAAAAGATACTGTCGTGTGAGCTGAAATTTTCTTCAAAATGTTCAAACGATTGTAACTGGGGATTGTCGGCACTGAAGTAGACTCGAAAATCGTTGCTTAAGTGCAAGTGTCGCAGGCTGGGCAGTGACAGAAAGCAAATAACCAGTAGCATTCCGAGGCCATAGGCTGCGCGCTTTAATTGAGTGAATCCAACTTTAGAGTTGTCGTTAGAATTGGGCATTTGGGCCGAATCTTTTTGTTGGCGTAGCGAGAACAATGTTTAGTTTATAATAGCACAGGCAGAAAATCCTTCAGTGCAAGATTAAAGGTAATGTTTTTCGGGGAAAGTCAGCTTCACCATCCATTAACTTGTTAAAACTCGAAAGCGTTTGAAGATTTAATGGATGACCTGTACTTAGTGATCTGGCCTGTACTGAGTGTTATTCAGAAGAGAGATTGCCCAGTAGTCAATCCAGTCATCTGGGCAGGAGGGATTAATATTTACTTCGGTTAGGCTTGGGCTACGCGTTCTTGAGCGATGGACTGTATTCTTTTGACCATCGCCCTTAGCCCGTTACCGCGAGTTGGACTCAAATGTTTTACCAAATCGATTTTGCCAAAGAAACTTTCGATGTCAAAATCAATAACTTCTTTCGGTGATTTATAGTTGTAAGCACTCATCACCATCGCCAGTAGACCTCGAACAATGTGAGCGTCACTATCAACATCAAATGTTAATTTTTCATTTTCATAATATGGCTCTAGCCATACTTGACTCTGACAGCCTCTTACGAGTCGATCGTCAGTTTTCAGACTTTCGTCTATCTCGGGCAGTTGTTTTCCCAAATCAATGATATACCGATAGCGATCTTCCCAGCTGTCAAAAAAGCTAAGGTCGTCTATTATGTCATCGCTTTTAATGGTATCGCCAAATGGATTACTCATGGTTACCTTTTACTCTAAACGTTCTAAAAAAACATACCGGTTTCAAGCTGAGCTTCTTCCGACATCATGTCCCGATTCCACGGAGGATCAAATACCAGCTCCACATTAACCTGTTCGACATTAGGTACCTTTGCCACCCGGTATTTGACATCACTGACTAAAACTGGACCCATGCCGCAGCCTGGTGCAGTCAGCGTCATATCAATATCGACCGTTTGGTTTTCTTGATTCACTTTAACCGTGTATATCAAACCTAAATCCACCAAATTCACCGGAATTTCAGGATCAAATATGGTTTTCAAGGCTTCCCAAATTTGTTCCTCGCTGATGCTTCCGTCAGCGGGAGTTTCAAAATCAAAACTCTGCGCTTTTTTGCCGATTGCGTCTGCGTCGGTTCCATCGATGCGAGCAAGATTCCCATTCACGGCCACCGTGTAATTGCCACCGAGCGATTGTGTGATGGTCAAGAAAGTATCTTTTGGAATGGATATCTTGGTGCCAGCGGGAACCAGTCTTGCTGGACAATCACGCTGAGTTACGACCATTTGTCGTTCCATTAAACTGTCCTCGCCCGTTACAGTGTAAAGCTTTCGCCGCAGCCACACATGGCTTTGGCATTTGGGTTCTTAAATTGAATATTGCTATTCACACCTTCTGTAACGAAATCAATCTCCGTACCTTGTAAAACAGGAAGCGCATCTTTAGACACATAAAGTGTAATGTCTCCGAATTCATAGGTTTTATCGTCAACTTCGGGAGTATCTACGAAATCCATCTCGTACATAAACCCTGAGCAGCCACTTTCTTTAACCCACAGTCTTACCGCTTTTTCCGAGCGGTTTTCCAGCTGTCGTTGAAAATGCCGGATCGCTTTGTCCGTCATTGATAAATTGACATCGTTGGGAGAAAAAGTTTCTACCGTCATAGTATCCTCAACTAAATTAAAAAGCTTTTCGCTTTGTTTAACGCGCTGAACAGTTGCTCTACATCATCTTCGTTATTGTAGAACGCAAAAGAGGCGCGAATGGTTCCTGGAATCTGAAATTGTTTCATGATCGGCATGGCACAGTGATGACCTGTTCTCACGGCGACACCTTGTTGATCGAGCAAGGTACCCACATCGTGTGGGTGTGCGCCATGAAGTAAAAAGCTCATAACGCCAGTTTTTTGTTTTGCCGTACCAACCAATTGAACTTCATTCATAGCCAACGCTTTTTCTGTCGCCAGTTGAAGCAATTTGTCTTCATAATCAAGTAACGCCTGACGATCAAATTGGTTTAAATAATCTACGGCGGCAGACAAGCCTATTGCACCGGCAATATTGGGCGTGCCAGCTTCAAATTTGTAGGGTAATTCGTTATAAGTTGTGGCTTCAAAACTGACAACCTCAATCATTTCGCCACCACCTTGATAAGGTGACATGGCATCGAGCAATGCTTCTTTGCCGTAGAGTACGCCAATACCGGTCGGTCCAAACACTTTGTGCCCAGACAAGGCATAAAAGTCGCAATCGAGGTCGGTTACGTCAATGTCGAAGTGGGGCGCCGCTTGTGCGCCGTCAATTAATACTTTCGCTCCAACCTTATGAGCAGCGACAATCATTTCTTTAACCGGATTAATACTGCCCAAGGCATTGGAAACGTGGCCGATCGATACGAGCTTTACCTGTTCACTGAGCAATGAGTGGTAGGCATCAATTTCAATTTCGCCTTTATCATTCACCGGAATTACTTTTAGTGACGCTCCCGTTTGCTCACAGACCATTTGCCAAGGCACGATATTGGAGTGATGCTCCATCGCCGAGATCAAAATGATGTCGCCTTCTTTGAGAGTCGGACGAGCAAAGCTTTGTGCCACCAGATTGATGCTTTCTGTAGTGCCTCGCGTCCAAATGATTTCTTCGCGTTTTGTGGCATTAAGAAATTGGCGAACGTTTTCTCGCGCATGCTCGAATTTTTCTGTGGCACGGTCACTTAAGGTGTGTGCCCCTCGATGAACGTTTGAATGATCGGTTTCGTAATACCTTTTTATCGCCTCAATGACCATTGAGGGCTTTTGTGTTGAGGCAGCATTATCGAGGTAAACTAAAGGGTTACCATTAACTTCCTGGTTCAAAATAGGAAAGTCGTTGCGTATCGCTGTAAAGTCAATGGCGTCTTTTTTTATTGCCACAGCATTAGACATAATGTTTCCTCGGGTTCCTGCAGCGAATTAGGCTGCCTGTTCAAAAAGGTTTTCGAGAATCGGCCGAAGATAATCACCAACAGCTTCGTGTTTTAGACCATCCAATAACTCGTTTATAAAACCAAAACTCAACATCAATTCGGCTTGAGCTTTTGGAATACCACGTGACTGCAAATAAAACAGCGACGTTTCATCCATCTGAGCCACAGTTGCACCATGAGCACATTGAACATCGTCAGCATAGATCTCAAGCTCAGGTTTGGTATTGATTTCTGCTTTGTTCGACAACAGCAGGTTCTTATTGCTCAATTCAGCCAGTGTTTTTTGTGCATCCTGAAATATATGGATACGTCCATTAAACACCGCTTTTGATTGACCGCCCATAATTCCACGAAACACTTCCTGGGTGGTGCAGTGAGGCACGCGATGTTCGACGTTAGTGTGATAATCAATCTGTTGACGATTGTTCGACAAATACACACCATTTAAATCGGCATGCGATCCACTGCCCTGATGGTAAACGTTAATATCGAGTCGTTTAATTTCACCGCCCAAACCAACGTGAAACGAGTTCAGTTGTGAATGTTGATTTAACCAAAAGTCGATTTCACCAAAATGGATGGCATTTTCCTGCTCGAGGTGCAGTCGGTAATGATTGAGATGGGCATTGTCACCCAAAACACATTGTGTTGACTGATTAACCAGAGTGTGGGCATTAGAGTTGTCGTCAGAAACAAAGTGTTCTACAACGGTTCCCTGCGCGTTATTATCGACTCGAACAAGTAAGTTCGACACGGTCGTGGTCTGGTTCGCCGACTCAGTAGACACATGAATAATATGTACCGGTGTGTTTGAAGTGTCTCCATCAAACTCAAGTAGCAGTCCATCTTGTGTCAGGCTGTCATTAAGCAAGCTGAAGATGTTTTTGCCGTCATCTTTATTATTGAGTTGTTGCAATATAAATGATCGTTGCTGCTCATTAGCATCGCTAAAAAAGGTGACACGGCTGTTTGACTGCTCGGAAAGTGACTCGGAGAAACTACCGTTGACAAATACCAGCCGATCGGCAGAAAAACTCTCAGCCAATTTAGGCAATGTGATCGATGCGTCATCTTTACTTGCCAATTGTTTGAACGACTGTTTAGTTAAAGCCGTCAAGTTATTGTATTTGAAGTGCTCTGTTTTTCGCGTAGGGAAACTCGATTCACTGAACGCATTAAGGCGTTGTTTGCGAAAATCTGCTAACCAGTCGGTTTGACTGTTTGTTTCAAGCGAGCGAGCCAGTTCGCTTGATTCGCGAATATAATCGACTGCTTCACTCATTACGCTACCTCTTGATCCAGCCAGCTATAGCCTTTCTTTTCTAGCTCAAGCGCTAACTCTTTACCGCCTGACTTTACGATTTTTCCATCTGCCAGAACATGAACATAATCGGGAACGATGTAATCGAGTAAACGTTGGTAATGGGTAACGACAACAAACGCTCGCTCTGGAGAACGCAATTCATTAACGCCTTTTGCAACCACTTGAAGCGCGTCTATGTCGAGGCCTGAGTCAGTCTCATCAAGTATGCAAAGTTTCGGTTCCAGCAACATCATTTGCATTATTTCGTTGCGCTTCTTTTCACCGCCAGAAAACCCTTCGTTAACACCACGTTTTAAAAAGTTTTGATCCAGATCGACAGCTTTACAGGCTTCGCGGGCCTTTTTCATAAAACTTACCGAGTCCGGTGCTTCGACACCACGATATTTGGCGATGGCATCAACAGAAGCCTTTAAAAATTCCAGATTGCTAACGCCAGGAATTTCAACTGGGTATTGGAATGCCAAAAACATACCTTCTGCGGCACGTTCTTCGGGCTCGAGTTCAAAAATATCTTTGCCATCGAGGGTAACGGTGCCTTCGGTCTTTTGATAGTTCTCGCGTCCGGCCAATACATTACCCAAAGTACTTTTCCCTGCACCATTGGGGCCCATGATGGCGTGAACCTCTCCAGGTTTAACCTCGAGGTTTAATCCTTTCAAAATGGTTTTGCCTTCAACTTCGGCAACTAAATCTTTAACACTTAGCATATTCTTCGTTTACTCCAATCCTGGCTTAATGTCACTTTGGCGTTAAGCCCTAATATTCAAATTTGGTTTAGCCTACTGAGCCTTCAAGACTGACTTCGAGCAATTTGCCTGCCTCGACCGCAAATTCCATGGGCAACTCTTTAAAAACCTCTTTACAGAAGCCGTTAACAATCATGGAGACGGCTTTCTCAGGATCGATCCCTCGCTGTTGACACAGAAACATCTGGTCATCGCTCACTTTTGAGGTTGTCGCTTCGTGTTCAATTACGGCAGAAGGATTTTTGCTTTCGATGTACGGAAAGGTATGTGCACCGCATTTGTCACCAATCAGTAGCGAGTCGCACTGTGTAAAGTTTCGTGCGCCTTCGGCCATTGGGCTCATACGCACCAATCCTCGGTACGATGACTGACTTTTACCTGCAGAAATACCTTTGGCGATAATTGTTGATTTGGTATTTTTGCCCAGGTGGATCATTTTGGTTCCGGTATCGGCTTGCTGATAATTATTGGTTAATGCGACCGAATAAAACTCACCAATACTGTTGTCACCTTTCAGGATACAGCTCGGATATTTCCAGGTTACGGCTGATCCGGTTTCAACTTGTGTCCAACTGATTTTGGCGTTTTTATGACAAACGCCACGCTTGGTCACAAAGTTATAAATGCCGCCTTTGCCGTTTTCATCACCGGGATACCAGTTTTGAACCGTTGAATATTTGATTTCAGCGTTATCTAAAGCGACCAGCTCAACGACGGCAGCATGGAGCTGGTTCTCATCGCGCATTGGCGCCGTACATCCTTCAAGATAACTTACGTGACTGCCTTCTTCGGCGACAATCAAGGTACGTTCGAACTGTCCGGTTTTAGCTTCGTTGATTCGGAAGTAGGTAGACAACTCCATTGGGCAACGCACGCCTTTAGGAATGTAGACAAATGAACCATCGGTGAACACGGCACAGTTTAATGCTGCAAAAAAGTTATCGCGTACAGGAACCACTGAGCCAATGTATTTTTTGATCAGATCAGGGTATTTGTGGACGGCTTCGGAAATAGGGCAGAAGATGACGCCAGCTTCTTCCAGTTTTTCGCGGAAGGTTGTGGCAACAGACACTGAATCGAAAACGGCATCAACGGCAACACCAGCGAGAATTTCTTGTTCGTGCAGAGGAATGCCAAGCTTTTCATAAGTTTCAAGCAGTTGAGGATCGACTTCATCAAGGCTCTTTGGCTTGTCTTCCATACTTTTCGGCGAAGAAAAATAAGAAATCTCTTGATAGTCGACTTTAGGAAAATCCACATGAGCCCAGTCGGGTTCTTCCATGGTTTTCCAAATTTCATAGGCTTTCAAACGCCATTCCAGCATCCATTCAGGTTCGCCTTTTTTGGCTGAAATCGCCCGAATGACGTCTTCATTTAAGCCGGGAGGCATCGTCTCGGCGTCGACATCGGTGACGAATCCCGCTTTGTACTCTTTACCAATGCGTTCGTTAATGACTTCGTCTGACATTTAACTCTTGCTCCTGATCCTGAATAATTCAGGTTGTGAATTCATGTTGCTTGTATCTGCCCCGGTTTCGAGGGGCGCAAATTATACCAGAACAACGAATGTTTAGCTTACCTGAGATAAGATAAACGTATTGCTGGTTTCCGATTTCAATTCTCGCTCATTGAGCATCGCAGCCTGTTCTTTGGCTTTTTGTTTGTCGATGACGTTTTGCAGCGTGATTCCAGAGAGAAAATGATGGATCTGCTGACTCAGTTCACACCATAAATCGTGCGTGATGCACTGTTTGCCATCGTGGCAGTTGCCTTTCCCGCCGCAGGCAGTCACATCGGTTGACTCGTTAACGGCGTCGATAACCTTGGCTATCGCAATATCTTCAGCAGGATCATGCAGTTGATACCCGCCACCCGGTCCGCGAACACTTCTCACTAAGCCATTTTTACGTAACTTGGCGAACAATTGCTCTAGATAAGATAAAGAAATTCCCTGTCGTTCGGAAATCTCGGACAAAGTGATCGGCTTTTTTTCGGCATGAATAGCCAGGTCGAGCATGGCTGTTACCGCGTATCGGCCTTTGGTGGTTAGTTTCATACATGACACCTCTTCAAAACCATAGCGCCATTATAACCAACTAAAATACTCAGGTAAATATCCTACTAGTTTAGTTGGTTATAAGCCTTTGGGGATAGAGAAGCCAGTTTCGGGGTATTGAAGACTACCCCGAAAACAGCAAAATCGGTTTATTGAGATTTGATAGTACTGAGCATTGCTTTGAATATTTTGGGATTAGCAGCCAGCAAAGAGTCGGAGTTTTTAAAGTTTGGGTTGCCAGAGAAATCGCTAATAATGCCACCAGCTTCGGCGACCAGCAGGCTTCCCGCTGCGATATCCCACCACTTCAACCCAAACTCCCAGAAGCCATCAAAGCGGCCCGCTGCAACGTACGCCAGATCGAGAGCTGCCGAACCGGCACGGCGCATGTCGCTGCATTTAGGGTAGAGTTTTCCGAAAATGGTCATGTATTGGTCGAATTGCGTGGCGCTTCGAAAAGGAAAGCCGGTCGCCAACAAGGTTTGCTCCAGATCGCGAGCCTGACTAACTCGAATACGTTTACCATTTAACTGAGCGCCACTGCCACGAGACGCAGTAAACAACTCTTCTCGCACCGGGTCGTAGACCACTGCGACTTCGACTTTACCTTTAATCTGAGCGGCAATTGAAACCGCAAAATGGGGAACGCCACGAACGAAATTGGTGGTGCCGTCAATCGGATCAATGATCCATTGAACATCGCCATTGCCGCCTTGTTCGCCGCTTTCTTCGCCTAAAAAGGCATGATCAGGGTGGGTTTTTTGAATGGTCTCAATAATGCGCTGTTCAGCGCGTCGGTCGATATCGGTAACAAAATCGTTTCGACCTTTTACATCGGTTTTGACTTTATCCAAATTTTCTGTTGCGCGCATAATCGTATCGCCAGCCGCGCGCGCCGCACGGACTGCAATTGTTTGCAATGGATGCATTTGAGACCACCTTGTAGAAGAACGTTGCTAGAAGTTTAGCGCGGTCGCGTACACTACGACCGTAAATTTGCGGCGAAGTCTATCAGAATCCTGGAGCATTTTGAACAATCCATGAGCTAGATTTATTAATTATTTCATCATTCGAGGGTAGAATTGCCGTTTTTAAGGCGGCTTCTGTTAAAATGCCGCCGCGAGTCCATTCATTCGGTAATTTTCATGTTAAACGATATTGAATTTGTTTTATCTCATACCACGCACCCAGGGAACATCGGGGCCGGCGCGCGGGCCTTGAAGACGATGGGGTTGGAACACTTGAAGCTGGTAAATCCGAAGCAGTTTCCGAGTGCCGAGGCAACCAGACGGGCGTCCAGAGCTGATGATATTCTTGCCAAAGCCCGGGTTTTCGAACGAATTCAAGATGCGGTTGCTGAGAATAAGCTGATTGTCGGAACCAGTGCCCGCAGCCGTACTTTGCCCTGGCCCATGCTTGAGCCAAGAGAACTGGCACAAAAAATAGCGCAAGACGAAACTCGACGTCCAGTAGCCATTCTCTTTGGAACAGAAAATTCGGGCTTGACCAACGAAGAACTGTCACTTTGTCATTATCACGTTTGTATTCCGACCAATCCTGAGTATTCTTCTTTAAATGTGGCGTCGGCTATACAGCTAATTGCTTATGAATTACGACTGGCGGCTCTGGATAATAGTGATATTTCGCGAGAAGTCATCGAGTGCGATGATCCGGGCGAGTTACCGGCCAAAGGCGAACAGGTCGAGCAGATGTTTGAACATTGGCAGCAAGTCATGGAACATACCAAGTTTTTTAAACCATTGAAGCCAAAGATGATTTTAATGCGATTAAGGCGTATTTTTAATAAGTCGCATTTGACCGATAGTGAAGTACGGTTGTTGCGTGGTTTTCTTGCGTCGATTAAAAAATTCACGTCTCAATAAATAAGGGAAAAGCGTGCTGAAACGATTAAAAGAAGATATCAACAGTGTGTTCGAGCGCGATCCTGCCGCTCGAAATTGGTTTGAAGTCTTCACTTGTTACCCGGGAATGCAGGCGATATGGATATACCGGATCACTCACTGGCTGTGGTTGAACAACATCAAATGGTTGGCTCGGTTTTTGGGAATGTTGGGCCGTTGGTTTACGGGCGTGGAAATTCATCCCGGAGCAACCATTGGACGGCGATTTTTTATCGACCATGCGACCGGCGTGGTCATTGGTGAAACGGCTGTGATCGGTGATGATTGTACGCTTTATCATGGCGTTACGCTGGGTGGAACTACCTGGAATCCGGGAAAGCGGCATCCGACACTGGAAGACGATGTGGTGATTGGCGCCGGTGCAAAAATTCTTGGTCCGATAACGATTGGAAAAGGCGCGCGGGTTGGTTCGAATTCGGTGGTGATAAAGGACGTCCCCGAACGAGCAACGGTGATTGGAATTCCGGGTCATGTCGTTAGGGACAGTTCTGGTAAAAATCCAGAGCACCGTAAGCGGATTGAACAGTTGATTGGGTTTGAAGCCTACGGAGAAAGCTCGTTAGCTTATGATCCGGTTGCGCAAGTGATTTCCAGCATGTTGAAGCACTCGAGAGCGGTCGATCAACAACTGAAAATTTGCCGTGAAGCACTGGAACGCGCCAACCTGGAGGTCGAAACAGTGCCGCTCCCGGGCATTCAAGCGGACGACTTTCTAGATGATTATCCCCAGTTTAAAGCCACCGACGATAATAACGATTTAAACGAGGAATCGACAGAATCATCGAGTCAGGAGTCGACTCAGGCCGACTCGGCCAAGTCAGAATCGCGTTAGAGTCGAGCACGAATCTGTAAATTTATTAATGAATTCAGTAGGGTATAAAGAGTCTTAATGAAAAAACCTGTGTATTTGGATTATGCCGCGACCACTCCCGTTGACCCAGAAGTGGCCAGTAAAATGATGCATTTTCTGACGCTTGATGGACAGTTTGGTAATTCGGCTTCGCGTTCGCATCGTTACGGTTGGCAGGCCGAAGAGGCGGTGGACATTGCGCGCAATCAGGTTGCTGATTTTATAGGTGCCGATCCGCGTGAGATTATCTGGACATCGGGTGCAACCGAATCAGACAACCTCGCGATCAAAGGCATTGCCTTCGCCAATAAAGAGAAAGGACGCCACCTGATCACATCGGAAACCGAGCACAAAGCAGTGATCGACACTTGTCTGTATCTGCAGCAAGTGGGCTTTGAAGTGACTTTTTTAAAACCGGACGCAGCTGGTTTGATATCTCCAGAGCAGGTCGCTGAGGCGATCAGGGAAGATACACAGTTAGTATCCATTATGGCAGTAAATAACGAAACCGGTGTCATTCAAAACGTCAAGGGCATTGGCGATGTCTGTCGTCGTTCAAAGGTATTATTTCACGTCGATGCCGCTCAAGCTGCTGGAAAAGTGCCGTTCAGCGTAAGTGAGCTGCCCGTTGATTTGGCATCGTTTTCAGCGCATAAAGTTTATGGTCCGAAAGGCGTTGGTGCTCTGTACGTTCGACGCAGCCCTGAAATTCAGCCAGAGGCATTGATTCATGGTGGTGGACACGAGCGTGGCATGCGCTCGGGCACGCTTCCGACTCACCAAATTGTTGGTATGGGTGAGGCATTTGCCAAAGCCGGAAAAGTGCTTACCGATGAAGCTCCGAAGTTATTGAAATTTAAACAGCAACTTTGGGGGCAGTTGTCTCAGATGGACGGTGTCTCTTTGAACGGCAGTTTGGAATTTTCGGCGCCAGGCATATTAAACATCAGCATTGCCGGGGTTGATGGTGAAACTTTGTTAATGTCGCTGCATTCACTGGCTGTGTCGTCCGGTTCTGCCTGTAACTCAGCCAGTGTCGAGCCTTCTTACGTTTTGAAAGCAATGGGAGTATCGGAAGAGCTGGCTCACAATGCGATTCGCATCAGCGTCGGACGATTTAGCACTCAGGAAGAAATCGACTATGCTGTAACAGAGTTGCGCAATGTTATCACCCAGCTTCGGCAAATGAATGGGTGAAAATTCGTCGACAAATTAATAGTTTGAACACTTATTCAACAAGAAGCAGGCGATATAAAGTTTTTTTGAAAAAACGCTTGATTTAATTTTCAGAATCAGCATAATACGCGTCTCACCGAGAGGGGCACTACAAAAAACGCGAGTTTGGTGCGTCATTTCGGAACAATTTGGGTCGTTAGCTCAGTCGGTAGAGCAGTTGACTTTTAATCAATTGGTCGCAGGTTCGAATCCTGCACGACCCACCAAATTCTAAAAAGCTGCATTTCAACATGCGGCTTTTTTTTCGTCTGAAGGAAACCTGCGATGGTCTTTTTATCATTGGTCGCAGTCCGGAGTGCCGGCTCAGTCGAATCCTGCACGACCTACCAAATTCTAGAAAGCTGCATTTCAACATGCGGCTTTTTTTCGTCTGAAGGAAACCTGCGATGGTCTTTTTATAATTGGTCGCAGTCCGGAGTGCCGGCTCAGTCGAGTCCTGCACGGATGAATCTGTTTTTTAAACATCAAGGACTCTTTGTGGCTTTAGTCTTGATATTTTTTAAAGGGTGGTATTTGACTCTTGTTTTACAGGTGGTTCAGACTTGATGGCTTGTTTGTTAAAGTTAAGTGGTGGTACGAGGATTTAATGTCTGAACGTGTTTCATTGTAAAGAGCTTCGCTAATCGCCTTCTTTTCAAGCGGATTGCAACAGAGGTTTCTGAGATCTTGTGTTAATTCATCGGGCGAACTTTCAGTTTAGGAGCAAAGTGGCCAATTAAACAATTAAATGATTGCGACAATGATTTTGCTAATTGTTTAAGTTCTTTATTGTGTTCAGCTGAGCATCTTTTCTTTGATGTATTATAATTGTCGTTTTAGCGGATGTGAGGGAGTTATGATTCGAATAAGTGTTCTCTGTTTTCTATTGATGGTTGTTATAGGGTGCGCTGTTTCACCAACCGGGAAAAAGCAGTTGTTATTGTTTTCGGGAAGTGAAATGTCTCAAATGGGTATTTCCGCTTATTCGCAAATGAAGCAACAGCAAGAAATTGTTACCGATCAAAAAGTCAACTCATACGTTCAATGTGTTACGAATAGGTTGCTTCAACATGTACCTCCTCAACTTAAAAGTCAAAGTTGGGAAGTCAATGTTTTCCAAGATGATTCTCCCAATGCATTTGCATTGCCAGGAGGGAAGATAGGTCTGCATACTGGCATGTTAAAGATTGCTGATAATCAGGCGAAACTTGCCGCTGTCATTGGTCACGAAATTGGCCATGTATGGGCGAATCACGGGAATGCGCGGATGAGTCAGACAGCTCTGGCTCAACAAGGTTTGCAGTTGGTCTCTATAATTGCTGGAGAGCCGAGTGCGGAAAAACAGATGGCACTGGGCGCATTGGGGCTGGCAACACAGGGTGTGGTATTGAAGTACAGTCGGAGCCACGAAAAAGAGGCTGACGCGTTAGGTCTGAGGCTGATGTCGAAAGCGGGTTTTGATCCCCGTGACGCAGTGAAGCTTTGGCAATCGATGGCCGCCGCCGGAGGAAGTCGTCCTCCGGAATTTATGTCGACTCACCCGTCAGAAAAAACTCGCATTGAGAAAATTACTAAGCAGATGGATGTTGTTCTTCCGCTGTATCAGGCTGCGATTAAAAGCGGACAGGCAGCGAACTGTCAATCATAGCGGCGGGTAATTTTTTAATAACTGCCACGTTGGCGCGAATTTCCTACCCATTTATTTAAGTTCGCGCCATATTTAATAAGCTCGATATTAAGTATCGTGTTTTCTTCCCGTCACACTATGCGCTTTATATGCACGAAAGTTAGGGACTCATAGCTTGCCATTCGTTCCATCGTTGCGCCGGTTTACTTAAGCTCTTAGGCCAATTCTGAGTATAAAGAAAAGGCGCAAGGCATGATTGCCAACTTACTGCAGGAGTTTGCTGCTCCTTTATCGACTGAGCAGGCAAACAAAGTCAAAGAAGCCATCGGTGATCTTTCTATTGATCAGGTCAATTGGTTGAGTGGGTATTTGTCGGGACTTGCGGCGACGGGGACCGCTGTTGGGTTAAAAGATGTGGGTGCAGTCGTGGGACAGGCTGAGTCGATGAACGCACCTGTGTCACCACTTAAAGATCAAACGAGCCCAGAAAAGCAGCCTAAGATAATAACGACCATTCTTTATGCCTCGCAAACCGGAAATGCCAGAGGTATCGCCGAACGATTGTTTCAACAGTTCCAACAGAATCAGATCGAGTCAGTGTTGCTGGATATTGCCGATTACAATCCCAAGCATCTTAAGAAAGAACAGCGTATTTTTTTAATCACCAGTACCCATGGAGAGGGCGAGCCACCGGATGATGCCATTGAACTTTATGAGTACGTTCGCGGCAAAAAGGCGCCGGATTTGTCGCATCTGGAGTTCGCTGTTTTATCGCTTGGAGACTCAAGCTATGAACATTTCTGTCAGACAGGTAAAGAGCTGGATGCCAGTTTCGAAAAACTAGGCGCCAAGCGTTTGCTTGAACGAGTCGACTGCGACGTTGATTACTTGCAGGCATCTAAAGATTGGAGCGATCAGGTCACCAATCAAATTCAATTGATTGAAGACTCCGAAGATGACGTTAAAGAATTCAATGATTCATCACCACACTTGCGCGTTGTTCCATCAGAGCCAACTGAGTTTGATAAGTTCAATCCTTTTGAAGCATCTGTCATTGATGTTGTGCGAATTTCCGGACGTGATTCTACCAAGCCAACCTATCATGTAGAACTCGATCTGGATGGCTCCAACTTAAATTATCAGCCAGGTGACGCTCTCGGTGTTTGGCCTGTGAATCAAGAGGCATTGGTCGAAGAGGTTTTATTGGTTTCCGGACTGGAGGGTGGTTCTCTGGTTCAAGTCGATGGAGTCGATAAGCCGCTGGCCGACGCTTTGAAGTACGATTTTGAACTGACACAGGTGTCGCCACAGTTGGTGATCTGGCTTGCGGAAAAAACTCAAGCGCCGGATTTATTGGAAATAGTCGAGCAGCGAGAATCGTTGCCAAACTTTCTAGCTCAGCGTCAAGTTCCAGAGTTGTTGGGTGAATTCCCGACAAATTTGGATGCGACTGGCTTTGTCGCTCAGCTCAGAAGGATGACGCCGAGGTTGTATTCTATTGCTAGCAGTCAGGCTGAAGTGGAGGACGAAGTTCATTTGACCGTTGGATTAGTCGAGGAGGAGCGGAATGGCCGCGTTCGATTTGGTGCGGCCAGTCAATTTCTATCTCAACTTACGACGGAGTCAACTGTCAGGGTATATGTTGAACAGAACAAGCATTTTAAGCTTCCTGACGATCACAGTAAAAAGGTACTTATGATTGGTGCGGGAACGGGCATAGCACCGTTTCGTGGGTTCCTACAAGAACGGTTCGCCGTTGGTGCGACAGGCGAAAGTTGGATGATTTTTGGCAACCCGCATTTTGCAACTGACTTTTTGTATCAGCTGGAATGGCAGAAGTTCCTGAAAAAAGGCGCTTTAAACAAAATTGATCTGGCGTTTTCGAGAGACCAGGCAGAGAAAGTTTATGTGCAGAATAAAATTGCAGAGCAGGCAGCTGCAATTTATCAATGGATTGAGGAAGGAGCTTACATTTATGTTTGTGGTGATAAAGATCGCCTTGGACAGTCGGTTGAAATGGCTTTCATTAACTTGCTCGTAGAGCATGGTGGGTTGTCAGTAGATAGCGCAAAGATACGCTTAACAGAAATGAAAAAAAATGGTCGTTATCAAAAGGATGTTTACTAATGTCTAAATCAGAAAATTCAAGCACCAGTTTACCCGATGGGCTTGCTGAAAATGAATACATTAAAGATCGCAGTGACTACCTGCGTGGAACGATAAAGCAAAGTCTTTCTAATCCGGTGACCGGACAAGTAGCGGTTGACGATCAACAACTGATTAAGTTTCATGGGATTTATCAACAAGATGATCGTGACCTGCGTAACGAACGGCGAAAGCAAAAACTGGAACCCTTATACAGTTTTATGTTACGCGCAAGAGTACCTGGCGGCATCGCTAGCCCGGCGCAATGGTTAACCATGGACCGCATCGCGTCTGAATATGGTAATGACACCATCCGACTAACTACGCGACAAGCGTTTCAGCTTCACGGCATAATTAAGAGCAATTTACGGCCGACAATGCAAGCTATGGACAAAGTGTTGCTGGACTCGATCGCTGCCTGTGGTGATGTCAACCGTAACGTTATGTGTAATCCAAATCCGGTCGAAAGCAAAGCGCATCAGCAGGTGTATCGATGGGCAGCTGCCATCAGTGAGCATTTGTTACCCAATACCCGTGCGTATCATGAAATTTGGTTAAATGGAGAGCGGGTAACTTCGACTAAGGAAACCGCTGAACCCATTTACGGGAAGCATTATTTGCCGCGTAAATTCAAAACCGTGGTTGCGATTCCCCCATACAATGATGTGGATGTTTTCGCCCATGATTTAGGATTTATTGCGATTATTAAAGACGGTCAGTTGCTTGGCTTCAATGTCACCGTGGGTGGTGGTATGGGGATGACACACGGTGATCCTGAAACCCATCCTCGTGTTGCAGACGTCATCGGATTTTGCTTTCCGCAACAGCTGTTGGCCGTTGCAGAAGAAGTTATTAAGATTCAACGCGACTTTGGCAATCGACAGCAACGAAAACTGGCCCGTTTCAAATACACGATAGCTCACCGCGGTCTAGAGTGGTTTAAATCAGAATTGAACAATCGACTGGGTTGGCAATTGTTAAAAGCACAGCCGTTTGAATTCATCAGTAACAGCGATCGTTATGGATGGGTGCGGGGTCATGATGGTCGTTGGCACGCCAACCTTTATATTGAAAATGGACGCATTAAAGACGCAGGCGATTATCGATTAAGGACCGGACTGAGAAAGATAGCCGAGCAACACAGCGGAGACTTTCGATTAACAGCGAATCAGAATTTAATCATTGCCAATATTGCGGAAGAGAACAAAGCTGATATTGAACGATTAATTGCTGAGCATGGCATAAAGATCGGAGAAGAAGTTTCAACCTTGCGTCGACATGCGATGGCCTGTGTCAGTCTTCCGACTTGCAGTCTTGGAATGGCCGAAGCCGAACGCTACATGCCGTCATTACTGGATAAAGTCGAGTTACTTTTGAAAAAGCATAACCTGGAGCAGCAACCCATCACTATGAGAATGACAGGGTGTCCTAATGGATGCGCCCGTCCTTACCTGGCTGAGATAGGGTTAGTGGGTAAAGGACCGGGAAAGTACAACCTTTTCCTTGGTGCGGGGCATTGGGGAGAGCGGTTGGGAGTGATTTATCGTGACAATATTGGCGAGTCTGAAATTCTGAAAATTCTTGATGAGTTGTTTTCTGGTTATCGTCAAAACAAAACTCATAATGAATACTTCGGCGATTATCTGGTTCGTGTTGGCGTTGTCTCGGCAAGCTTTTCAGCGGCAGATTTTCATTATGAATTGCGGACGGAAAAGGCGGGTTAGACGAATAGCGTTAACGAACCGGGGATTTGATGATTATGACTCTAAGTTGTGTAAAGCCATGTGAGCGGTCATTCGGAGTTGAGCAGTTTGACTTCAAGACTAGAAATGAAAAACTGGCCTTGATGACAGCGCAGCAACGTATTGAATGGTCTCTTAGTTCGTTACCAGGCCAACATATTCTTACCTCCAGTTTTGGGGCGCAGTCGGCAGTCAGTCTGCATCTGATTACTCAAGTTGCACCCAGTATACCTGTGGTATTAGTTGATACAGGTTACCTGTTTAAAGAAACCTACGAGTTTATCGATCGACTGGTCGAGCGGTTACAATTAAATCTAAAAGTATATCGAGCCAGTTTGAGCCCAGCCTGGCAGGAAGCTCGATTTGGCCAATTGTGGCGCCAAGGACTAAAAGGGATCGAGCAGTACAATCAACTGAATAAGGTCGAGCCCCTGCAAAAAGCCTTGAGCTCAATGTCTGTTAATACCTGGTTTGCTGGTTTAAGGCGAGAGCAATCGTCGTCCCGTCGTTCAATCGATTTTATCGGGCAGCAAAATGGTCGTTTCAAGGTTCATCCGATTGCCGACTGGAGCAGTCGGGACGTGCATCAGTATTTAACCTCGAACAGATTACCTTATCACCCACTTTGGCAACATGGGTATGTGTCTATCGGCGATACCCATACTACCCGCCCGATTACTGATGTAACGACAGAAGAGGAGACCCGGTTTTTCGGCTTAAAGCGGGAATGCGGTATTCACGATGTTTAAAAAATAACGCAATAATTGCGAAAATCCTTTTCCAATCTTGCAATTATAAAACGTTGCTGTTTACACTGGTGTTTCAACAACACTGGAAACCACGATGACGTTATTAATCGTTTATTTGATACTCGCGATTGGTGTCTCTTTTATTTGTTCGATTCTTGAAGCGGTACTTTTGTCGGTCAATGATTCCTACATTGCCATGATTGAGTCAGAAGGGCAGTCTCATGGCAAGTTGCTGCGTAAAATGAAAGAGGATATTGACCGCCCATTGGCGACAATTCTGAGTTTGAATACCATCGCTCATACTGTAGGGGCAGCTGGCGTTGGCGCGCAATCTCAAGTTGTGTTTGGTAATGCTTACGTAAGCATCACCTCGGCAATTTTGACCTTTCTGATTTTGGTGTTTTCAGAAATCATTCCTAAAACCCTTGGGGCGCGGTTTTGGCGCACATTAGCTCGACCCAGTGCAAAAGTGCTGATGGCGCTTACGGTTATGCTTACTCCGCTCGTCTGGTTCTGTCAAAAAATCACCGGGCTCATCGGGAGTGGGGAGCACAGTATCAGCTTTACCCGTGAAGAATTTGCCGCAATGGCCGATCGTGGTGCCGAACAAGGGATTTTTGAGCAAAATGAAGCAACCGCCTTCAAGAACATGGTTTACTTCAAATCTCTGTTGGCGAAAGACGTGATGACGCCGCGTCCTGTCGTGGTGGTTTTCGATGACTCAATGAAAGTCGAAGAAGCCGTAACCAAAATGGAAGGCCTGTACTTTTCCCGCTTTCCGCTTTATGGCGAACATAAAGAAGATGTAAATGGCTACATCTTAAAACAGGATGTGTTGCTTGAGGCAGCACGGGGGAATAACGACACGCCTTTAGCGGCCCTGAAAAGGGAATTGCTTGTTGTGCTCGACACCACACCGTTAAAGACATTATTTGAACAACTGGTTGAACGGCATGAACATTTGGCGGCGCTGGTTGATGAATACGGTGGTTTGACAGGCATTGTGACGGTAGAAGACATTGTTGAAACCTTGCTCGGCCTTGAGATTATGGACGAAGTCGATACTATCGAAGACATGCAGTCGCTTGCTAGAAAGCAATGGAAGAAACGTGCGAAACGAGTTGGGCTGGACATGCCTGAGGAAGCGCTGGAAAACTTCAGAAAAATTGAATAATTGATTAGTTTTGGCTGGAGGAGTGGGGTTGTTGATCGCAGTTCGGCGTTTTATTTTCCAGTCGCCATTGCATATCGGCTATCACCTGACCGTTAAAGTTATCTGCTTCAACTTTGTTCAATTGCTCTTTATAGGCTTCAATATCGACCAATTCCAAATTCACTTTGATTGTTTTGAAAAGTTTGGGTAGTGTTTGCCCCGGTATTTGAACATGGTGCAGTCCACCACTGTACACGAACAAAATATCACCACTGTGGATTCGTTTTAAGATATCGGCAATTCCGCCTCGCACAGTCATTGGTTTACCGTACTTGTCTTTGCCATCTTTTCGGCGCATTCGACCCTCAGGCAAAATGGCGACTAAAGAATTATCCTTAATTTTTGATAAAAAGAGCGCCCATGACTCGTCCCGCTTTCGTGAAATCGGAACCAGACCGGGTAACAAACTTGTGTACAATTTGCCGACAATTGGCCGGTTGGTGGTTATATCGGCACCTGGGGCTACCAGATGTTTGCTAATCTTCTTAACAAGCCAGTGCGGCGCCAGTCGAACAAACAGTGGCTCGTACAAACTGGTGTGGTTTAAAAGAACCATTAACTTTACATTCTTATGTTGATCCAGTTTGCGCTCGCTTAACCACTGCACGTCAAACCGATAAAATAGCGCGGCAAATGCTTTGATCACATTTAATAAGCTGTAGCTGAAAAGATAAGACACTGGGGATCTATTAGTGATTATTTTAGTTATAGGTTAATCACAAAGTGAGCTATCTGCCAGTCATTAGCAGGAAAAATTGTAAAAAAGATTTTTTGCGGAAAAGAAGAGCAAAAAAAAGCCAGCTTAATCGCTGGCTTTAATTATGCTTCTAACTTACTTTTTACGACGGAAGCCTATGCTGGCAAGGAATAGACCCAAAAAGAATGTTAAGGAACCACCGCTGCTTGACGATTTCTTTTTATTGACAATGACAGTTACGTCTTGAGTGCTGATGTTGCCCGTTGAGTTCGTTACAGTAACTCGGAACGTGAGTGACGAGTTGCTGCTCAAAGAAGGCGCCTCAAAACTTGCTACTGCAGAAGTTGAATTCATAAGCGAAACGGTTGTGCCAGAACGTTGTGACCAGACGAAGGTCAGCGCCAGATTATTAGGATCACTGCTATTTGAAGCATCCAATGCCACTGTACT
>JBPEWV010000171.1:0-8292 GCA_052032335.1 Pleionea sp. | reverse complement strand
CATCAACCAACGTCAAGGTACGCTGCGCACCCAAACCCAAGAAGTCGACAAAGTTTTGCCCCTCGGAAAACGATGTTTGTCCACCATTTGGCGTCGCATCTGGATTACCGAAGGTAGAAATTTGATTTAATGCATCCGCAACGTTGGTGAACGCACTTTTTTGTAGATCTTCAGAAGTGACGGAAATTGCTGGATAAATGGTATCCACACCTTCACGTTTGATTCGAGAACCTGTGATAACAATTTTATCACCTTTCTCTTCATCACTAGCTTCTTCTTCCGCTGCCCAAACTTGGCTGGTGAATGCCAAGCTCGCAGCAGATGACGCTAGCAGTGCAGCCTTAACTGCACTAGCAATCATGCTTCTCTTACTCATTTTGTTTCCCCGGTTTGGTTGTTACATATTTTTTATATCTAGAACATTGGTATGTTCTTTCCCTTCAGCATCACCGAATCATGTAAAGCCAGACGATTTTTGTGCGTCGCAGCAATAAATTACTTGAGGCAACCCCAAAGGCTACTGCACTTTATACCCTAAATTATTCTTGATGCCAACAATCTCGAGGTGAGACTTTGAACGATCGTTAGGATTGGTCAAATAATGCGCGAAGGGTCCGTTTTAGTGAAGATTCACACCCTTAGTCACAAATGTTCTCGTTTGTGGTATAAACATCAAAAACACTAAGCTTAAGGACTAGTTAATATGAAACACCTTGTTCTGTCTCTCTTTTGTCTAATTGTAAGCACCTCAGTTTATTCAGAAGAGATCCCCATTGAAACGTTTTTTAAATACCCGGATATAACCTCTATTAGGTTGTCCCCCGATGGCAAACACATTACTGCAGCTGTCGAAGCCAGTGGTAAAAAGAAGTTGGTTGTATTTGATCTTAAGAATATGAAGCCAAAGCATTTCGTAAACTTCGACGGTGAAGATAAAGAAATAGGCAGTTTTGGGTGGCTAAATAATGAGCGAATCTATTACCACCTAGTACGCAAAATTGGTCCTCTCGATCAACCTGCACCTACCGGCTATATGTTTGCTCGAAACATCGACGGTTCACGTCCCGCACAGTTAATGCCAAGTAAAGCTGTCGCTGGGCGGCCGGCTGATTTACCTGCTCGCTTTGATGTCATCAACTCTTTAGTTGATGACGAAGAGCACATCCTTATCGTAAAAGGTGAAAATCGCTTCGCAACTGCATTTAAGTTAAATATTTATACTGGTCGAAAATATCAAGTTGAAAAGAGTCCTGTAAAAGATGGAACTCTTCTGGCAGACAATAGTGGTAAAGTGGTCGTCGCTACTGGTAGCGATTGGGAAACGGAAAAGTATTGGATTTACTTGAAAAACGCTAAAGGCGAGTGGAAGCAATTTAAAGAGTATGATTCCAAAGAAGTCAAGTTTATGCCTAGGGCTATCTCGAAAGACAATCAGTATCTAATAGCCGAAGCTATTACCGAAAAATCTGGACGAGGTATTTATAAGCTTAACCTTAAGTCTAAAGAATTGGATCTCGTTCTTGCGATTAATGACGATGCCGCCATCACTGATTTTCTTTTCGATGGGAATCCGAAAGAACCTGAAATGATCGGTATTAAACGAATGCCTGGCTATGAAATAACGGACTATTTTGATCCAAAACATCCAATCGCAACCATTCATCGCTCTTTACAAAAGGCCTTTCCGAATGATGCTGTCAGTGTATTTGACTTTACAGATGACGGAAAGAATGCGCTAGTAAGGGTCTGGAGCGATCGAAATCCGGGAGAATATTTCTTATTTGACAGAGAAACCTTTAAGCTGAATCATTTAGTCAAAACCTACCCTTGGATCGATCGAGCTAAAACAGCAAGCATGAAACCTATCAAATTTGAAGCACGAGATGGACTGGAAATTAGGGGCTATCTAACCACACCAAATAATAAAGATAAAAACCTACCCATGGTAGTTATGGTGCATGGCGGGCCGTATGGTGTTTGGGATAAATGGGGCTACGATCCCGAAGTCCAATTTCTTGCTAACCGAGGTTATGCAGTTCTTCAGGTGAATTTTAGAGGTTCTGGCGGTAGGAGCTCGAGTTTTCACTACGATGCTTATCAACAAGTAGGTCAAGAAATGCAAGACGATGTTACTGACGGAACATTGTGGGCAATTGAAAACGGTTACGCTGATAAAGATCGCATTTGTATTTATGGAGGCAGTTATGGTGGGTACGCATCGATGATGGGAGTGATACGGGAACCTGACCTTTATAAGTGCGCAATCCCTTATGTCGGCGCTTTCGACATTCGAGCGTTTAAATATGACATCTATCATAAAACCGAATACGGAAGAAAGTTTGCGCGAGAAGCCTGGGGTTATGGTGACGAAGAGTTTATGAAGAAACACTCTCCAGTCGATCACGTAAATAAGATTAAAGCCAAACTATTTATTGCGCACGGTGGTCGCGATCGAATTTGTCCAATGGAACATTATGATCGATTAACAGAAGCGCTCGATGAAATCGACTATCCTTACGAATCTATGGTAAAGACCTATGAGGGCCACGGGTACTTCAAACCAGAAAATAAGTTTGAGCTTTATTCGAAAATGGAGTCGTTTTTGGCTGAAAATATAGGTGGTTGATTTAAATTAATCGATTTAAAAGGAGCCTATGGCTCCTTTTTTTATACCCAGCCTTTAGGAGTTAAAGAAGGCTTATAGTGTTTCATTCCCAATTTTTCCTGAAGCCAGACTTCATGCTTTGGTAAGTTTTGTACTGCTAATTGTAAACGATGTTGTATAGCTTCGGGAATCTTCGAATTGCGTGTAAAGTCCCACTGTTGTTTAAACTGAGTTTCAAACAACATACTGTACAAGATGAATTGATAATTCTTCTGATTCCAAATACCAGCGGTATCGGTTGCTGGGCGAGCATCGCCACCGGTCAAAGACATTGGCATCGATAATTGACTCATTCCCGGAAAAGACTGATCTTCAAAGTCAGCCGCCGTCGGTGGTTTTAAACGCCAAAACTCCAGTTTGGCTTTAAGTCGATCATTAATGCGCTCCGGCTTTTGAACTTCTTGCCAAAATTCGGTGTCCGTGCGCTTGGTTAAGCAATAGTGCATATTGATGAAATCTAATACCTCATAAAACTGATTGCTCATAATGCGATTATAACGACGCGCTAATACAGGCATGTCCTCGTCTGTGAAAGGAAAATGTTCGGCTAGCATCACCGCGCCCAAGTCAGCAAGATACAAACCCGTCGATTCCAGTGGTTCAATAAAGCCACCGGATAAACCAATCGCAATACAATTTCCAAACCAAGTTTGATGGCGGCGACCCACTTTAAACTTTATGACTCTTGAATTTAAATCAGCCGTATTGTCACCTTGATAATTTCGCAATTCATTTTCTGCATCATCTTCTGATATGAACGCACTGGAGTGAACGTAACCAATCGAACGTTGATTTTGCATGGGAATATCCCAAGTCCAGCCATTAGAGAGTGCGGTTGCCGTTGTGTAAGGCCGCACCATACCTGGATAATGCGAATCATAAGGTACGTGCATTGTTACGGCTCGATCACACAACAACCACTGTGAGCAATCTTCAAAACCGACCTTCAGTTGTTCTTCGATTAACTTGGCACGAAACCCGGTGCAATCGATAAATAAATCGGCTTCCAGTTTTTCTCCAGTATCGGTGTGAATGGCTGAGATATTCCCTTGCTCATTTACATCAACGTCGGTCATATTTGCCCGTAAATGCTTTACGCCGCGACTAACGGCAATATCGGTAAGCAAATCGGCAAACTTTTGAGCGTTCATATGATAAGCGTAATTGAAACGTGCACCGTGCTTCCATTCACCAAGCGGATGAGGAGAAAGCCCCAGCTCGCAAACTTTGGGTTGCGCAGAAACAGTATCGACAAAATTAACGGACTGATCACTCGCAAGCCACTCGTGCGCGCTGGAGTCAAGAATTCCCTGGTTATAGCGATTGAATGGATGATAGTAAAACGAATTATCGTTATGAACCCAGTTGACGTATTTGATCGACTGTTTAAACGACCCATCAACGGCTTTTAAAAAATCAATTTCTTCAATACCAATCGTTGCTAATAAGTGGCGCATCGATAGCACGGTTGCTTCACCTACGGATATTCGTGGAATATCGGGCGATTCCACCACCGTAATATCAATCTGAGCGCGCTTATTGCCTTTCAATGCTGCATTCAAATAAGCCGCAGTCATCCAACCGGAAGAACCACCTCCAACAATAACCACTTTACGTGTTTTCATGTTTGCTCCTGACATTTAACACACCCAGCCTGCAGGCAGTTCAGACTTTTTAAACGGTTTCATTCCGGCGATATGCTGTAACCAGAATTCATGTGGAGGTAATTTTTGGTTGGCCATTTTTAATCGTTGCAAGATGTAAGGGTGTACATTCAATGGCGGTCTTGATTTGCCGTACCATTCCTCTGTCTGCTGTTTTAGAAAATGCATTCCATACAAAATGCATTCGTAACTTTCATGATTCCATAATCCAGCAGTATCTACGGGCAGTCGCTGATCGTCGCCACCTAACGCATAAAACGATGGTCCGTTCGGGTCGTCAAAAAATGGGTTATCCTGAAAGTCGGATTTGGTCGGCGGCTTTACCTTCCAATATTCAAGCTTAGCCTGCAGCCGATCATTAATGTGCTCCGGCTTTTGCACGGTTCTCCAAAACTCGGTATCGGTTCGCTGTGTTAAACAATAATGCATATTGATGAAATCGAGAATTTCGTAAAAACGGTTACTGAGTATGCGATTGTAGCGATAGGCCATCGCTTCAAAGTCTTCATCGCGATAGGGAAAATACTCAGCCAGCATGACTGTCCCTAGATCACTTAAATACAACCCGGTTGACTCTAGAGGCTCAATAAATCCACCAGACAAGCCAATAGCAACACAGTTTTTAAACCAGTTTTGTTTTCTGCGTCCGACTTTAAAGTCAACAAAACGAGCGTTCAATTTATTGGTGTTCGCGCCTTGATAAGCTCGCATTTCTTTTTCAGCGGCTTCCTTATCGATGAACGAGCTCGAGTGAACATAACCTATAGAACGTTGATTTTGCATTGGTATATCCCATATCCACCCGTTAGACAATGCTGTAGCCGTTGTATAAGGGCGAACTTTTCCTGGATAAAACTCATCGTAAGGCACATGCATAGTTACTGCGCGATCACACAATAGCCATTGCGAACAGTCTTCAAAGTCAATTTGCATTTGCTGCTCGATAAGCTTTGCGCGGAAACCGGTACAGTCGACGAACAAGTCCGCGGTTAATCGTTCATTTTGGTCCGTTAAGATAGCAGCGATGCTGCCTGATTCAGTTAATTCCACATCGGTCATATTGGCTCGAATATGGTTTACACCTCGAGGAACTGACAAGTCTCTTAAATAATCGGCAAACTTCTGTGCATTCATGTGATACGCGTAAGTTAAAGGCGCTCCCATGTCCCAAGGTTTCATCATTAACGGGGCGCGACCCATTTCACAAATGATAGGCTGCTCAGAACAGGTCTCCATAAAGGGGATTTTTTGATCGCTGGCGAGCCATTCTTCGCCCGCCTTGTCTATCGGTTGTCGCCTTACTCGACTGAATGGATGATGATAAAAGGTATTGTCCTTGTGAACCCAGTTGACGTATTTAATCGATTGTTTGAATGTCGCGTCAGTGGCTTTGATAAACTCGAGCTCGTTCACACCTATCACGGCCAATAGATGGCGTATGGAAGGAATGGTTGCTTCACCGACCGAGATTCTCGGAATATCAGGTGATTCCAGTAAAGAAATGTTAACTCTAGGACGACCTTCAACATTCAATGCTTTTTGCAAATAGGCCGCTGCCATCCATCCCGACGATCCACCCCCAACAATTAAAACGTTTCTATCTTTCATAAATTATTTGTAACCCAACAATTTTCTTAATCCCGGAGCCGCAAAATCGACGAGCTGCTTCTGTTTTTCAGGCAATTCATCGGGGATTTCGACTTTCTTTCCGTACAGGTTTTCGCGGGATGTTCCGCTTTGTTTCCTGTCAGAACCTACCTTTACGCGCTCTCTCCAATCATTCGGAAGTTCCGGTAAATCCAATGGTTGCAATAACTCTTTAAAGTAGAACTCAGAAGCTTCAGAGTCGATATTCTTAACATGATGCAGTAATTCTTCGTAGCGAACGAGTTGGATGTCAGTGCCTAACCAGGAAACAGCATTGTGTGTAAATATTTCATTCAATGAAGGTGCTTTCTGATAAATTCCAAAAATCATCATGTTGTAGATTTGTTCCAAGGAGTAATTTTCGTGTCTTAAATGATCCAAGTCGCCTTGAAATGAATCTGATAAGAAAAATCGTGCGCGAGCTAAAACCCAGGAATAAGGATCTCTTACCACTACTACTTGCTTCACACCGTTTAAGGCATAAGCTGATTCATCAGAAAAAAGTAAGTGTCCCCAGCTTAATTTGGGGTTATTTACGTCAAAGGCTTTTATGTGTTGTTTGAGTATTGGAATCTGAATAAATTCTTCATGATATTGCTGTTCCACAGGAACAAACATGCGAAATATATTCTTGATAAGGTGAGTGCCGCACTTGGGTACAGAGTTTAAAAATACCGGCGTTTTTAATGATGATTGCTGATAGTTTTTATTCAATTCATTCAACGTATCAGGCTTGGCAATAATTCGAGGCATGATCAGTACAACGGTTAATTTAAGTCACCTTAAAATAACAAAAAAGCCGACGAATGTCGGCTTTTTTTGAAGTTTTAAAATTAATTAAAACTTGTAACTTAGATTGGCAAAGTAGCTTCGGCCAATAAAGTCATACTGACTATAGAAAGCTGCTGTTCCCACTCGAGAAACAGTAGAGCCACCACTAATTTGAGGAGGCGCTTTGTCGAACAGATTTCTAACACCAGCCGTCAATTCTAACCCGTCACTAATATTTGTGTGAGAGAAAGAAAGCGTGTGATACGACGTTCCACCAGCACCAAGTACTCGATTGACAACCCTAGGGTTCAAACCGTTCTCACCTAAGAAGGTGAACTGAGGTTCTTCTCTTGGATCAGAAGAATTATCAGCTGCACCAATAAAGTTGGTGAACCAAGTTACTGACCAGTCATTACGAGTGAATCGTACAGTCAAATTACCGGTATGCTCCGGATCACCAAGACGGTCGTTAAGATCCGTTACCGGCTCTCCAGGAAGACTCAAGCGAGTAGCTTCGTCTTGGAAGGTGTGGCGGGTTTCGAAGAATAAATCACCCCATGGGATCTCAGTTCGAATATCAAATCGCAAGTCATACCCTTTATTGGTTTGTTGCGCGATGTTAATGAACCGTAGATTTATATTATCGATACCGTTATCTTCCGAACGACGCTCAAACAAGTTACAGAACGGATCGTTAGGGAAGTTTTCAGAACTGTAACATCGAGACACCACGCCAGTTCCTAAAGTTGCGACTTCACCTTCAATCAAGAAATCGAAGTAATCGATCGAGAGGTTCATATCTGCAAATTCTGGACGCCAGATGATACCCCAAGTTTGCGCTTCTGAGGTCTCGGCCTCTAGCTGACCATAACCACCACCTCGCAGAGTCGAAGCAGAGATTGAAGGCGTATGATCCGGTGCCACACCATCGGCAGCACAGTTGTCTGCAACATCTTGAGTAATGTTACCTTGAGCTAATTCATCACCCCAGTCGAAACATGGATCAACATTTGATTGACGAACAAAGCCTGTTTCATTAGCAAGGAACAACTCAAACAAAGCTGGCGCTCTGAAAGAAGTACCTTTAGACCCTCGCAAAGTCACCCCGGCACCAAATTCCCAAGCCAAACCAACTTTGTAAGTCGTTTCAGAACTGGTTTCAGGCGCATCGGTGTAGCGAGCAGATAAGGATAAATCGACACGCTCCGCACCAGGCATGTCACGCAGTAAAGGCAGCTTAACTTCACCGAATAGTGAGTATTGCTCTACCGCACCTTGGGTTATACCTGCAGAACTTGCGCCCCAAGCATTGCCCTGAAGAACAACATCGGAAGGTGTGTCTTTAATCTCATCTCGCTGATATTGGAATCCAAACGCAGATCCGACATAGCCGTGCGGCATTTCAAACAAGTCACCAGTCAACATACCTTCGACGGTTGTTTGGTCATAAACAGTTTTACCAGTATCAGCACCAAACAAGTAGTCTCTTACTGCTGGGTCGGTGATGTTTCCATTCAAAAACTGTGGGTCTAGCCATGGAATGTC
>JBPEWV010000170.1:0-71770 GCA_052032335.1 Pleionea sp. | reverse complement strand
TTCAGTAGTCGTTTTATTGGTAAACTACACGGAAGTATTAAGAAAATTCTCAATTTTTAATAAGTCGATATTCCTTACTTTACACTGTTGTTCAATTGTTTTATAAAAATACAATTCTAAAAGTCAATTAGGATGACATACCATGTTAAGGCTGGTGCCAGTAATTTACTTTATTTTAATGGCTTTCTTGTTGTTCTCGGCTCCTATTTCAAAAGCATCGGAACATTTTAAAGAAAGTGTTCAATCCGAGGTCATTAATGGATACCCGGCTAATTATAGCGAGTTTCCATTCATGGTGAGTTTACAGCTCAGTCGAAATGGAAATTTTCATCATGTTTGCGGCGGCACTATTATCGAGGATAAATTCGTTCTAACAGCGAGTCATTGTGTCTTTGGTTTGGCTGCGAGTTCTTTGATGGTTTATCAGGGCTCCGGAGATTTAAATGCTGACGGGACTTATTTTGAAGTAGCTGATGTAATTTTGCACGAAAGCTATAATTATCCGTATCCTTTTGAAAATGACATTGCACTTCTTTACGTTCCTGATCTAATCAATCTGGTACCGGTTAGACTCGCAACAGAATCAACTTATCAAAATATTTTTCTGGATCATCGAGCTAAAATTATCGGGTGGGGTTATAAAAATCGTTTTAATCATGAAACACAAAATTTATTATATGGCAATTTATATTATTTACCGAGTCAAGACTGCAGGACGTATTACTTCTACAATAATGCGTTGTTTTGGGGAGGATCGGCGGTTTCATACGAATGGATTACAAGCAATAAGATATGTGCCGGTGTCAATTCGAGTTACGGTCAACAACCATGTCACGGTGATTCAGGTGGTCCATTGATGATTCAGTATGACTCTGGCTATATCCAGATAGGGGTTACTAGCTTTGGCAATCCCAACAATCCTACTGTAGGTCTTTTGGGATGTGGTGTTCGGGGTGAGCCTGCCGTCTTTACAAAAGTTGGAAGATTTATTCCTTGGATTAGTTCGTCAATCACTAGCTTTTATAATCAGGATGAGTTACCTAATCCTAATAATAACCAATATGTTGAGGATGACTACGCAGGTGTTTCTCAGGTGATATCTCTACTGGTCTTATTGATGCTTTGGCTTGTTCGACATTCAAAAAGAATAGATTGAAACTATGTTTGTTAAGTTGGGGCCTTAAGAAAACGAAATCATGCATCGTTGAAAACAACAAGGCAAAAACGAGGACACCCATCTATTGAGGATGATTCTTCTCAGCTGAAAACTATTCAAGCTTTATCTAAATGCAAGGGAAAGCAACCTTATTGCACGTTTAAAACATGCCACCTCATTGTGTTGAAGTCGCAAATTTTCGAATGAATTGAAGTTTCTGGCAGTCGTGTATTTCGAATGTGATTCGATACGGATTGTTAGCGAAAGATATTTAATATCAAGTGTAAAGCGTTCGACTGAGTCCGATACCTTTTATGAATTTTTGTTCTGCAGCTTGGATTAAATGAGTTAAAGCAGAGGGTGAACCCACAGCTCTCAAGCCCGTGGTATCGTTTTTTCGTTTCATTGGTTTTACAAGTAAGCCATGGGGCCCACTTCGTTGCTTTGCTAGGCTAATCCATTCATTAAGTAGAATGCTTTTAAACTAAAAAAAGGACGCGTAATGCGTCCTTTTTTTAGTTTGGCGCGTGGTGAATGACAGTAATGGGAGCCACTTTTCCATTTACACCAAGGTACTCTTCTACCTGTTTAAAATTTCCATTCAACAAAATATTTCGTTCTGACTGACTTAACTCATAATCATTCATTAGCTTCTCGGCATCCAGCTTGAATAAATGTTGAACTTCAATATTGTTAGCCATTTCATTTAAAAATTTTAATAAGTTATTTTGCATACATGTTTCCTTATTTGGGTTTTGAATAATACTTTGTGTCTTTTAATCGGCCTTCCAGTGGAGGGACATACAGTGTGGAAATATCGTTTATCTTGGTTTTATCCAAAGACTCAAGAGAAATACGATCCATTCTTGCATTAAAACCAGGTAAGGTTGGTGCTTCATAAATAATTACCTGATGATCCAGGGGGTAGAAGTCAGACAGTTTGTCTTTTAAATTTGTTAACCCATCATTAGATGGTGCAATTATATTACTAAATTCGAGGTCTCCGACAACGCCAAGTTGCCATACAATCAGAGAGGAGTAGGGGTCAATCGTGACCTTGTTCAATAAAAAGTAAGTGGCTTCTAGACTCAGGCATCCGTGTTTACTTGGGTCTACGCCCAGATCACTAAAAAGACAGTCTTCAGCTGAAATTCCAGGCAACATTATTGCGCTAATTTGCTTGCATTTTGCAAGTTCAATCAGTTTGTGCGATGGCGTCACAAATACACTTGGGTGACCATAGAACACAGCCGTTACTTTAAGGCCTTGTTCGACACTTTGCATTACTCGGCTGACCATTAAGTCATAGGTTTCAACCCGGTTATTGGTTTTTTGGTAACAGTCAGCAAGACTTACCAAGTTGCCATTTAAGCTTGACAGGAAATCGAAAGCGAGTGGGTCGGGAACAATATAGTAAACAATATCAGCCGCTTCGATATGCCGTACGGATTCAAGCGTCATATGTTGTGGGGTTATTATTCCGGTGCCGACTATTGTCAGCCTTCCCTTTGACATGAGTTAATTGTCTTTATTGTATGGATGTCGAGAAAGCCTACCACTGTGTCATAGATAATACCATTGTTAAATAGAATTTGGTTTGAATTCCCTGAGTAAGGATCACTAATTAGTTGCTAGAAAAACAAACCAATCGCTTCCAAGGCGTTTCAATTTAATTGCTATCACAGCCTTATGAAAAGGGCACGCGACACCGAAATATGTGGTTCGCATAACGATCGGTCGAAGGCCCCTGCCTATTAAAGTGAACCATCCAGACATTGCCCATCAGTGTGATATAGCACCTGGCCACAACTTGAATTTTTTGAGTTTAAATAGAATGACGATCGCGTTGGTCCTGAAAATACCGACCATTTCAATGCACTGATGGCTCAATTTTCGAATAAACTGAAATCCAAAGCAGGCGTGTCTCGATGGGAGTAAAAGTTGCAAAAAGACGAGCCGTGTTTTTACGTCCAGCTTTCAAAAGCAATAGGGTACAAAGCTCTCTCTACTCAAGCGTTAGAGTAGAGAGAGACAGTATTCAGATGGACATTAACTGAGCTTTTGTCGCGATTAAAATATCGGTTAGCCTATCATGCTGAACGATTAAGTCGTGTTCTGTTACCTGTAGGCGCTTGATTTTGTCCAGAGCCTTCTGACGAGTTTCGGTATTGCTGTTTGGATCAATGATGATGCGTTCAAGACGTTCAATTTCAAGCCTTAATCTTTCCAGCCGATGGTTAACAGAATCAATTTCACTTTCCAGTCGAGCGACCTCAATTTCCAGCTCATAGCGAGCAACACCGTTTTGGTATCCCTCGATGTGCGCCGAAATCTGGTTAACCTCGCAAAGGTAATCAATGCGCTCACCTTCGCTACCCAATGCAAAACCATAGTCGTAGGTGCAATACTTGTTTAAACCAGCGATATACCCTTTGTCATAGTTTTTATAGCTTGAGAGCTGGCATTGCTGCAATGGCGCGTCTCCAACGGAGCCTTGAGACAATCCTCGCTCATATGAGCAATATTGTTTTAGGCCTGCGCTGAAACCTTTATGATATTGAGGGAAACTGGATATTTCACATTGCCGATCGATTGGGTGGCCGTTCGCTGCTCGGTGTTTTCCGTTTTCGAAGCTACAGAAAGCTTTAAAGCCTTTGTTGTGCGCTCTAGCATAATTTGGAAATTCATTACTCGGACAAAACGCATCAAGGGGCTGACCTCTTTGACCGACGGCAAATCCATTGTCGCGGCTGCAGTAAATTCGCTTACCCGATTTATAGCCCTCAAAAAACTTTGGGTGCACATTACTGGAGCAGACATTTAAGAGAGCTTTACCGGTCTTCGCCAACGCTTGGCCGCGCTCGAAGGTACAGAATTGAGCCAACCCAGAATCGTACCCCTTTTTAAAGGCAGTAAAATCGCCTTTGATTTTGTAATCTGCACAGGCTTTTTGCGTCGATTCGAAGCGCTCGATCCCTTTGCCATGAACACCAGAGCTATAACCTAGCGCATACCAGTCTACAACCAGGCATTCTTCCTCACTCATCGAAGCACAGCCTGAAAGTAAAAAAGAAAGAAGCAGGATTACCATCCCATATTGCAGTTCGAATTTTTTCATAATGTCGTTTAATTATTTATTGAGTTGTAAACCTAAGCCGCTCTATGCAACGCCCTGTCTAATAGCAGTGTCATTATCGCAAAGCTTTCTGAATGAGTACTGAATCGCATCATACTATAAATTACGATTAATGTGCCCAGAAAGGTCATTGAGAACGAGTAATTATATCGATTGAAAAACGGAGGGCTAAAAGGACAAAGGAAAGGTGGTACAGTCGATTTTTGGTGGAGGAGCTTGCAACTTTTTTATCCAGATTTCTCAAAGAGCGGCGAGGGCTGTCAGTTTCAGGTCTCCTTTAATTTATTCGAGTAACATGACCTTGGCCAGGACTTAATTTCTCACCGAAAACAGTGGTTTTTTTTGCTCAGAAAACAGACAAATTACTTGCAGAGTGCAGATTTTTAGTTATAATCGCTGCATCTTGATAAGGGCACGCTGCACCGAAAGGTGTGGTTCGCAAAGCCACCGGTCTAAGGACTCAGTCTAAGACAGCGGGGTTACCGAGCAAAACCACTCTTTACGAGCATTCAGCTTGTCGCTTATCTCCGTGTTACTAGTTAAACCATTCGGAGAAATACTGTGTTTAAATTCATTGCAACTGGTTTAGTGATTGCCGTTTTCTGTATTCCAGCCCATTCTAATGACACTATAGTGCGTTTGTCTGAGTCGATTTGTGAGTATGTCAAAAACGATGACCGTACCAGTATTCGCAAGAAGCTGCGTTCGGCGAGTTTAAACCTGCGTCATACCTATCCTGGATTTGTTTGTCAGCCAGAAGGTGACTTCGACGGTGGGAGTCTGTTAAAGACCGCGGCTTACTACGGCGCTTCAGAAGTATCATCGTTTTTAATTCGTAAAGTATCGAAAAGCGACATCGATATGAAAGAGCACGATGGAAAAACGACCTTGCAGTGGATGAAAGAGGCCGTCGCTTCAGGTAAAGTGAAAGACGTTCAAAAAGGGCGGTCGATTTTCGGTGAAGCTGAAGGTCGGGTCGGCGATTAGAAGTTACTAAAAAGGCGCTTTTCAGCGCCTTTTTTTGTGAGCGGATAATTAATTAAATTTTAAATAACATCACCGACCCGTACGATTTTCATGGCGTTGGTTCCGCCAAGGATGCCCATGTGATCACCTTTGGTTAGCAACACCAAGTCACCATCATCAACTATTCCCCGCTTTTTTAATTCATCCACTGCCAGCCGGTTAACATCGTGACGTGCCAGTACGGTTGGATCAAACGGTATCGCTTCTACACCACGATACAGCGCTAGACGTCTTTGCGTATCGGTACGTTTTGTTAATGCGTATATCGGCATGCCGGAGCGGATTCGAGACATCCAGAGTGCGGTTGCTCCCGACTCGGTCAAACAACAAATGGCTTTCACGCCTTTTAAATGATTCGCCGTGTACATGGTGGCCATGGCAATGGCTTCGTCGATGCGGTCGAATTGATCTTCCATGCGGTGTTTGGATATTTGCGACACTTTTTGTTTTTCGGCGCCCTGACAGGCTCGTGCCATGGCTTCGACGACCAGAATCGGGTGTTCACCGGTGGCCGTTTCAGCCGAAAGCATAACGGCATCGGTGCCATCGAGAACCGCATTGGCAACATCGAAGACTTCGGCGCGTGTCGGAATGGCCGCGGTGATCATCGACTCCATCATTTGCGTGGCTGTTATGACAACACGATCGAGGGTTCGAGCACGCGCAATAATTTTTTTCTGAACACCGATTAATTCGGCATCACCAATTTCAACGCCCAGATCACCACGTGCAACCATAACAGCGGCCGAAGCGAGAATAATTTCGTCCAGAATTTCATCTGAATTGACCACTTCGGCTCGTTCGATTTTGGCTACGATTCCGGCGTTGCTACCAGCTTCTCTTAATAGTTTTTCGGCTTGGTGAATATCGTTTGCCGAACGTGGAAACGAAACTGCTAAATAATCGACGTCCATTGAGGCGGCCAGTTTGATGTCGCGTTTGTCTTTTTCGGTGAGGGCAGGTGCCGACAAACCGCCGCCTTTTAAATTGATGCCTTTATTGTTACTCAATGGGCCACCAAGAATAACTTTGGTGTCGACTCGCGTGCCCTCGATTTTCGTGACTTCGAGTTGGACGCGTCCGTCGTCGAGTAATAACAAATCGCCAGGTTTGCAGTCGTTTGGCAGTTCTTTGTAGTCGATCCCAACCTGCTGCTCGTCGCCGGCATCCGTGTCGAGCGTTGCATCGAGACTGAAAGACTGTCCCGACTCTAAGTTTATTTTGGCGTTTTTGAACCGAGCGATTCGAATTTTCGGGCCTTGTAAATCACCCAGTATGGCAACTTCGATGCCCATTTCACTGGAGACATCGCGTACCAGTTTGGTTCGATGGAGGTGATCTTCTGGGCTGCCGTGCGAAAAGTTCATACGCACGACGTTTGCGCCGGCTTTAAACAGTTTCTTCAAGGCTTCTTTATTGTCGGTTGCTGGACCTAAAGTGGTGACAATTTTGGTTCGCTTAAACACAGTGAGCGTTTCCTTTAACAGTTGGATCAAATTTACCTTAGAGAATTTTACTCTAAATTAGCGAATAAACACGTCGGTCGAGTACTTGAAGTGAATTAGAGTCTTGCTGGATTGACGAGGCTATTATTTTAAAACTTTTATTTTTACGCCACTCAACTCTATATTTCGGGTAACCATAACATTTAACCCGTCGAAATAGAATGCATGGGTTGGAATATCTGTCAGTCGAAATCAGCTTCAATGGTGGAATCTTAATCAAATTCAGGCGATTTTATGATAATGAGGATAATCAATGAGTTAAATACAAAATAATTGAACCTTTTTATTGACAGGGAACATGAGCCTCATTAAAATGCGCCTCCAATTCGGGGCTATAGCTCAGCTGGGAGAGCGCAACACTGGCAGTGTTGAGGTCAGCGGTTCGATCCCGCTTAGCTCCACCAAATTGAATGTTTTACGTTGTAAACGAAACATTGAATCGCAGTAACGTAATCGAAGCATCTAGGCCAGCTTGGTTGCGGAAAAATAGTTTTGAAGGTTTAGTCCCCTTCGTCTAGAGGCCTAGGACACCGCCCTTTCACGGCGGTAACAGGGGTTCGAATCCCCTAGGGGACGCCAATTAAAAAAGCCCAACCAGATGGTTGGGCTTTTTTGTTTCTGCTTCAGTTATCTCACTTTGTGTTCAAACTTGGCAACTTCCCAGCGATAGCGCACGAAAAGTAAAATTGCTGCGGCCGACAGCCCCGCGATGATGCCAATCCAGTAGCCACGAACCCCGTAAGCCGACATTTCCGCCAGATAATAACCAACCGGAAAGCCCACGACCCAGTAGGCGATTGCTGAAATGATCATGGGTATTTTGGTGTCTTTGAGGCCGCGCAGGGCACCGCTGATCGATACCTGAATAGCGTCGGACAACTGGAAAAGGGCGGCCAGCAATAACAGTGACGCTGCGAGTTTGGCAACCGCGACGTCGTTGGTGTACAGCAGTGAGAGCGGTAATTTGAAGCTTAATATTAGAATTGCTGAAATTACTGCTAATCCGATGGACAGGATTATTCCGGTTTTGGCGGCCAGTTTGACGGCCGATTGCTCGTGGCGACCGGCGAAAAATCCAACGCGAGCAGAAATGGCAATCGACAGACCCAGCGGGATCATATACGCCATTGAAGCAATATTGATGGCGATCTGATGCGAGGCAACTATGTTTACTTCGTATCGGCCAATCAGCAGTCCAATAATCGCAAACATAGCGATCTCCATGCCAACACCAATTCCCATGGGTAATCCCAAAGTCACTATCTCTTTTAGTTGTTTAAAGTCGAAGCGATGTAGTTTTCCCACGATGGCCAGATGACGATAGCGTGAGGTGGTTATCGAATAGAAGGCGATGCTCAAAAACATGATGAACCAGACGACAGCAGTAGCATAACCGACACCGACGGCGCCCATAGCCGGAACACCCAGCCCACCCCAGATAAACCAATAGTTGAAAATAAGGTTAAATGGAATCGCAATGATCGAAACGGTCATAATGGCGCGTGTTGAAAATAACCCCTCATTACAAAAGCGAAGCGCCAGAAAGCCGAATAAAGGAATTATGCCGAAACTGCAGGCACTCAGATAATCATCGACGATGGGTACTATTTCGGGCTGGATTTCGATGAGCTGCATCAATGGTACCGAGTGGGTCAGTAACAGGATACTGGGTATGGCAAGCACGATTGAAAGGAACAGCGCGTGCTGAAACACAACACCAATTTGCTGAAAGTTTCCTCGGCCGTTTAAATGCGCCACTATCGGATTAAGTGCCAGAAAGACACCGAGAATAAACACCACCACTGGATTAAGAATGTTGGTTCCTACAGCGATGGCAGCTAGCGCTTCGGGACTGACTCTGCCCGCCATCATGGTGTCGATGACGCCAAGTGACATTTGCGATACCTGAGCGAGAATCGCTGGCGCACCCAGTTTACTCAGCTCTTTGATTTCAATTTTGGCGGTCGACATGGTTGTTAGGTTAGATTGTAAAAGCGGATGTTATAACATTGATCGGTAGGCCTGTCTGCAATTCAAATGTGATTTAAAAATTGCCTGAGGAGTGATAGCTTTGAAATTATAAGGATAGTGAGCGCAGCTCACTCGCCACACGACTGTGTTCCCACATTTCGGTAAACTCTTTGCGATATTCGCGAACGCGGGACGGACTATTAAACGATACCAGGCTTTCTATTTCGCTGTGGTTGGAGCGGTAAACCAGTCCGTGATCGTCCACCAGATGGAAGGAATAGGGTATTTGCTGGAAGTCCTTTGACAAGACTCGAATCGACACAAAACTACTTAATTCTTGAGAAAGAGCAACCAGTCGGTGATCAATTTTTTGCAGAGCGGTGGTATCAAACACCAAAATACGGATTTCGGAATGGCGACTTCGTCTTGCCAGGGTTTTAATCGCAGATTCAATATTTCGTTCGCTTAATATACGCGGTTCGAGATCGTAACTGAAAATATTGATACGATGTTTTGCCAGAGAAAACATCCGGTAAATGGCAAGCTTCAGGTCGGCGGAGCGATCGAGGTGAAAAGGGTTGTCGGTTACACCCAGTTCTGCGTTTAATAGAGAGGACTCAAGAGGATTGTCGCTCATGACTATTGGCTGAATCGTTTCATCGACTGGTGTGGAATACCGGCTTCCATAAAGACAGGGCCGTTAGCGACAAACTGATGACGTTCGTAAAAATCGATGGCTTGAATTTGGGCATGAAGCTTGACCGGGCTGAGACTTTCTCGCTCGGCAATTTGAATAAGGCTTTGTAATATTCGGGAACCGAGTCCTAAACCGCGAAACGGCATGAGTACCGATACTCGACCAATTTTACCATCTTTGGTCAGTCGGCCGGCACCAACAGGCTCGCCTTTCGAATCGGTCACCAGTACGTGAAAACATTCGGGATCTTTGCCATCCAGTTCAATTTCTGTGTCAACGCGCTGCTCAAAAACAAATACTTTTTCTCGTACGTGTTTTAACAAGTCGCTTGAGTCAGCCCAGCTGACTTCGGTGATTGAAAACTCTTCTTGCATTCTATAAATATCGCTCGACTTCCGCAGAATTACTCTTGGATGAAATTTACACAGCCTCTCAAGATAAGATTAGCAATTTCATTCACAAATTCAATATCTTGAAGGGAATTTATCAACCTATTGCTGCATATTTGTCGGTTTTGGCATAAATAGTCAATGACTTTTTGATGTTTGACCGAAAACTTGGCGCTATAGCCGTCTATAAACAGCATGACTTGACTCTTGTGATCGCTGAATGTGATTCGGCTTAGTTCATTGAGCTCGAGAGTATAATCTGAGGACTGAAGTTGTTGGCGTATCACCGACTGATCTTCAAGAATGGGCTCGGGCGGGTATTTTTGCTCGGTTACCAGCTCTCCAAAGCTTTGCAGCAACTGGTCGTCACTGACGTTAGCTAGGCAACCTCTGAGCCAGTCTATTAATGTGTCTGGTAAGCCTTCGCTTTGAAAATCGGAAAGTGGGCGCCAATCTTTGTAGCGGGGAGAAGTCGACTCGTCATTTTGAATCAGCTGTTCAAGCAATCGTTCTAGAATCATCTGTTCGGAAGGCGCGCGAAATCCTATCGAATAAGTTAGGCAAGGACTTATCGCGACTCCGTCGTGAGGGGCACCGGGAGGAATATACAAAATGTCACCCGATTCAAGCGTTGCGTCGATAGTGGGTTCAAATGGCGTGACTTGCTTCAGTAAGGGGTGAGGATAAAAATCTTTGCAGGGTGTGTTGACCGAGCCAACACGCCAACGACGTTTGCCCATGCCTTGTACTAGAAAAACATCGTATTGATCAACATGAGGACCAACACCACCGTCTTTGGTTGCGTAGCTCACCATCAGGTCGTCTCTGCGCCAACCAGGGATAAAATCAAATTGATCCATTAAGCTTTTTGCATCGGGCAGGTGATAATCCAGCGATTGAACCAGAAGTGTCCAGTGAGATTCAGGTAAGCAGTGAAACCTATCTTCCTGTTGCGGACCGGGATAAAAAGCCCAGCGATTTTCTTGCGGTAAAAACTGAATGATTCGTGATTCGACGTCGTCTTCAAGTGCCAGACCAGCGAGTTCTTCCGGAGACAGTAGGTCTTGGAAGTCGGGTAGGGCCTGCTTTAAAACGACAGGCCGTCGTTGCCAGTAGTCGTTGAGAAAGGTGCTGACCGACAACTGGCCGAGTTTCTTTTGAGTCATTGATTCTGTGCGATCTGTTTTGGCCAGTCTTGAGACTGGCCGCTGGGCTTATATTTGATTGGCCTGGGTGACGGCATTTCCAATATAAGTAGCAGGGGTTAATTGTTTTAACTCCTGTTTCACTACTTCAGGTAGCTCGAGTCCATCGATGAACTGAGCCATGCCAGCCTGGTCAACTTTTTTGCCGCGGGTTAACTCTTTAAGTTTTTCGTAAGGTTTCTCGATACCGTAACGACGCATAACGGTTTGAATAGGCTCGGCTAATAACTCCCAGTTGTTATTCAGCTCGTCCAATAACGATTGCTCGTTAACCTCCAGTTTACTGATGCCTTTAAGGGTCGCTTTGTAAGCGATAATGGAATGAGCGACGCCCATACCTAAGGCTCGTAACGCGGTTGAGTCAGACAAATCACGCTGCCAGCGACACACCGGTAGTTTTTGACCCAGATGAGTAAACAACGCATTGGCAATGCCCAGGTTACCTTCACTGTTTTCGAAGTCGATGGGATTTACTTTGTGCGGCATGGTAGAAGAACCGATTTCTCCGGCAACGGTTTTTTGCTTAAAGTGTCCTAATGCGATGTATCCCCAGACATCCCGATCGAAATCAAGTAAAACAATGTTAAAACGGGTAATGGCATCAAAATATTCTGCAATATAGTCATGCGGTTCGATTTGAGTGGTGTAAGGATTAAACGTCAGACCCAGACTGGTAACAAACTCTTCGGCGAAGGAAGGCCAGTCAACATGCGGGTAGGCTACCAGGTGTGCGTTATAGTTACCGACGGCTCCGTTTATTTTTCCTAACACTTCAACCGACTTAAATTGTTCGTGCTGCCGCGTTAGTCGAGCCAATACATTGGCCATTTCTTTGCCCATGGTACTGGGCGAGGCTGGCTGACCGTGAGTTCGTGACATCATCGGAATTTCTGCAAACTGCGAGGCCAGCTTTTTGAGCTCACCCATAATCTGATATTGATATTCTTCGATGATTAAGCCTGCGTCTTTTAACA
This sequence comes from Pleionea sp., assembly GCA_052032335.1. Lineage (GTDB taxonomy): Bacteria > Pseudomonadota > Gammaproteobacteria > Enterobacterales > Kangiellaceae > Pleionea. The sequence goes on along the minus strand of JBPEWV010000170.1, from coordinate 59,711 downwards.
TTAGGCCGTAGGATAAGTTGTTAATGTCTTCCGAGGTACAGGCAAAATGAATGAACTCACTGACTTTCTTGAGTTCGTCATTACCTTGAGTTTTTTCTTTTAACAGGTACTCAACCGCTTTTACATCGTGATTGGTTGTTGCTTCAATTTCTTTAACTCGCTCGGCGTCAGCAAGCGAAAAATGATCGACAATATCGTCAAGTAATTGGTTTGCTTCGGCGGAAAACTCGGGTACTTCTTCTATCGCTGGAGTGGCAGCCAGCTTCTGCAACCAGCGAACTTCAACGGTGGTTCGATATTTAATCAAGCCGTATTCACTGAAAATTTCTCGCAATTCTTCTGACTTGGAGCCGTATCGGCCATCGACGGGTGAGATTGCGGTAAGAGAAGACAGTTCCATCAGGGTTCCTCGAACAAAAAGTGACGATTTAAATTGCGCCATATTCTAACACAGCGTCTCGCTCTGTGGCAGTCTATAAGGGAGCTAGTTAGCAAGCAAAGCATCGCGCAACGGCGAAGGGCCAAATTGCAATGAACCGTCTTTTTCGATGGTCAGATTAAGTTGTTGGAACAGGGCCCGATAGTCGGGAAAGGTTTTTGACTCCCGGGCACTTTCGAACAACGGGGTGAACAAAGGGCGCTCTAACATTGCGTCAAATTCCAATGCCAACTCTTTTGCAGTCCAGATAGTGTGCTTGTAACTGCAGCAGGCATGAAACTTTTGCAACAGTTGCTCCAAACTTCGTCCCCTTCGTTGCAATTCAAGCTCTGCCTCAAGCCATACCAGAGCGCCTGTCCAATAGACCCGTCGGTAAGCCCCGAGCTGCCGCATTTGACGAGTTGCCGTAAGCAGTGAATGCTGACGGGTCCGGGAAAAGTTCTGTTTTCCTCGTTGTATGCCTCCCCACAAACGATTGAAGGTTTGATTCGGCGACAGTACTTTCGCTCGTCCCATGATGATGTATTGGTAATAACTGGCAAATCCTTCCGAAAGCCAGGCATCTCGCCGATCGATAAACGGCAAAAGCAAATGAGTAAATTCGTGATAGGCAGTCCAGTCATTCTTGAACTCTTCTTCTGGTGCATGTTTGTTCACGTAAAAGGTTACGTTATTACCTTCGCCTCGAAACACCATGGCAAAAGGCGTTGCTTGTGATTCGCGCCGAGCAACATCAATTACGATAACTTGTATTTTTTCAAAAGGAAGGTTTTTCGTCACCGTTGTAATTGCTGACAGGCTTAATGTTATCCATCGAACTATTTTGTTTTGTTGTTCGTCAGAGTGGGGCGATAAAAAGGCAATGTCGGCGGTAGTGTTAGCAATGGGGACGCTGTGCGAGTGAAAATCTCCCAGATAAATGGGTAACGACATGAATGAGCGTTCCTGGTTGAGTTGAAATATTTGGCCAGTTTCTGCTGTTTGGGTGTGCAAAAATGGTGTTGAGATGTTTTTGTTTTGCTGTTTCTTAACCGTTAAATGAAACTTGGTGTTGTCCGGATAATGTTTTGGGCGCCACAGGATCAACCCGGTTTCTAATTGAACGACTCCGTTTGAAATTCGATGGCTCCAACGACCTTGAGAGGAGTTTTGCTGTCGATACGCTTTAACATCGACTTGCCAGTTAACACAGGGGTCGACTTGGGACAGTGATTTTTTTATGCGCAATTGTTTGCGGACAATTTCGATGTCTTTGGCATCTGCTCGCACAAACTGATGTGACGAACTTAAACTGGATTCTAGAAATTTGGGTTTAGTTTCGTAAAAACAAGCTGTTACGTAAGCAACTTCAACTAACTTGTCAAAAGAAACTGTGTATTCTATCCGTGACGCATTGGCGATTTTTAAGGCGCTAATGAATAGCAAGAAAGCGATTATCTTCATGCGTTGCTCGCCGATTGAACGATTTGATCAGTATGCAACCAATTACGGAAAAGTCGTAAAAATAAATGTAAAAAATCTTTTGACAAAGCGAATACCGCTATATAGAATGCGCGCCTCTAAACGAGATTGACCAGTTTCAGTCCCCTTCGTCTAGAGGCCTAGGACACCGCCCTTTCACGGCGGTAACAGGGGTTCGAATCCCCTAGGGGACGCCATATTAAAAAGCCCAGCAAATGCTGGGCTTTTTATTTGTCTGCTAAAAATGTTTACCTGTTAAACAGCCATAGCGCTACGTTTCTTTACTTTTCCAGTTCGAAAATCTTGCTTCGACAAGTCTTTTAAATAACCGTTAATCGCTGGTGTTCAGTTTTTATATCCTTATAATATCCAGCAACTTGGATTAGGAGGTTTCAGTGAGATTCTTAACGTTTACATCAATGATTATTCTGTCCCTCAGTTCAGCTGCGTCAGCTAAAGGCGATGTTGAAAAGGGCAAGGAAAAATCAGCTATTTGTGCCAGTTGTCACGGTAAAGACGGTGTCGGTATTGCTGATATTTATCCCAATCTAGCGGGACAGAAAGCAGCTTACACTGAATTACAGTTAAAGGCCTTCCGTGACGGCCAACGCAAGAATATGATGATGGCTCCAATGGCAAAGCCACTGTCTGACGAGGACATTGCGAATCTTGCTGCCTATTACGAATCTCTGCCTGCGAAAAAATAATGGATGCTCTCGACTTACTGTTAAGCCGCAGTTCCTGCGGCAAGCTGGAAGCTCCAGCCCCCGAAGGCGAAGAGCTGCAAACCGTTTATCGAGCAGCATTGCGTGCGCCAGATCATAAAGGACTGCGTCCCTGGAAGTTTCTGGTCTATCGCGGCGAAGAGTCATTAAACCGGCTGGGGCAATTGTTTCTCGATGCAAAGTTGGCGGCCGACCCCGAGTTATCGGACAAAGCTCGCGACAAAGCGCTCGCTATGCCGCACAGAGCACCCATGGTGATTGTTGCTGTAGCCGAGTATCTGGAGCACCCAAAAGTACCTGCGATCGAACAAGCGTTATCTTGCGGTTGTGCAGTACACGGTATGCTACTGAGTTTGCAGGCGCTGGGTTATGCGGGTTACTGGAGAACTGGCGATTTGGCGTTTAACAAAAACCTAAAGCAGAGATTAGGCGTGAAAGATTCGGATGAAATAGTCGGCTTTTTGTACATTGGTACACCCAAAGTGACCATTAATAAACCGGATCAAGTACAACCAGAAGACTTCTTTTTCGATCAATAGTTGTTAACAAAGGGAAGGATTAAAATTCTTCCCATATTTTGGGTTTCTTTCGTTCGGGCTGTTCGTTATCCCTCAGGTCGTGGATCCGCTTGTATTTTTCTTCTTCCGCCCGACGGCTTTCTGACTGGCTTTCTGGACGTTCGTCAAACTCTTTGAGAAACGCATCCATTTCACTGATGTAATTTCGGTCGATGGCCACTTCAATTCTCCCAGAAGTAGAAAACGTTTGAGTTAAACCTCTGTTTTGAAACCAGTGTGGTTTTTCTCTTTTAAAGAGTATAACTGGCTACTTCCATTGTAGCCAGTTTGAAACAGAACAGGACGAGTTAGCTTTTTAATTTTGACAAGGTCTCTACCAGGCGGCCCACCACACGGTCTACCGTTGCCTGGCGCTTTTCGCTTGCCAAGGTGCCATCTTCTTTTATCGCATCTGCTGCTTTTGGAATGGCAACCTGATCGCTCAAAACAGTGGTACCTATACCGCTTAACAGCAGTCGCAATTGATTGAGCGCTCGAAGACCACCAAACGCTCCGGGGGACGTTGCAAAAATTACGGCGTATTTATTCTTAAAACTTTCTAACATACCTTCACCGTCAGCCTGACGCGAGGCCCAGTCGATGGTGTTTTTAAGCACGCCTGAATAGGAACCATTGTATTCGGGCGAAGCAATCAAAAAGCCATCACTTTCATTCATGAGCTTTTTAAACGCCAGTGCGTTGGGGTGAATGCCTTCTGCCGCCTCATCGTCTTCGTTAAACAACGGCATTGCGTAGTCGTTCAGGTCAACTAATGTCACCTCTGCGCCAGCTTTTTCTGCGGCTTTCGCCATAATGGCGGCGAGTTTTTTGTTGTACGATTCTTTACGTAAACTGCCAGCAAACGCCAGTAACTTTACAGTCATTAAATACTCCTGTTTAAAATTCTGCAGATTTAGGGGTGCGCGGATAGGGGATTACATCGCGAATGTTCGGGATCCCCGTAGCGTAAGACACCATTCGTTCGAAACCAAGACCGAAACCGGCGTGAGGAACGGTACCATAACGGCGTAAGTCTCGGTACCACCAGTAGTCTTCTTTGTTTAGGTTCATTTCATCGAGACGACGGTCAAACACATCGAGGCGTTCTTCACGCTCACTGCCACCGATGATTTCACCAATACCCGGTGCCAGAACGTCCATCGCGGCAACGGTCTTTTCGTCGTCATTCAAACGCATGTAGAACGCTTTGATATCTTTTGGGTAGTTCATTAAAACGATGGGACGTCCAACGTGTTCTTCGGCCAAATATCGTTCATGCTCGGATTGCAAATCGACGCCCCATTCAACAGGGTACTCAAATTTTTTACCGGACTTTTTCAGAATTTCGATGGCGTCAGTGTAATTCATGCGCTCGAAATCTTGTTCGACGATATTCTCAAGACGTTGGATACAGGTTTTGTCGACGCGTTGGGCGAAAAACGCCATATCGTCCATTCGCTCGTCAAGAACGGCTTTACTGATGTATTTCAGCATCGACTCGGCCATATCTGCGTTTTGCTTTAAATCGGCGAAGGCGATTTCTGGCTCGACCATCCAGAATTCGGACAAGTGGCGGCTGGTATTGGAGTTTTCGGCACGGAAAGTTGGGCCGAAGGTGTAAACTTTTGACAGCGCCAGACAATAACTTTCGAGATTCAACTGACCTGACACGGTTAAAAACGCTTCTTTACCAAAGAAATCTTTCGCAAAGTCGACACGACCCTGTTCATCTCTTGGTAAGTTTTCAAGATCCAGAGTCGAGACACGAAACATCTCGCCGGCGCCTTCGCAATCGGATGCCGTAATTAAGGGGGTATGGATCCAGCTGAACCCGCGTTCGTGGTGAAAGCGATGTATGGCTTGTGCCAAGCTATTTCGAACCCGAGTCATCGCGCCGATGATGTTGGTGCGTGGACGCAGGTGCGCGTTTTCACGCAAAAACTCCATGGTATGTGGTTTTGGCTGAATTGGGTAAGTTGCCGGATCCTCGACCCAGCCGAGAACTTCAAGACCCGTGGCCTGCATCTCGAAAGACTGACCTTTTCCCTGAGACTCGACAACTTTTCCTGTTGCGGAAATCGAACACCCGGTGGTCAACTTGACGATTTCATCTTGATAATTGTCGAGTTTATTATCGGCAACTACCTGAAGCGTGGCAAAGCAGGAGCCATCATTTATATTGATAAATGAAAACCCACCTTTTGAATCCTTTTTGGTTCTAACCCAACCTTTTACGGTGATTTCTGAGCCGACAGAAGCTTTTCCTGCCAAAAATTCGCTTACGCTCAGTACAGTCATAGTGTTCAGCACTCCAGTCAATTACGATAAGGGCGTTTTACTCGCCAGTTTAATCCGATCCAAAACCTGTTGTTTCTCGTCTGCGGTCATTCGAGACCACCGTACAATTTCGTCGAGCGTTCGCAAACAACCGGTGCAAATTTCCACGCCAGAAGGGTCTGATTCAAGTTTGCAGACCGAAATGCAGGGGGATTGTGGTTGTTTGGTTAACATCAAACGAACTCTATAAGTTTGAAAACGCGATATGTTACCTTGCCTTTCGTCTAAGTACCACCTCCCAAAGCGATCTTCAGGCTCGGGTAAGCAATGAAATGCCATATGCTGAAAATGAGCTAAGCTTATGAGTACTCAGCAGTTCGAGAAAGTAACCTGAAACTTGGTAACGAACTGCGTAGGAATGAATTTCAACGGTGTGGGATATGGCATTATTTGGCACTAATACGTCTTCATCTCTAAAAGAAGACGTCTTATTAGAAGCACTTAATTCGGTCAGTGACGGTGTAATTATTTGTGATAATAAGGGTGTGGTGCGTTATTCTAACCGAATTGCCGAAACTCAATATGATATAAACTCTGGCCGTCCACTTAATGAGCAATTGGAATTTTCACTGCAGATTAACTCGGAGCCTTATCCGCTTCAATTTTCCCAATTGCTGGAACGTCAATCACTCGATGAGTTAGAAGAAAAATGCTACCTGTCGGTGAGTCGAGGATTGTCAGTGCCTTTTCGAATTTCCATTTCGACAATTGGTCACGATTCAGCCAGTTCTCAGAGCTTCTTGTACGTGTTTACCATAACCGATGAGTCGCGTACCAATGAGTTACAACAATCATTAAATTTTCACCGTAAGCACGATCAATTGACTGGCCTTGCTAACCGGAATGAGTTCGAAAACGTATTGATGGAGGCATTGCACGACATAAAGTTGAACCATTCGTGTCATTCTTTGTGTTTGATCAAAATTCGTCAGATGAAGCTGATCAATGAGGCGACCGGTTATCTGGCCGGAAACGAATTAATCAAAGCGTTTTCTTGTCGACTCAAGGAGTCAACGCGCAGGAATGACTTTTTAGCTCGGGTCGGTAATGACGAGTTCGGTTTGGTTTTATGGGATGTCGACACAAGCCTCGCTGAAAAAATTATCTCGAAATTACTCAGGCAATTGTCAGATTTTCACTTCGACTGGAACGACAAAGATTATCTGGTGGGCGCTGTAGTCGGCATAACGAAAGTGGACTCTAATTTGGACAGCTGGGCTGAAGTCGTGCAGCAGGCTGACATTGCTTGCTCACAAGCGATGCAAGGCGGAAACTATCAATATTGCGTGTATGAACCGAGCACAGTTGATATCAAAAGCCATCAGCAAGAAGCTCAATGGGTGTCTAAACTGGTCAAAGCCGTTAGAAACGATTTATTGGAATTTTACCAACAGCCGATAGTCAGTTTGGGAAACCGGCCGCATCTTAACCACTGTGAACTTTTACTGCGGGTGCAGGAGGGTAATGGGCAAACGTCGAGCCCGGGAGCATTTCTGTTAGCCGCAGAAAAATACAATATGATTAACATGATTGATCGCTGGGTGGTGTTGAACAGTTTTCGTTGGTTGGCAGAAAATCGTAATTTAAGTCTCGATCATATCAACATAAATCTATCCGGGATCAGTATCACTAAACCGGAGTTTTTACGATATATAGATGAGCTGATGAGCGCCTATTTAGTTCCGGCTAATAAGGTGTGCTTTGAGATCACCGAAACAGCGGCCGTTGAAAATATCAATACGGCCCGTGACTTTATCGTAACGATAAAAGAGTTTGGCTGTCGTATTGCTCTGGACGATTTTGGTACCGGCATGGCATCTTTCTCCTATCTTAAAAATTTACCCGTGGATTACGTCAAAATAGACGGTGAATTCGTTCGTGAAATTCTGCAAGATCGAATTTCTGAATCCATGGTCAGGGCAATTAATGACGTCGCCCACGAAATGGGAGCATTAACCATCGCTGAATACGTGGAAAACGATGCGATTAAAGATCGGCTCTTGTCGCTGGGGATTGATTTTGCACAAGGTTACGGCATTGGCAAACCTCAGCCTATCATTTCTCTGGTTGAAAATACGATGACTTACCCATATTCTAGCCAGCAATAAAATTCTTTGGCGATCCCACTTTATGTTTGAGACTGACACCAATTTTGACCTTTACTATGAGGCAAAGCCTGCTTATTACGATTCTCTGGCGAAACAATTGGCCGGTTTATTGTCGATAGATTCTGATCCTGTGACTAATATGGCTCAAGTTTCGTCGTTTATTTTTTACGCAATTCCGGCGTTAAACTGGTCTGGATTTTATATCAATGCAGGCGATAGCACACTAAGGCTCGGTCCCTATCAGGGAAAGGTCGCATGTGTGCACATACCGTTTGGTAAAGGTGTTTGTGGTACTGTGGCGCAAAATCAGTCGTCGCTTCGAGTTGATGATGTGCATTCGTTTGCCGGTCACATTGCGTGTGACAGTGCCAGCAATGCTGAAATCGTTGTACCTATTCTGGTGGATGGTCAGCTGTTCGGTGTGCTCGATATTGACAGTCCGAAGAAGAACCGTTTTGACGATGACGATCTCACCGGATTCGAACAGTTGGTAGCGGTGTTTAAAGCCGCTACCCGATTTGACTGATTATTCCTCTGGGTGGAAATAGAAATTTAACGCCTTTATCAGCGGCTCAGGCAAGGCTGGAAGTGCCGAACGCGGTAACAGGAAGGTTGAAATGTTGAACAGATCTTTGAAAAAGCGATTGTTTTCGGTCGTTTTTCGAAGGTAATCCGATCCACTTGAGCCTCCTGTTCCGATCTTGCTGCCGAGCATACGTTGAACCATGATCACATGTCGATAGCGCCATGTTGTGAACAACTCATCGATCTCAAGTAAGCTGGTTAGCAACTGAAAGGGTAACTGAAACATGGGTTCGTCGCGATAAAGGTTGATAAACACGGCCCCTAACATGGCTTTTTGACTGAATCGGAATTTATCTTCCTGGCGTAATGCCGCGTATTTTTCTTCATCCAATAGCGCGTCAAAGCTTTTTCGCGTGTTTTCCAGATCTTTGAGTTGAAATTGTTTATCAGCGTCACTCAGGTAGTCGTTGCCTTCAATGATTGCCTGATCGCTAGCCAGCATTTCATCAACGGCTTTTCGGTAAGACTCCCAGAACTTAAATTCACCAAACTCAAAAAATGGAATACGCTCGAGCCAGTCTTGCACACAATCGAATAAACTGGGGGCGTCTTCCATTTTAAGCAAATGGTTACGATCTTTCTCATTCAGACGACTGTAAAAGGATTCTTTATCGAAATTGATTCGATACTTCGATTTTAGTCCCAGCAAGATTTCAATTTCTTTGAATTGGATACTCTGGAAACCGGAGGCGGGCACTAAATAATCCCGAAAATCGAGGAAGTCGAGCGGGGTCATGGTTTCCATAACACCAATCTGGTCGATCAACAACTGTTGAACTGCTTGAATGCGGTCTAAACGGGAGACAATGCGACCCATTGATTTTTCAGGTAAGTGAGTTTGATTGAATTCCGCGTAAATGGAACGCATCTCATGCAGAATTTGCTTAAACCACAACTCATAAGCCTGATGAACTATGATGAACAGCATTTCATCATGCGCTTCTTCACCATACTTGGTACTTTCCGGATGTTGGCTGTCGAGAAGTTTGTTCAGTTGTAAATAATCTGAATAGTAACAAGGTGTTGTGTTACGTTGCATTGCACACATAAAAATCTCTATTGGTTATAATGAAAAGCGTGAAGTAGTTTAACATTTGAAGTTTTAAGTGTATTGAATTCTGGTAATTTATTACAAAAAAGATATAATTCGCTTTCTTTAGTTCAAACCTTAATCAGGATTTACAAGACAAGGAATCGTTGTATGGTTAGGCTATTCGGTCATTATATCCCCCGAACGCTGTTTCTGTTGTTGGCTTTAGAATTCATTGTTTTGTTCGTTACAGTTCATATAGCGGCAGAAATACGCTTACCCAGACTCGAAGAAAGTCCCGATCTGTACCAGTCTTTCAATTTAAAAGCGTCTATTTTTGCTGCAATACACGTTGTTGTCATGATCGCTGTAGGCCTTTATCGACGGGCTACGCGGGACAGTTTCGTAGCCATTATCAGCAAGCTATTTTGGTCGGTAGTGATTGCGTTTGCTGTTATGTCGGTCCTTTTTTATATTTTCCCCAACATTTTTATTGGGCGAGGAGTGTTTGGGCTCAGTTTGATAATTGGCTTTCTACTCTTAACGGTTGTTCGGTATATCTTCTTTGCCGTAGCCGACAAGGAGTTGTTTCAATCGCGTATTTTAGTTTTAGGTACTGGAAGTCGAGCTAAACAGATTCTACGTTTGAAACGCAAAAGTGATTGGCAGGGGCTAAAACTGGTTGGCTTTTTGCACTTGAAGGGCGATAAGGACGAAGTCGATGATGAAAACTTGGTGATTCGTTCGGACGACCCTTTAGATAAGCTTGTTGAACGCTACGGTATCGATCAATTGATTATTGCCGTCGACGATACGCGCAAGAATTACCCAGTCCATGACATCATCAAGTTGAAACTCGGTGGTTTACGTATTATCGATATTACGGAGTTTTTCGAGCGTCAGACCGGTCGCATGGAAATTGATACACTATCGCCGAATCAAGTTATATTTTTTGATGGCTTTCATTCCGACTACTTAAGAGAAGCCGTTAAACGAATATTCGATATTCTGGTGAGTCTAATCTTTCTTGTCATATCGTTGCCTATTTGTCTCGTCTTATACTTCTTAATTAAACACGAGTCACGTTGGCGCGATCCGGTGATTTATTCGCAGGTAAGAACTGGTCAATATGGCGAGCCTTTTACGGTTTTCAAGTTTCGAAGCATGGTGGTTGACGCGGAAAAAGACGGACCTCAGTTTGCTGCAAAAAATGACGCGCGAGTGACGAAAATTGGCCAGATAATGCGGAAAACTCGACTCGATGAGATCCCTCAAATGTGGAATGTCCTCAAAGGCGACATGAGTTTTGTCGGACCTCGACCTGAGCGCCCTGAGTTTGTTCAATTACTGTCAGAAAAAATTGCTTTCTATAACATGCGTCATCGGGTCAAGCCAGGCATAACGGGTTGGGCCCAGATAAGCTATCCTTATGGTGACAACGATGAAGACGCAAAGCAAAAGCTTCAGTTTGATTTATATTACATCAAGAATTTCAGTTTGTTTCTGGATTTAACTATCTTAATACAAACGATTCAGGTTATCGTGTGGCAGAAAGGATCGCGATAATTCGTTAAAAAGGGGAAGCAATGTACGACTCGTATTACAAACTCAGTGGAAAGCCTTTTCAACTCGCGCCTGATCCCTTCTTTTTCTTCGGAAGCAGTACTCACAAAAGAGCACTGGCTTACTTGCGCTACGGATTGTCGCAAGGGGAAGGGTTTATTATCGTTACTGGCGATGTCGGAACGGGTAAAAGTACGCTGGTTCGAACATTATTTGGTTCTCTTGAGAACAAAAAAGATATTGTTGCTGGCGAACTGGTCAATACCCAACTCGATTCCTCCGACATTTTGCGAATGGTTGCTGCTACATTCGGATTGGCGCATAAGTCCAGCGAAAAGACCTCTTTAATCAAAAATCTTGAAAACTTCTTTATATCACGTCAGCACGAAGGAAAGCGTTGTATGCTGGTGGTCGATGAAGCGCAAAACTTGCCCCTGGAGAGTCTTGAAGAATTAAGAATGTTGTCAAATCTTCATAACGACGGTAAAACCCTGATTCAAATTTTCCTGTTGGGCCAGTCAGAGTTTCGAGAGAATTTGGCGGTTCCTCACCTGGAGCAAGTCAGACAGCGGGTTACCGCATCTTATCACTTGGCGCATTTAACAGCCGAAGAAACACAAGCTTATATTGAGCATCGGTTGAGAAAAGTCGATTGGTCCGATGATCCTGTGTTTACGGCTGAAGCGTATCAGCAGATATTCGAATTCACTCACGGTATACCGAGACGGATTAACACCATCTGTGATCGATTGTTGCTGTACGGATTTCTCGAAGAAAAACATCGCATCGATGGCGAAATTGTTAAAACAGTGGCCGATGAAATTGCCATAGAACAGCCTAATATTGCTAATGACACGGGCGAGGGTGGTCCGTCAAAGGTAGAAAGCAAACGTTCTTCAGCAAAACCCATCGAGAATGCCAGCGAAATGGAGAAGCGACTTATTATGCTGGAAGCTGAAATGGATGCGATGAAGAAACGATTCAAGAAAGAGCGCGAATATATGCGCAAAATTGTTCAGATCAGTTTGAATTTTGAGGACGATTAATCTCGTCGAGTGAGTTATGAAGTCGCATTAAAAAGGGAGCTCGAAGCTCCCTTTTTTAATCAATGGTCTATTGATGGATTAACGCTTATCCAACTCAACAAACTCTCGTTGCTTGTGACCGTTATACATTTGACGAGGACGGCCGATTTTTTGATTTGGCTCACTGATCATTTCGGTCCATTGCGACACCCAACCAACGGTTCTTGCCAAGGCGAAGATAACGGTAAACATATTGGTCGGAATTCCGATCGCCGACAAAATGATGCCAGAATAGAAATCAACGTTTGGATAAAGCTTCTTTTCAACGAAATAGGGATCTTCGAGAGCGATACGTTCTAACTCCATCGCCACCTTCAATATTGGGTCGTCTTTTTTGCCCAAAGCTTCGAGCACTTCGTGCGCACTTTCTCGCATGACTTTAGCCCGTGGGTCAAAGTTTTTGTATACCCGATGCCCAAAGCCCATCAATCGGAAAGGATCATTTTTGTCTTTCGCTCGATCGATGTACTCAGGAATATTTTTAACGTCGCCGATTTCGTGAAGCATTTTCAAGCAGGCTTCATTGGCACCACCGTGCGCTGGGCCCCATAAACTTGCAATTCCGGAAGCGATGCAGGCAAATGGGTTAGCACCAGATGAGCCAGCCAGACGCACAGTCGAAGTTGAACAGTTTTGTTCGTGATCGGCGTGCAAAGTGAAAATGCGGTCCATTGCTTTAACCAGCACGGGATCGGGCTTGTCGTCGGTCGATGGCATAGAAAACATCTGATTCAAGAAGTTTTCTGCGTAAGACATTTCGTTGCGTGGGAATACAAAAGGGAATCCCATGGAGTAGCGGTAGCACATTGCCGCTATGGTCGGTACTTTTGCGATTAAACGGTAGGCACTGCGACGACGATGTTCCGGATTATTGATGTCCAGTGAATCGTGGTAGAAAGCAGACAGAGCACCCACGACGCCGACCATAACTGCCATTGGATGAGCGTCGCGTCGGAAGCCATTGAAAAAGTGAGTCAGCTGTTCATGCAGCATGGTGTGATTGTTCAGCTCTTCGAGGAAATCTTTTTTCTGTTCAACGGTCGGCAATTCTCCGTTTAGCAATAAGTAAGATACTTCCATGAAGTCAGCTTTGGTTGCCAAGTCTTCGATCGGGTAGCCGCGATACAACAAAATACCCTTAGCGCCGTCAATAAAGGTTATCTTGGATTCACAGGAGGCGGTTGACATAAATCCGGGGTCATAGGTAAATACACCTTCTTTTACTAATCCGGAAATATCCAGTACATCATTACCCAGAGTTGGCGAGTAAACCGGCAACTCAATCTCTTTACCTGTATGTAACTTGAGTTTGGCGGTGTTTTGTCCCATTCTATGACTCCTTAAGTCGAATTCATGTCGTGCTGCAAAAAATTTGGTGTAACTATAGGTTGCAGAATATTTTTGTCAATGCCACAAGCAGGCTAAATCAATGAAATCGTTTAATTATTAAACAAAATCGCAAAGATTTTTCGCAAAGCACAAATCCATTTGTAAACAACCAGTTGCAGCTATATAATTTGCGCAAACTTGCGTGGGCCTCAGGCTAATCTATAGTAAGTATAGCTTAGTAGGCCGTTATATCAGGCGTGTCCACATAGGTATTCAGTACAACTAGGAGAGTGGTGTCATAATTTTGTCTCACTCTATTTGGCGAACCATCAAATAAAGAAAGTAATCAGCCGTGAATAAGCAAAGACCTGTAAATCTCGATCTCACCTCGATCAGTTTTCCGGTAACTGCTATCTCGTCGATTCTTCATAGAATCACTGGCGTATTTCTAGTTATTGGAATTCCTGTTCTACTTTGGTTGCTCGGTACATCATTAGAATCGAAACAAGGTTTCGAAGAAGCGTCTAATTTTGTCGCAGCCGGATTTGGTAAATTTCTGTTTTGGGCGATATTGACCGCCATCGCTTTCCATCTTATCGCTGGACTCCGTCATTTGTTGATGGATATGGGAATCGGCGAATCATTAGAGGGCGGCATGTTAGGCGCCAAGATTGTTCTTGTTCTGGGTGTATTAGCGGCTGTTGGCCTGGGAGTTTGGTTATGGTAACGACAGTGACAAGCTTGGGTCGTAGTGGTTTACACGACTGGGTTATTCAACGCCTCAGCGCCGTAGTCATGGCTTTATTTGCCGCCTATTTAATCTGGTTCGTCGCCTCGAATCCGGGGATGGGTTTTGAACTATGGCAAGGTTTCTTCCAGCAAACTCTGGTTAAAGGGTTCGGTATCCTGACCATTATTTTAATGAGCTTGCATATCTGGGTTGGCATGTGGATTGTCTCGACGGATTATCTAAAGCCACTCAGCATTCGTATGATTTTCCAGGCAGCTTTAGTTATTTATAGCTTGGTGATCATTTTTTGGGGTATACAGATTTTTTGGGGTGTATAAATGGGAATTCCAGTTTATACCTATGATGCCGTAATTGTAGGCGGCGGTGGTGCCGGAATGCGAGCTTCTTTACAGCTTGCTCAGTCTGGCCAGAAAGTAGCGCTTATATCAAAAGTATTTCCGACACGGTCTCACACAGTTTCTGCGCAAGGTGGTATTACCGTGGCCTTGGGCAACTCACACGACGATGATTGGCGTTGGCATATGTACGACACCGTCAAAGGGTCTGATTATATTGGTGATCAAGACGCTATCGAATACATGTGCCAGAATGGTCCAGCGACTGTATATGAGTTGGAGCACATGGGTTTACCGTTTTCTCGTATGGACAACGGAAAAATTTATCAGCGTCCCTTTGGTGGTCAGTCGAAAGAATTCGGCGGTGAACAGGCGGCACGAACCGCAGCGGCAGCGGACCGAACTGGACACGCTTTATTGCATACCTTGTACCAACAGAACTTGGCTGCAAACACGCAATTTTTTAATGAATGGCTGGCAACAGACCTGATAACTAACGATGAAGGTGATGTGGCCGGAGTAATCGCCATGTCGATTGAGACCGGTGAAGTGGCGATGTTCAAAGCGCGCGCTACGGTCTTTGCCACCGGCGGTGCGGGGCGTATTTACCAGTCGACAACTAATGCGTTGATCAATACTGGCGATGGTGTTGGTATGGCTCTAAGAGCCGGAATTCCGGTTCAAGATATTGAAATGTGGCAGTTCCATCCCACCGGTATCGCCGGAGCCGGTGTACTGGTAACAGAAGGGTGCCGCGGAGAAGGTGGTTACCTGATTAATAAAGAAGGCGAACGTTTTATGGAACGTTATGCGCCTAACGCAAAGGACCTTGCCAGTCGAGACGTGGTCGCGCGTTCCATGACCAAAGAAATTCTCGAAGGGCGCGGCTGTGGTGAAAACGGTGACCACGTTTTTCTAAAGCTTGACCATTTGGGCGAAGAGACCTTGAACAAGCGTTTGCCAGGTATTCTAGAGCTGTCACGCACCTTCGGGCATGCTGATCCGGTAAAAGAACCGATTCCAGTTGTTCCGACTTGTCATTATATGATGGGTGGTATTCCAACCAACAAATACGGACAGGTCATCACTCGGGACGAGAACAATCAAGATCGAGTTGTCAAAGGGTTCTATGCAGTAGGTGAATGTGCTTGTGTTTCCGTTCACGGCGCTAATCGACTGGGTGGAAACTCGCTGCTTGACTTGGTGGTCTTCGGTCGAGCTGCTGGCTTGCATCTTGAAGAAGCATTACGCGAGGGACTTCCGTTCTCTGACTTCAAAGACGAAGATATCGAAAAAGCGCAGCAACGTTTTGCCCGTTGGGAAGATTCGAAAGATGGCGAAGATCCATCGGTCATCAAGCGTGATATGCAGAAAGTAATGCAGAACAGCTTTGGTGTTTTCCGTACTGGCGACTTAATGCAAAAAGGCCTTAAAGAGCTGGAAGAAATCGCTGAAAGACTGAAAAGTGCGGTGCTTTCAGACAAAAGCAAAGCATACAATACCCAACGTGTTGAGTGTTTGGAGCTGGATAACTTAATGGCCGTGGCTCGTGCAACGGCAAAAGCCGCTGAATTCCGTACTGAAAGTCGTGGTGCTCATAGTCGAGAAGACTTCCCAGATCGAGACGATGAGAACTGGTTAGTGCACTCATTATATTTCCCTGAAACAGGCGAAATGAAAACCCGTGAGGTGAATATGAATCCTGTCACTATGGATGCGTTCCCTCCGAAGGTTCGAAGTTATTAAAGGCAGGTATCGAAATCTATGAAATTTTCAATCTACCGATACAATCCAGAAACTGACAATGCACCAAAAATGCAGGATTATGAGCTGGATATTCCAGAAGGCTCAGACATCATGTTGCTTGATGCACTGGTTATGTTGAAAGAGAAAGATCCCACTTTGGCGTTTCGCCGCTCTTGTCGCGAAGGGGTGTGTGGTTCTGACGGTTTAAACATTAACGGTAAGAATGGCCTCGCCTGTATTACGCCACTCTCTTCTTTGGGAAAAAAGATAGTGGTGCGCCCACTACCGGGTCTTCCAGTGGTTCGTGATCTGGTCGTTGATATGGCGCAATTTTACAAGCAGTACGAGAAGATAAAGCCATTTCTTCAAAATCGCGATGAGCCGCCCGCGAAAGAGCGATTGCAATCGCCTGAAGATCGCGAAAAGCTGGATGGATTGTACGAATGTATTCTTTGTGCCTGCTGTTCAACGTCTTGTCCGTCTTTCTGGTGGAATCCTGACAAATTTGTCGGGCCTGCGGGATTATTGCAAGCCTACCGATTCCTGGCGGATAGTCGAGACACTGAACAAGAATCGAGACTGGCGGACATCGACGACGCGTACAGTGTGTTCCGATGTCGCGGAATCATGAATTGTGTGAGTGTATGCCCGAAAGGCTTGAATCCGACGAAAGCCATCGGTCATGTTCGCTCAATGCTGCTGTCACGCGGCGTATAAAGACCTGAAATTATTAAAATTTAGTCTATTATTAATGCACTAACATACGCTTTGAGGAAGTTTCCTCAGAGCGTTTGTTCGTTTGGATTTACTGTTCAAAACAAAGAATAAGTCTGCAAATCATGGAAAAAACCCTTCAAGAACAGTTCGCTGCCAGCTTCTTAACCGGGGGTAGTGCTGCCTACCTCGAAGAAATATATGAGCAATATCTAGAGGATCCCTCGTCCATCGATGAGAGTTGGCGCCAAAAATTTGATGCTTTGATCAATGGTGACTCGAGTTCAGCTGAAGTTGCTCATTCTGAGATTCAGAATTACTTTCGCCAAGTTGGTCTGAACAAACACCGGATTGCATCAAGCTCGAGTTCTGGTGACAAATCCTTTGATGCCAAGCAAGTTAATGTTTTAGAACTTATTCAGGCGTATCGAGCACACGGTCATCAATACGCGAGCATTGATCCTTTGGGCTTGTGGAAACAAGCGACCATCGATCATCTGAATTTGGCGAAATACGGCCTCGACAAAATGGATTACGACACCGAGTTTCGTACCGGTTCCATGTTTGGCGCCACGTCAAAATCGCTGAAACAAATAATCGAAGAACTGGAGCAGACTTACTGTGCCAATATTGGTTCTGAGTTTATGCACATCAGTGACCCTGGTCAGAAACAGTGGATCCAGCAGCGACTTGAAAGCACATTAGCAACACCTGAATTCAGTGAAGATCGTAAAAAGCAGATTCTGTCCGCATTGACAGCTGCCGAAGGTCTTGAAAAGTATTTGCACAACAAGTTTCCCGGTGCCAAACGTTTCTCACTTGAAGGTGGTGACTCTCTAATGCCAATGCTCGAAGAAATGGTGCAACGAGCAGGTAGTGCCGGTGTAAAAGAAGTTGTTCTAGGCATGGCGCATCGCGGCCGACTCAATGTGCTGGTAAATCTGATGGGTAAAAAACCCGAAGAATTGTTTGCCGAATTTGCTGGGAAGTCGGTAGTTGAACAAGGGTCAGGCGATGTTAAGTATCATCAGGGTTTTTCTTCTGACATCAATACACCCGGCGGCGTGGTTCACGTTGCATTAGCCTTCAACCCTTCGCATTTAGAAATCGTATCACCTGTTATTCAAGGATCGGTTCGAGCGCGACTGGAACGACGCTCAGATGACAGCTTTTCGCAGGTATTGCCCATCGTTATTCACGGTGACTCAGCCTTTACCGGGCAGGGTGTGGTGATGGAAACTTTCAACATGTCTCAAGCGCGCGGTTATAAAACTGGCGGTTCGGTTCACATTGTTATCAATAACCAGGTTGGGTTCACCACCAGTCGTCCAGACGACACTCGGTCGACCACTTATTGTACTGACGTCGCTAAAATGATCGAAGCACCAATTTTCCATGTGAATGCAGACGACCCAGAAGCGGTTATATTCGTAACCCAACTCGCTCTGGATTTTCGGGCGACCTACAAAAAAGACGTGGTCATCGACTTGGTTTGTTATCGCCGACACGGACATAATGAAGCAGACGAGCCTCGTGCTACTCAGCCCATTATGTACGAAAAAATTAAGAAGCATCCAACACCGCGTAAAATTTACGCCGATCGTCTTATAGAGTCGAGTGTTATCGACAAACAATACGCCAGCGATCTTTCTGCGGAATACCGTGACAAGATGGACGAGGGTAAGAACGTGGTGACCAACTGGTTGCCGATGCAAAAACATGAGTACACGGTCGATTGGACACCTTATCTTGGCAATGACTGGCAAACACCGGCCGTTACCAGTATTACAAAAAAGCAATTTGAAAAACTGGCCGAAAAAATTTCCACTTACCCAGATTCACTTAATCTTCAAATGCAGGTTAAACGGTTGATGGCGGATCGGGCCAAGATGGCCAAAGGCGAGATTAAAATGGACTGGGGCTTTGCCGAAACCATGGCCTACGCTTCGCTTTTGGATGACGGTTACCACGTTCGAATCTCGGGGCAAGACAGTGGTCGGGGAACCTTCTTCCATCGCCACGCTGTTTTGCACGCGCAAGACACCGGCGAATGCTACTTGCCTTTACAGAATATCCGCGATGATCAACCCAAGTTCGATGTGATTGACTCGGTGCTATCAGAAGAGGCGGTGCTGGCTTATGAGTATGGCTATTCAACAACCGAACCCCGTTCGCTGGTCATTTGGGAAGCGCAATTTGGTGATTTTGCGAATGGCGCTCAAGTGGTGATTGATCAGTTTATCAGTTCTGGCGAACATAAGTGGGGACGCTTGTGTGGCATGGTTATGTTATTGCCTCATGGCTATGAAGGTCAGGGACCGGAGCATTCATCGGCAAGACTGGAACGCTTTTTACAATTGTGTGCAGAACATAATATTCAAGTCTGTGTTCCATCAACACCGTCTCAGGTATTTCATATGTTACGTCGACAAATGGTTCGCAATTGGCGCACACCTTTGGTCGTTATGTCACCGAAGAGTCTATTGCGCCATAAAATGGCAACCAGTGACATAGATGAGGTCATTAACGGCAAGTTTGAAACCGTTATCGATGAAATTGATAACCTTGACAAAGAGTCGGTGACTCGAGTGGTCATGTGTTCGGGTAAAGTTTATTACGATCTGTTAGAAAAGCGTCGTGCAGAAGAATTAGATCATGTTGCAATTATTCGAATCGAACAACTGTATCCGTTTCCTAAGCACTTGAAAGATGTCATTGCCGAATACAAAAACGCGAAAGAGTTTATATGGTGTCAGGAAGAACCAAAGAATCAAGGGGCGTGGTATTGCAGTCGCCATAATTTCCAGGCATCGATTCCTAAAGATGGTTATGTTGAGTACGCGGGCCGAGCAGCGTCAGCGGCACCAGCTACCGGATTGGCATCGAAACACGTTGAGCAGCAACGCGCTCTAGTAGAAAAAGCGTTAGGCATTCATTCAAAATAATTTTTATAGCAATTTGGTAAAAGGGTTAATAAACCATGTCCACAGATATTAAAGTTCCAGTTTTACCTGAGTCAGTCGCCGATGCAACGATTGCCACATGGCATAAGAAACCGGGCGAAGCATGTGAACGCGATGAGAACCTGGTTGACATCGAAACCGATAAAGTGGTTCTGGAAGTCGTTGCGCCCGATGATGGTGTATTAGAAGAAATTGTAAAAGCAGAGGGCGATACGGTCGTCGCTGAAGAAGTGATTGCCAAGTTTAAGGCCGGTGCTTCGGCTACGGGCTCTTCAGAGTCAAAGTCCGACGCGTCGACAAAAGAAGAAAGCGCTCCGAGCCAGGATTCTTCAACTGAAAACAAGTCGTCTTCCGATGATGTTTTAAGTCCAGCGGTTCGACGTTTGGTCAGTGAGCATGGATTAACGGCAGCCAATATTCCAGCTACCGGTAAAGGTGGTCGCTTAACCAAAGAAGATGTCGAAAAGTACATCAAAAACCAAAAATCCTCACAAGCCAAGGCGGGTACTGCCGAGCCTCAAGTGAGTGCGGGTCCTCGCGAAGAAAAACGTGTGCCAATGACACGTTTGCGTAAACGAATTGCCGAGCGATTGGTTGATGCACAACAAACGGCGGCTATTTTAACGACCTTTAATGACGTTAATATGAAACCGGTAATGGACATTCGCGCGAAGTACAAAGAACAATTCATGAAAACCCACGACGTTAAATTGGGCTTCATGTCATTCTTTGTTAAAGCAACGGTAGAAGCGTTAAAGCGTTTTCCGGCGGTGAATGCGTCGATTGATGGTGATGATATTGTTTACCATGGTTTTTTTGACGTGGGTATCGCGGTATCTGGCCCTCGTGGTTTGGTTGTACCGGTTATTCGAGACGCCGATCAGCTGAGTATGGCCGAAATCGAAAAAACGATTATGGAGTTTGGGCAGAAAGCTCAGAATAATCAATTGACCGTGGAAGATTTGTCTGGCGGTACCTTTACCGTTTCCAATGGTGGAACCTTTGGCTCGCTCATGTCGACGCCGATCATTAACCCACCTCAAAGTGGTATTTTAGGAATGCATCGTACAGAACAACGACCTGTTGTTGAGAATGGCGAGATTGTGATTCGACCGATGATGTACCTGGCATTTTCTTACGACCATCGAATAATTGATGGTCGCGAATCGGTTGGTTTCTTGAAAACCATCAAAGATTACATCGAAGATCCTGCTCGGATCTTATTAGAGCTTTAAGAGTTTAGTTTTTTAATTTTAACGTTTAATCAAATATTGGAAGAGAACAATGAACCTTCATGAATATCAAGGTAAGCAGTTGTTCCGAAAATACGGATTGCCCGTATCGGATGGCTTTGCTTGCGAAACTCCTAAAGAAGCGGTCGAAGCCGCCGGTCAAATCGGCGGTGACAAATGGGTTGTTAAAGCGCAGGTTCACGCTGGTGGACGAGGAAAAGCCGGTGGTGTCAAACTGGTTTCAACCAAAGACGAAGTCAAAGAATTTGCCAGTAAATGGTTAGGCAAAAACTTGGTAACTTACCAGACTGATGAGAACGGACAGCCTGTAAGCAAAATTTTGGTTGAGAGCTGTACCGACATCGCTGATGAACTTTATCTGGGTGCCGTTGTTGACCGTGCAACGCGACGAGTTGTTTTCATGGCGTCTCAAGAAGGCGGCGTGGAAATCGAGAAAGTTGCCGAAGAAACGCCAGAGAAAATTTTTAAAGAAAGCATCGATCCTTTGGTTGGTCCTCAGCCTTACCAGGGCCGTAGCCTGGCTTTTAAACTTGGTTTGGAAGGCGTTCAGGTTAAACAGTTCACCAAGATCTTTATGGGTCTGGCAAAAATGTTTACCGATTGCGATTTAGCTTTGATTGAGATTAACCCCTTAGTTATAAAAGACGATGGAAACTTGCACTGCCTTGACGCCAAAATTGGAGTCGATGGCAATGCTCTTTACCGTCAGTCTGAATTGAAAGAGATGCACGATCCATCACAGGAAGACGAGCGCGAAGCGCATGCGGCCCAGTGGGAACTGAACTATGTTGCGTTGGACGGTAACATCGGATGTATGGTGAACGGTGCGGGTCTGGCCATGGGAACCATGGACATTGTTGCCTTACACGGTGGTTTTCCTGCCAACTTCCTCGATGTGGGCGGCGGCGCCACGAAAGAGCGAGTAACCGAAGCGTTTAAGATTATTTTATCCGATGACAATGTTAAGGCAGTTTTGGTGAACATTTTCGGCGGCATTGTTCGCTGTGACCTAATTGCGGAAGGCATAATCGGTGCCGTAGAAGAAGTTGGTGTGAAAGTTCCTGTGGTTGTTCGCCTTGAAGGAAATAATGCCGACAAAGGCACCGACCTTCTCGCCAAAAGTGGTTTGAATATTATCGCGGCAACAAGCCTGACTGACGCGGCTGAGCAAGCAGTTAAAGCAGCTGGGGGTGCAAAATAATGTCTATTCTTATTGATAAAAATACCAAGGTAATCTGTCAAGGATTTACCGGAGGTCAAGGTACCTTCCATTCAGAGCAGGCGATTGAGTACGGGACACAGATGGTTGGTGGTGTAACACCGGGCAAAGGTGGCCAAACTCATCTCGGACTTCCTGTATTTAATACGGTTGAAGAAGCGGTTAAAGAAACCGGTGCCGAAGCCAGTGTTATTTACGTGCCAGCAGCATTTTGTAAAGATTCAATTCTGGAAGCAGCAAACAGTGGCATCAAGCTTATTGTTTGTATTACTGAGGGCATCCCGACACTGGATATGTTGGAAGCGAAAATTGCATGTGATAATGCCGGAGTGCGATTAATCGGCCCCAACTGTCCCGGTGTAATTACTCCCGGAGAGTGTAAAATCGGCATCATGCCTGGCCATATCCACCTTCCTGGCAAAGTCGGAATTGTTTCACGCTCAGGCACACTCACCTATGAAGCGGTTAAACAAACCACAGATGCCGGTTTCGGTCAGTCAACCTGCGTCGGTATCGGGGGAGACCCTATCCCGGGTTCAAACTTTATCGACATTTTAGAAATGTTCGAAAAAGATCCGGCAACAGAAGCGATCGTGATGATCGGTGAAATTGGTGGAACCGCCGAAGAAGAGGCCGCTGCTTTCATTAAGAAAAACGTGAGCAAGCCTGTGGTATCTTACATCGCTGGTGTAACAGCACCGAAAGGTAAACGTATGGGACATGCCGGTGCAATTATTTCTGGTGGTAAAGGTACAGCCGACGAAAAGTTTGCAGCCTTAGAAGATGCTGGCGTTAAAACCGTCAGAAGCTTGGCGCAGATTGGCGATGCATTAAAGGAAATTACTGGCTGGTAAGCTTCGTTATATCCAAATGCGATTCTAATGAAAAGCCAGAGTATAATGCTCTGGCTTTTTTATTATAAAAGCCATTTAAGCGCTATAATCATTGTTAATGTAAAGCGAGTTGTATTAACTTGTGACCTGTTTCAACGTAGTTTGCCTTAAATTAAGATTAGTATGCTCTGGCTTGGTTCGTATTCAGGTTGATTCGTATTAACCTGACTGTTAAATTCTCGGAATGAAAATGCGATTATTAATATCTATTCTACTGTCTGTGTCTTCTATGGCCTTCGCCGAGATTTCTGTCACGCTGCAACCGCAGCTTCAGTTGCTCGCGATTAACGATACGCCTTATCAGGATTCTGAGTTGGACTTAACCAAGATTATGCTAAGTCCGGGGAACAATAAACTACTGGTCAAATACGCGGATGAGTTTGGGAGCGATGGTGACGTCGATAAAATTGTCTCGCGACAATTGATTATTGTGTTCGAGGCCGATCCGGGGTTTGAGTACACCATCACAACTGAGAGACCCGACAATCTTGAGGCGGCCAGAAAGTTTGCCAACAGTCCCACATACAACATTGAGCGTAAGCCCATTGGTGCGGATAACGACTTTTCCGAGGTGGTGAGTGAATCATCCAATCTACAAAAACTGAAAATGTTCTGGAACGCAGCCTCAGACGAAGACAAGGCCACATTCCTTCGTTATATTTCAGAAGATGAAAAATAACGGCTTATTAATCGTTATTTTTCGAGGTATTGTAATTTATCTGTTTTCCCATCCCATTCTTCTGCATCGGGTAATGGATCTTTTTTCTCCGAAATGTTGGGCCATTTTTCGGCCAAGTCGGCATTGATTTCGATAAACTGCTTTTGATCACTGGGTAAGTCATCTTCTTCAAAGATGGCTTCGGCGGGGCACTCTGGCTCACACAGAGCACAATCAATACATTCATCCGGATGGATCACGAGAAAATTAGGGCCTTCGTAAAAGCAGTCAACCGGGCAGACTTCGACGCAGTCGGTATACTTACATTTGATACAGTTTTCTGTCACTACAAATGCCATAGATTTACTCCATTGTTTTTAATTGCTCTTGCCATTGATAGATTAATTCCAACGACTCTTTTGGACTCAAACTGTCGGCATCAATGGCTCTGATTTGCTTGCACAGATTCTCTTGCTGCGCATTGTGAATAGTATTCTTTAATTGGTCCACGGGTGTTTTTGAGATTCTGTGAGCAGTATTGCTGCTTTCGAGTTGCTCAAGTTGATACTTTGCCGCTTCGATGACTTTTTGCGGTAATCCCGCGAGTTTACCCACCTGTATTCCGAAACTTTGTGAAGCCGGTCCGCGGTGAATACTGTGTTCCAAAATAAGGTTTTCGTCGTGTTCCTGTGCTCCAAAATGAAAATTGCTCGCACCATCGAACTGATCTGCAAAGTCGGTCATTTCAAAATAGTGGGTTGCGAACAAAGTGAATGCCTGGATTGACTGGTGAATATGTTCGGCAATCGACCAGGCCAGTGACAGGCCGTCAAATGTGCTGGTACCACGACCGATTTCATCCAGTAGCACCAAGCTGTTGGGGGTAGCATTGTTTAATATATACGCCGCTTCGGTCATTTCGACCATAAAGGTCGAGCGACCTGAAGCTAAGTCGTCGGATGCCCCAATGCGGGTAAAGATCCGATCGATCGGACCAATTCGCGCGGCAGATGCGGGCACAAAACTACCAACATTGGCCATCAAAACGATTAAAGCTGTTTGCCGCATATAAGTCGATTTACCGCCCATATTTGGACCTGTAATTATTTGACTACGCTGTGTTTTATCGAGTTGAGTTCCATTGGCGATGAAGGGGGATACTGTCTGTTCAACCACCGGATGCCGACCGTCTTCGATTGCAATGATTTTTTCTTTGATCAGCTCGGGTTTGGTATAGTTATGGGTTATGGCGGTGTCGGCAAACGATTGTAATACATCGACTTGGGCAACGGCTTTCGCAGTTTGATGAATCTTGGGAACGAGTGGTTGAATTGACGCAATAAGTTCACTGTAAATTTTCTTTTCCAGAGCCAGCGACTTGGTTTTTGCACTCAAGACCTTTTCTTCATAGCCTTTCAGTTCAGGCGTAATGAATCGTTCAACGTTTTTCAGTGTTTGGCGGCGAATAAAATGTTCTGGAGTTTTATCACTTTGCGCCCTTGAAACCTCGATGTAAAATCCATGGACTTTGTTGTAACCTACTTTAAGCGAGCTCAGTCCAGTCGCCTGTTTTTCCCTTTCTTCGAGCTGCACCAGAAAATTATCGGCGTTGGACGCCAGCTCTCTTAATTGATCGAGCTCCTTGTTGAAACCATCGGCGATAACACCGCCATCACGAACGGTCACCGGTGGATTATCGATCACCGCGCTAATTAATGTTTTTCTTAACTCGCTTAAATCACAGATATCATGCGTCAACTTCTTTAGAGACGCACAAGCGATGCTGTCGATTGATGCTTTTAGCTCGGCTATGTATTCGAGACTGTCTCTGAGCCGGACCAGGTCGCGCGGTCGAGCAGAGCCTAAGGCTATTCGTGTCGCGATGCGCTCAATATCCGAAATTAACTTTAACGATTCGCGAATATCATTGAGGCCACGCTCAATAAATGCCTCAACTATGTCCTGACGCTCTGTTACCTGATGTCGCTGCGCCAAGGGTTGGTGAAGCCATTGTTTTAACAATCGCTTGCCCATGACATTGCACGTAGAGTCAATTACCGACAGCAGTGTGTTGTCATCGCCACCTTGTAAGTTTTTGGTGATTTCGAGATTTCTTCGTGTCGCAGCATCCAGTCGGATGCAGTCTTGATTAAAAAAAGGAATCAGTTGCTGGATATGTGGCAAGGAGCCGCGCTGTGTTTCCTCAGCGTATTGCAATACCGCACCGGCGGCGCCAATGGCCTCATGAAAGCTGTCACAACCAAAAGTTGCCAATGATTCTACCTGTAACTTGCTGCACAAAGTGGTTCGATTTTCATCTTCGGCAAAATAATAATCGGGTAGGCGTCTCAGGCAATGGTGCTCGATGGGTAATTTGGATTTTTCCGATAACAATAATTCGGCCGGTTGCAGTCGGTTGAGCTCACTGTTCAATTCGTCTTCCGAGTCGTATTCGCTGAGCCAAAATTGACCGCCGGCCAAATCAAGCCAGGCGAGACCAAATATTTTTCTGGAGTGATAGACCGCGGCCAGGTATTGCACCGATTCGTGGTTTAATAAAGACTCATCACTCACCGTTCCGGGAGTCAGTACACGAACCACTTTGCGCTCTACCGGACCTTTACTGGTGGCTGGATCGCCAATCTGCTCACAAATCGCAACTGACTCACCCAACTTCAACAAACGAGATAAATAATTATCCACAGCGTGAAACGGCACACCCGCCATTGGAATGGGCTCTCCGGCCGACTGACCTCGCTTAGTTAAGGTGATATCGAGTAATTCAGCGGCTTTTATGGCATCGTCAAAAAACAACTCATAGAAATCACCCATGCGATAAAACAGCAACTCATCAGCGTGAGCCGTTTTAATCGACAGGTATTGCCGCATCATTGGCGTGTGCGACTTGAGATCTTGTACGATAGAATGCGTATTCTGTTTCATGGCCCGAATTGTACTGAACCCGGTTGCATGAAACCAGCAAAACTAAGTAATTCATTGAGGGCGATTAAATGCTAGACAACTCCACATCATTAACTCAGCAGATTGCCGAACAAAGCATCAAATACGGTCACCTATTGGCATCTGCCGAGTCCTGTACCGGCGGTCTGATTGCGAAAACTCTAACCGACCTGGCTGGCAGCTCAAAGTGGTTTGACTGTGGATTCGTAACCTACAGCAACGCAGCCAAGTCCAGTATGTTGGGAGTTGATCCTGAGGTGTTAGGTGAGTATGGTGCTGTTTCTGAACCGGTTGTAAAGGCCATGTGTCTTGGTGCTCTTGAAAATTCGCAAGCCAATCTGGTGGTCGCGGTCAGTGGTGTGGCAGGACCTGGTGGTGGATCAGCAGAGAAACCGGTCGGTACAGTCTGGGTCGGATGGGCGTCTTCCGTAAACAAGATAAGTGCACATAAGTATCTGTTTTCAGGCGATAGAAGCAGTATTCGGCAACAAACTCTGCTGGTTTCATTAAATAAATACCTCGAAATGTCAAAGTTTCCTGTTCAAAAGGACTAGTCATTTGAGTAGTTATATGAAATAATCGGTCGCATTGAAACGGTAACGTTTTTAACACTTGCACTTTCGTAAAGGTTCAAGTCGAGAGTAGTAAACGGTGTAACTTAAGAATTAGTAACGGTCTAATTTCGAAAGTTGAACGTTGAAATAATTTCGCAATGCATAAGCACATTAAACAAGTCTGGAGATAATAATGGACGACAGTAAAAATAAAGCTTTAGGCGCGGCCTTATCGCAAATCGAACGTCAGTTTGGTAAAGGTTCTATTATGCGCATGGGCGATTCACACGCAGGACGCGATATCGAAGTAATTTCCTCAGGCTCATTGGGTCTTGACCTTGCTTTAGGCATTGGCGGATTCCCTAAAGGTCGAATTATTGAAATTTACGGACCAGAATCATCCGGTAAAACCACCATTGCTTTACAAGCTGTAGCCAATTGTCAAAAGGGCGGCGGTACCGCAGCCTTTGTCGACGCTGAGCACGCTTTGGATCCGGTTTACGCAGAACGTTTGGGCGTAAACCTTGATGATTTGTTGGTGTCTCAACCGGATACCGGTGAGCAAGCGCTCGAAATAACCGACATGTTGGTTCGCTCCAGTGCTGTAGATGTTATCGTAGTCGATTCTGTCGCTGCACTGACACCGAAAGCTGAGATTGAAGGCGAAATGGGTGACTCACACATGGGGCTTCAAGCACGCCTAATGTCGCAGGCACTGCGCAAGCTTACCGCAAACATTCAACGGGCTAATTGTACCGTTATCTTTATCAACCAAATTCGTATGAAAATTGGTGTTATGTTCGGTAACCCTGAAACGACAACAGGCGGAAACGCGCTTAAATTCTACTCGTCGGTTCGCCTGGATATTCGTCGTACCGGTTCAATCAAGCAAGGTGACGAAGTGGTCGGTAACGAGACCCGGGTAAAAGTGGTTAAAAACAAAGTTGCGCCTCCATTTAAACAGGCCGAATTCCAGATAATGTACGGTCAAGGTTCTTCTTTAGAAGGTGAGCTGATTGATTTAGGCGTGAAAGAAGGACTCGTTGATAAATCAGGCGCTTGGTATAGCTACAAAGGCGATCGCATCGGTCAGGGTAAAATGAACGTGATTAACTTCTTGAAAGAAAACTCTGAAATTGCTGATGATATCGAAAAGCAACTGCGTGAAAGACTGTTGCCGGGTAAAAAACAAGATGCCGAAGTAAAAGAGAAAGAAGAGGCTTAAAGTTTTTAAGAAATCCCCTAAAAAAGACTCGGCTCGCGAGAGGGCAGTTGACCTTCTGGCGCGCCGAGAACATTCCCGTAAAGAACTCCATCAAAAACTCCTGCAAAAAGGCTTTGAGCAAGCCGAAATTCTTGAAGCACTGGAATTTTTAGAAGAAAAAGGCTGGTTAAGTGATTTTCGATTTACCGAAAGCTGGATTCGACATAGAATTCAGGGCGGTTATGGGCCTTATCGCATCAAGCAAGAATTAAACGCCAAAGGTGTTGAACAAAGTATAATCAGTCGATGTCTCGAAGAGGCCGATGTAAACTGGTGTGAAATTGCCCAAAACGCCTGGCAAAAAAAGTATAATGCCTTGCCCGGTGACTGGAGCGAGAAGTCGAAGCAAGTGAGATTTCTTCAATACCGGGGATTTTATACCGATGATATCGCAACTATGTTTGAAATTATTAAAGAATTACAGGGTGAATCATGAGCTTCATGACGAGCAACGAATTACGCGAAACATTTATCAGTTTTTTTGAGGAAAAAAATCATCGAAGGGTTCAGAGTGCCTCTCTGATTCCGGCGAATGATCCTACTTTGTTGTTCGTTAACGCAGGTATGGTGCCGTTTAAAGACTGCTTTTTAGGCACTGACAAACGCGATTATGTTCGGGCAACTTCGGCGCAACGCTGCGTGCGAGCTGGCGGCAAACACAACGATTTAGAAAATGTAGGGTACACAGCCCGCCACCATACGTTTTTCGAAATGTTGGGTAACTTCAGTTTTGGTGATTACTCAAAGCGGGAAGCGATTCAATTTGCGTGGGAATTTCTAACTGAAAAATTAGGTCTTGCGCCAGAGAAACTCTGGGTTACGGTTTTTCACGACGACAAAGAAGCCGAAGACATCTGGTTCAACGAGATTGGCATCGATCAAAACCGGTTTTCACGTCTGGGTGAAAAGGATAATTTCTGGTCGATGGGCGATACTGGGCCTTGCGGACCCAGCTCCGAAATTTTCTATGATCACGGTCCGGACGTCGCCGGGGGGCCTCCGGGTTCGCCTGACGAAGACGGAGACAGATACATCGAGATATGGAACCTCGTGTTCATGCAGTTTAACCGTGACAAAGACGGAACCATGAACGATCTGCCCAAACCATCAGTGGATACGGGAATGGGCCTTGAAAGAATGGCCGCGGTCATGCAGAACGTGCACAGCAATTATGAAATCGATTTATTTTCCGATTTGATCAAAAGCATTGCGAATGTACTTAATATTAGTGATTTGGATAATAAATCGTTGCGAGTGATTGCCGATCACATTCGTTCTACCGCATTTTTGATTATCGATGGAATCGTTCCTGGCAATGAAGGTCGAGGTTATGTGCTGCGTCGAATTATGCGTCGTGCGATTCGACACGGTCATAAACTGGGGGCCAACGAAGCCTTCTTTTTCAAGATCGTTGAATCGTTGGTCAACCAAATGGGTGATGCCTACCCAGAATTGAAAGATAAACAAAAGCACATTGAATCGACCATTCTTCGAGAAGAGCAGCAGTTTGCTCGTACACTCGACAACGGCATGAAGATTTTGGAACAGTCTCTGCAAGATATGCAGGGTACCGAGATACCCGGAGAAACCGTGTTCACCTTGTACGACACGTATGGATTTCCCGTTGATTTGACCGCAGACATAGCGCGCGAGAAAGGATTGTCCATTGACCAGGCCGGTTTTGACTCTCTAATGCGTAAGCAAAAAGAGAACTCGCAAGCGGCCGGCAAATTTGGCGTTGATTATAATGATAATTTGGACGTTGATACTGAAACGAAATTTACTGGCTACGATTCAGTACAAGGCGAAGCGACCATCGATGCGTTGTTCAAAGATTCCGACAAAGTAGAAACTTTGAAAAAGGGTGAACGGGGTGTTCTGATTACACCAACCACCGTTTTTTACGCCGAAGGTGGTGGCCAGGTGGGTGATAAAGGCAGCATCCATTCGAAAAACGGTCAAGCGGAAGTACTGGATACTGTGAAGGTGAAAAATGCGTTTGCGCATAAAATCGAAATAACGCAAGGCGAGTTAGCGCAAGGCGAGCAAGTTACGTTGAAAGTTGACGATAGCAAACGCAAAGCAACGGCGGTTCATCATTCTGCGACGCATTTGTTGCACGCCGCTTTACGAGAAGTTCTAGGTGAACACGTGACACAGAAGGGATCTTATGTCGACCACGAACGTCTTCGTTTTGACTTTGCACACCCCGAAGCCGTTTCTCAAAATGAATTAAATATCATCGAAAAAAGGGTCAACGAAGAAATTAGAAACAACCTTGCCGTGTCCGCTGAAGTCATGTCGATGGATCAAGCAAAGCAGCGAGGTGCGTTGGCACTGTTTGGAGAAAAGTACGGCGATGATGTTCGGGTTCTGGCAATGGGTGATTATTCGACCGAACTTTGCGGTGGTACGCACGTCGATCGCACCGGTGATATTGGCAGTTTTAAAATCGTTCAAGAAGGCGGCATCGCATCTGGCGTTCGACGCATCGAGGCACTGGCTGGCGCAGCTGCAGTTGAGTATGCGCAAAACCAAATGCAGCTGATACAACATCTGGCCAGCCAACTAAAATCGGAACCTTCCAAGGTTGCTGAGAAAGTGGACCAAGTCTTGGGCAGAACAAAAGAACTTGAAAAGCAAATCGAACAGCTAAACGGCAAGCTCGCTTCAACTCAGGGAAGCGACCTGGCTTCAAATGCGTTAGACGTCAAAGGAGTCAAAGTCATCGCTCAAGAGTTAAAAGGGGTCGATGGTAAAGTGCTTCGCGATCTGCTTGATCAAGTGAAAAATAAAGTGGGCAGTGGGATCGTTGTCTTAGGTGTCGAAAATAAAGGTAAAGCCAACTTGATTGCAGGTGTAACAAAAGATCTAACCAATAGAATTAAGGCCGGCGACATCGTTAAACACGCAGCGGGTTTTGTTGGTGGTAAGGGTGGAGGTCGTCCTGACATGGCACAGGCGGGCGGTCCAAAACCTGAAAATCTCAGTCAAGCCATCGACTCGATAGCGCCCTTTGTTGAAGAGACGCTCGGTTAATCTAAAAATTCAATAAAGGTAATCAATAGGTTACATTAAGTTAGCTATGTAACCTATTGATTTAAATGATCTTGTTGAATTAAGATCTTATCAAATCTTAAGTTACAGTTTAGTATTTCATTTGCAGTAAGTTCAGCTATACTTATCGCGAGAATTGAAAAGGAGCTGGTAAGGTCTATCAGCGATTTATGCGCAATCAAGGACGCCAGCCATTGAAAATCAAGAAATAACCACTATTTACTGCTGATGATAATCTTAAACAATATCAGCAACGTACAATTAGTAAATAGTAAACAAGTTTAATCGTTGCTGTTATAATGCGCGCCTCATATCAAGTGCTGAAATTTTACCCTTTTAGGAAAAGGGGTACATAAAGGAGAATCTGGATGCTTATTTTGACTCGTCGTGTTGGTGAAACACTAATGATTGGTGATGAAGTTACTGTAACCGTTTTGGGTGTAAAAGGTAATCAAGTCCGTATCGGTGTGAACGCCCCTAAAGAAGTTTCTGTTCATCGTGAAGAGATTTACTTGCGAATTCAACGCGAAAAAGAAATGTCTGGGAATTCAACTGAATAAGTTGAATTTAGGGCTTGCATTTTAATTTCATTAAGGTAACATTTGCCGCCGCTGAGAGGAGAGATGGCCGAGCGGCTGAAGGCGCTCCCCTGCTAAGGGAGTATACGGTTTATCCCGTATCGAGGGTTCGAATCCCTCTCTCTCCGCCATTTACTTTAAGCGAGTTTGATATTTAACCGAATCAAACACGGCAAAAAGTAACAGCAATTTAAAAGCTATTTTGTTATCGATTTTGAGTTGACAAGCGAAAAGTAGATACGCATAATAGCGCACCCTCACAGAGGGGTCGGTGCAAACCGAAATACGCGCACGTAGCTCAGCTGGATAGAGTACCTGGCTACGAACCAGGCGGTCGGAGGTTCGAATCCTTCCGTGCGCGCCAAATTAAAAAACCGTTTCGATTGAAACGGTTTTTTTTTGCCCAGATAAAATAGACTCATCTTTTATTGATTGCCCACAGATTGCATAACCGTTACCATCGTTGAAAAAGTAATTAATTGATTGTCCATGACTATTGAATCCGCTTTAAATTTTCTGCCTTGGGTTTCCGTAGGGTTGTCGTTCATCGGTTTTATTCTGATTGTGATTGTTGTCTTTAAGCTTTCAAAATTGAGTCAGCAAGACGCACAAAGAGGGGAGCTGGAAGCGAAGGTTTATGACGCCATTACGCAGTTGCGAGAGTTTCAGGTTGAAAAGTTTTCCGAGTCATTGCATAAATCCGATAAAGCAGCCGATCTGACCAAAGAAACTTTAACCGCGAATATTGTGAGTTTAAAAGAAAACTTGGTTAAACAACAAAACGAGTTTCAAACACTGGTTAACGAAAAACTGGAGCGTCATAAACAGGAGTTTTCAGACAAATTTTCGGATCGTCAATTAGCGCAGCAACGTTCGCTGGAAGAGTTTAAGGAACGCTTATTAGGGGCGTTAAATGGTATTGATGAATCGGCAAAGAAGTCACAACTCGAATTGCGCGACAAGCTAGTTCAAGAGTTACGAACTTCTATCAAAGATATCCGTCAGGAACTTACCAGTACATTAACGAATAATTCCGATAATATCTTGAAAGGAATGAAAAGCCTAACACAATCGACCGATGAGCGGCTGAAGGAAATTAGCGGGCAAGTTGAAAAGCGTTTGTCGGATGGTTTTGAAAAAACGACAAAAACTTTTAATGACGTTTTAAAACGATTGGCTCTCATCGATGATGCACAAAAGAAGATTACTGAGTTGTCATCGGACGTGGTCAGTTTACAGCAGGTTTTGGCCGATAAACGATCGCGTGGAGCCTTCGGCGAAGTGCAACTAAACGCTCTGATTAAAAACGTACTGCCAGAGAATCATTTTTCCATTCAATATAAACTGACGAATGACAAAATAGCAGATTGTATTTTGTTTTTACCTGAGCCTACCGGTAATGTGGTTATTGATGCCAAATTTCCCTTGGAAACCTATCAGCGAATGACCGACTTTGAATCTTCCGATATTGAGCGGCAAGCGGCTTCTAAACAGTTTAAACAAGATATTAAAAAGCATATTAAAGATATAAAAGAGAAATACATCATAGAAGGTGAGACAGCTCCTGGAGCTATGATGTTCATACCAGCCGAGGCAGTCTTTGCGGAAATTCATGGACACTTTCCGGAGCTAGTAGAATTGGCATACAAGGAAAAAGTCTGGATGGTTTCACCGACCACCATGATGGCCATTCTCACTACGGCCAGTGCAGTCATAAAAGATGAAGCAACGCGAAAACAAGTTCACATTATTCAGGAACATCTCGGGCATCTTTCCAGAGACTTTGGACGGTTTAAAGACCGTATGGATAACTTGTCAAAACACATTGGGCAGGTTTCAAAAGATGTTGATCAAATCAACACATCAGCGCAAAAAATAACCAGTCGCTTCCATAAAATAGAGCAAGTCGATCTTCCTGAAGAAGAGCGGTCGGACCTGATCAAGTAACTCGACGCGAGTGAAACTTTGTTTTTTCTGTACCGTGTTAAATTTATGTGAACTGGTTACTAATTTGCCACAGTAGTTTTGGTCTGAGTCAAACTTTGACTATAGTTAAAAGATGATTGGTTTCAGGAGTAATGTGTGAGTATTCCCAAGTCTATAGAAAGTTTTCTCAACGATCGGGAAATTGATTTTGAGATAATTGAGCACGAGCCAGGTAGATCCTTGCGTCTCATCGCTGAGAAGCAAGCGCTGCCATTAAACGAAGTTTTGCGCTGTGTTTTACTTCAGGGAACCAATGAAAAAATACTTGCCATTTTACCCTGCAATTACCTGTTGGACTTTGAAGTTCTGAAAAGACTGACCAATCAAGAACTTAGTGTGGTTAACGAACAACTTGCTGATTCAGTTTTCGACAAGTGTGATGCTAATAATCATCCACCATTATTTAAGGTGTTTGGATGTCGAGGCGTGATTGACGAATCGGTATTTCAACAAAAGCAGGTCTATATTCAATCGGGCAACTCGAAAAGTTTGTTAAAAGTCAGTGGCCCATCGATTCAATCGCTGTTTAGCGACGGTGAGCGATTCTCGTTTGGTTGCGAGCCGGAACGGCTTTACTCAGGAAGAAATGCACAGCAAGACATGTCGGAGACTGTGAATCAGTTTACTCCGATACGAATCAAACAGCGAGTTGATGAAACTTTCGACTTACCGTCGATGCCAGAAATTGCACAGGAAATCATGAAGTTACGAGTTGATCCCAGTGCCGATGCAAAAAAGCTTGGCGACATTGTTAAACGCGACCCGAGCTTAGCAGCCCAGATAATCAGTTGGGCCAGTTCACCTTATTACGGTTACAAAGGGACTATCGATTCGGTTGAGACGGCAATTTCACGGGTATTGGGTTTCGACTTGGTGATGAACCTGGCGCTAGGGATTTCCATTGGTAAATCGCTCAATGTACCTGATGATGGCCCGCTGGGTGTTCATGCATTTTGGCGTCAGGCAGTCTACTCGGCCAGTTTGGTCGAAAAGTTGTGTTTGTTGATTCCGCCTAAAAGACGTCCGGAACGAGGTTTGTCCTATTTGGCGGGGCTTTTACATAATTTTGGCCATCTATTATTAGGTCACTTATTTCCACCACAATTTAATCTCATAAATCGATATATTGAGGCCAACCCTGAAATTCCTTTAGAAGACATAGAGCATTTTGTTATGGGGCTAACCCATCAAGAAATTGGTGCCTGGTTGATGAAAAACTGGCATATGCCGGATGAGCTGATTGTTGCCGTACGCTGGCATCATAAGGAAGAGTTCTGGAGCAAACATGCGGTCTATTCGAATCTGGTGTTATTAGCCGGACGTTTGCTGAAGCGGATCGATTTGGGCGACGCTACTGTTGAGCGTTTACCGCAGTCCACTCTGGAAAACCTGCACCTTGAAGAAGAACAGGTTAACGAAAGTTTCAATCAGTTGCTCGAAGAGCGAGAGGTGCTGGATATAATGTCGAAACAACTGGTCGCTTGAAAGGCCGGTTTAAGATTTTAGCGAAAAGGCAGTTTTCCTTTCAGTTCAGTTAGGTAATGTTTAAGCTGCTGAGTTTCATCAGAAAAGTAACCGGCCAACTGTTGTCGTAAATGAGGATCGCGATAAAAATAAGCCGAATTGACCAGATAAGGTTCGAACCCGCGACGAACCTTGTGTTCGCCCTGAACGCCTGGATTAAACCGTTTTAAGTTTCGTTCGATACAATATTCCATTCCCTGATAATAGCAACATTCAAAATGCAGCAAGCCGTCATTTATTGTACTGCCCCAGTAGCGTCCGAATAAGGTTTCGTGGTCGTGAACAAACAGTGCCGCAGCAATGTCTTCATTGTTGTTGCTGGCTATAACCAACATAGCCTGGTCGCGTATGTCGAGTAACCACGATGAAAAGAACAAGCGGTTTAAATACCCTGCATGACCAGAGCGTGACAGGTAGGTATGGCGGTAAAAGGGGTAAAAGCGGTCGATCAATTCGTCAGTGATTTCGCTGCCTGAAAAGCGATTAATGTTGAGGCCGGTTGCCATAACTTTTCGTCTTTCCCGGCGTACATCTTTTGACCGTTTAGCGGTCAAGCTGTTTAAGTGGTCATCGAAAGTTTGGTAGTCCTGGTTATGCCAACAGAAAAAGATACTCTTTCTGATAAGTCCTCCTGCGCCTAAAACGACGTCACACCATTGCTTGGGTAGGTAAAGCAACTGAGCAGTCACCGGGCTATCAGACCATAATGTGTCGACCAGATTGCCCAGTGTCGACGAATCGAAGGGTTTAATCGTTTTTGGCATTTCAACCGGAGTAAATGGAAATTGGGCGACCCATTTCGGGTAATAGTTGATTCCCGCCCGGCGAATTGCATCAGCGATGCCCCAATCAAAAACGTACTCACCATAGGAGTGCGACTTGAGATAGCCGGGCAGCAGGTAACTGTTTCCCTCTGCTGTTGTGTAACTAAGGTGTTTGGGTTGCCATCCTGTTGAGCGTGAAACGGCTCCCGATGACTCCAGCGCCTGCAAAAATTTAGGGTTATAGAATGGATGAAAGCCAGAGAAAGAGGCATTCTGCTCCGTTTGAAAATGATCGATATCGGGGTAAAACCTGAACTGTTCAGATTGCATTCAGTTAGTAACTTTTAATATAGGTTCCATTGAATTATGAAGTAGACGGAGTTTAATGTGAAATCCTACTTAACGAGCGGCTTAATCGGAACTTTGATTTTGGTTAACACAGCCTTTTCAGAAGAGCTATCAACTTCACAAGATAGACTCTCAATGCAAGACAGAGACATAGCGAACTCACAGTTGAGATTGGCTCCACAGGAAATCTCACCACAGTATGGCACTGTGTTATCGGTAAAGCCTATCGTTGAAGTGGTCAAAGAATATCAGCCAGTTAAAATTTGTCGTGAGACCTCTCGGCACCCTAAAACCAAAGATTCGACAGCCGGCCGAGTGGTCGGTGGGATTGTTGGGGCTGTCATCGGCAGCAAAATGGGTAACCGACGTTCGCAAAAAGCGGTCGGTGCGGTTGCCGGTGCGGTGATCGGTTCGTCAATTGGTGAAGCTGCTAGTCAATCGGGTCAACAGTCGATGGCGGAGCATCACCAATGTCGTATCGAAGAGCGATTGAATGAGTTTCAGAGAAACGCTGGTTATCGAGTGACCTATCGTTACATGGGCGAGAATTTTCAAACAGAGTTGCCCTATCATCCGGGTGCCGAAGTGGAGTTACGGGTGTTTGTTGAGCCCGTTATCAGCGCCGGTCAGTAAATTGACAAGACAAATGGACTATAGGAAGATGCCATATGAATTATCACTCCTTATTTCTCTATGATTAAACGAGGCTCACAATGAAATTTCTTTGGGTTTTCGCAGTTGTTTTTGCATTATTTGCCAACCCTATCAAGGCAGATGATGACAAAGGTTGCAAAGTTATTTCGAAAGCTAAAGCTGTGGCTGTCGCGCAAAGTACCATCAAGGGTAAAGCACTTTCAGCCAGTCTTATCAAAAGCAGAGGCCCGGCCGTTTATCGCGTAAAAGTTTTGCTGAACAATGGACGAGTCAAAACGATATTAGTTGATGGCTGCAAAGCCAAGGTCATCAAAGTAAATTGAGCTAAGGATAAAAAATGAAAGTTCTTGTAGTAGAAGACGAACATGCATTGCAGGATCAACTTAAAGAAGCTTTGAACAAAGAGGGCTACGCGGTTGATCAAGCATTCGATGGAGAAGATGGTCTATATTTTGCCGAAGAATATCCGGTTGATGTCGCGATTATCGACCTTGGCTTGCCTAAATTAAATGGCCTTGATTTGATCAGTAAAATTAGAGAGCAGGGCAAAGAGTTTCCGATACTTATTTTAACGGCTCGATCGCGCTGGCAAGAGAAAGTGGAAGGCCTTTCGAGAGGTGCCGACGATTATCTGGTTAAACCGTTTCAAGTTGAAGAGTTGCTGGCAAGAACCAACGCATTATTAAGACGTTCCTCAGGTTTTTCCAGTCCGATAATCAAGAAAGGGCCGATTGAATTGAATTCAAGCAGCAAACAAATTTTGGTCAATGGATCGGAACTGGACCTAACTGCTTACGAATATAAGGTTCTGGAATATCTTATGATGAATCCGGACAAAGTTATTTCGAAAACGGAGTTAACCGAACACATTTACGAACAGGATCACGATAAAGACAGTAATGTACTGGAAGTGTTCGTTCGTCGATTGCGTAAAAAGATCGACCCTGAAGGCGATTTAAAACCCATTGAAACTCTTCGCGGTCGGGGCTATCGCATCAATCCCGAGCTTTAAATACTACGAATGACATATTCTTTACGTTCTCGGCTGGTTTTAGTCTTATCATTGTCGCTTATCGTTTTGGTAAGCGGCGTTTCTTTATTTCTGGAAAAAGCTTTTGATAGGAGTCTTACCGGTCAGCTGCAAGAGCGCATGAAGACTCAGTTGTTCATGCTGTTGACGGCGGCTGAAGAAGAAGAGCCAGGCGTTTTGTACCTACCCGAAGTTGTTCGTGAAGATGCGTTTAATCAGATTGACAGTGGAAGTTACGCCTTTGTCTACGGAGGCAATGAAGATGAAATTTGGCGCTCATTCAGTGCAGTAGATTTGGATCTGTATTTGTTTGAAATCTTACCCACCGGTGAGTTTCTTTTTGACTTTACGTCCATTGACGGTATTCGGTTTTACCGCTTGCGATATGCGGTTATCTGGGAAAGTTTTGATGACTCAGAACATTATTATCAGTTTACTCTTCTGCACGAAGCGCACTTGTTAAAAGACGTTGTTAGTGACTTCAGAACAACACTTTGGTCCGGGCTGGTGTTTGTATTGGTTGCTATGCTTTTCATCCAGTTAGTCGCGCTGAGATGGGGCTTGTCGCCATTAGGTCTGGTCGCTCGTGATTTAGAAATGATTGAAAGCGGCCAACAAAAAACGCTGTCCAAAAACTACCCGGCCGAGTTAATTCCATTGACAAAAAACCTGAACCTTCTGATTGAAGCAGAAAGAACGCAACGGGAAAAATATCGCAATACCTTTTCCAACTTGGCGCACAGCTTAAAAACACCACTTGCGGTAATCAAAGGTGCGGTTCAAAGTGTCAAAGCTGAAGACACAGGTTCTACAATTCAGTCACAAGTGGATCGAATGGATGAGATTATCCAATATCAGTTGTCCCGCGCAGTTGCTGGCTCTCAGGGACATATGCTGGCATCGGTTAATGTGAAAATTGGTGTAGAAAAAATTCTTAGCGCGCTGGGCAAGGTGTATCAGTCGAAGCAGCTTGAACTTGAATTGAATTGCAATGACAGCATTCGTTTTTACGGCGATGAAGGTGATTTCATGGAGATCATGGGTAACCTGCTTGATAATGCCTGCAAATGGACCCGATCCAGCGTTCTGGTTGATATCTCCGAAGCGTCAAAGAAACAAGAATACGCTCTAAATATTTCGATTTCAGATGATGGTCCGGGCATACCGGTTGAGATGCGTGAAAAGGTTTTGGCCAGAGGCAATCGTTTGGATGAACAAACAGAAGGCCAAGGAATAGGGCTTTCCGTTGTATCGGAACTGGTCCATCAATACGGTGGAACTATAGCGATTGAAGAGAGTGCCATGTCAGGAGCGAAATTCGTCCTGACATTTATATTCAAGCGTATCTGATCGATACATGTCGCGCAAAATCATTCACATTGATATGGATTGCTTTTATGCAGCCGTTGAAATGCGTGATAACCCCAGTTTGAGGAATCGACCTCTGGCGGTAGGCGGGCAGGCAGAGCGCCGAGGCGTTATCGCTACCTGTAATTATCTCGCGCGTGACTATGGCGTCCATTCGGCCTTGTCTTCTGCTATAGCCAAATCTCGCTGCCCAGAACTTATCATTGTCCCGCCAAATTTGAATAAATATCGCGAAGTTTCGAAGCAGATCCATCAAATTTTTCTGCGTTATACTGAGTTGATCGAACCCTTATCACTGGATGAAGCCTATCTCGACGTGAGTGATGTAGAACAGTTCCGGGGCAGCGCTACATACATCGCGCAAGCGATAAAGCAACAGATTAGAACAGAGTTAAACTTGACTGCTTCGGCCGGTGTTGCGCCAAATAAGTTTCTGGCTAAAATTGCCAGTGACTGGAATAAGCCTGATGGTCTTAAAGTTATTGCGCCAGACGAGATTGATTCCTTCGTCTACCATTTGCCGGTTGCTAAAATACATGGTGTTGGAAAAGTCACGGCGAATAAACTGCATAACTTGAATATAAGAACCTGTGGCGAACTGCAATCTCTATCGCAATCGATTTTATTGGACAAGTTCGGTAAGTTCGGAAATCGGTTGTATCGCTTTGCTCGCGGTATCGATGATCGATTGGTTTCGAATGAACGACAGAGAAAATCGGTCAGTGTTGAAAGAACATTCAGTCACGATTGTCGAACCATTGAAGAGCTGGCTGACAAGTTGCCCAAGTTGATTCAATCGTTGCAACAACGGTTATCGTCCAAGTCTGTGCAGGGTTTTAAATCTGTTTTCGTGAAACTAAAGTTCAATGATTTCACCGCGACCACCATCGAGCGTCGTGCAGAAATTCTACTGGAAGACGTTCTGGTCACATTGATTGCTGAGGCGTATCAGCGAAAATCCATGCCTGTTCGTTTGCTTGGCATCGGTGTGAGGCTCGATGACTCCTCGCCGGATAAACTGGAACAATTGGAGTTGCCTTTTTATTAGCATTGAGTGAAATCCATTATTTGACAATGGTCTAAGGTCTTGCTTTACTGCTTTGCAGCAGTCACATCAGTAAAATTAAATGCGATAAATCAGAGTTCGAATGTTCAGTTTTCGACTGATCGACTAGACTGATGGATACACACGGTGTCTCAGGGCGAGGTAAATTTTATGAGTGATATGGCGCAAGGTCTATCGTTAATGATCGTTGGTATGGGTACGGTATTTATTTTCCTGTCTCTTCTGGTTTTCTGTATCACTGTGTCATCAAAGTTTCTTAATCGATTTTGGCCCGAATCACCATCCACACATGCCGACTCTATTACAACCGACTCTTCTCAGGTAGAAGCTAATGATGAAGCGCTCGTCGCTGTTATCACATCTGCCGTGCATCAGTATCGAAAGAAACATCGCTAGGGCAGAGGGCAAATTATGAATCAACAAAGATTAAAAATTACTGACGTCGTATTGCGCGATGCGCATCAATCCTTATTTGCAACCCGGTTACGTATTGATGACATGCTGCCGATCGCTGAAAAGCTGGATAAAGTCGGCTATTGGTCGGCAGAAACTTGGGGCGGCGCAACCTTTGATGCCTGCATCCGATATTTAGGAGAAGATCCCTGGGAGCGATTGCGACAATTAAAAAAAGCCATGCCCAACACGCCCATGCAAATGTTATTTCGTGCGCAGAATATTCTCGGCTATCGACATTATGGCGATGACGTCGTTGAGGCATTTGTCGACCGCGCAGCAAGTAATGGTATGGATGTATTCCGAATATTTGATGCGATGAATGATACGCGGAATCTAAAAACCGCTATCAAATCGGTTGTATCCGTCGATAAACATGCTCAGGGAACTTTGTCGTATACCGTAAGTCCAGTGCACACCATCGACATGTGGATCGATATGGCCAAACGACTTGAAGATATGGGAGCACACTCAATTTGCATTAAAGATATGGCTGGACTATTGAAGCCCTATGTTGCAGAAGAGCTGGTAACAAAATTGAAAAGCGCTCTGGAGATTCCGGTAGCATTGCATGCGCATGCGACTACCGGATTAAGCACCGCTTCGATCGTAAAAGCGGTTGAAGCCGGAATCGATATGGTCGATACCAGTATATCCTCCATGAGTATGACTTACGGTCACTCACCCACCGAATCGATCGTCTCGATATTTGAAGGAACGCCAAGAGACACGGGGCTGAAGCTGGAGCTTCTTGAAGAAATCGCCGCTTATTTCAGAAGTGTGCGTAAAAAATACGCCAAATGGGAGGGAAGTTTAAAGGGCGTCGATTCACGAATTTTGATGTCACAGGTGCCTGGTGGCATGCTGACCAATATGGAAAGTCAACTTAAAGAGCAGGGTGCGGAAGATAAATTTGATGATGTGTTATCAGAGATCCCGAGAGTAAGAAAAGATCTTG
Organism: Pleionea sp.; assembly: GCA_052032335.1. Lineage (GTDB taxonomy): Bacteria > Pseudomonadota > Gammaproteobacteria > Enterobacterales > Kangiellaceae > Pleionea. The sequence continues at coordinate 17,395 of JBPEWV010000170.1, read as the reverse complement.
GATACATTCCATTAGTTACACCAACGTCACAAATAGTAGGCACTCAGGCGGTGCTTAATGTGCTGACTGGCCAGCGTTACAGAAGCATCAGTAAAGAAACTGCCGGAGTTCTGAAAGGAGAGTATGGTTCGACTCCGGCTCCAGTTAACCAAGAGTTGCAGCAGAAAGTTCTTGACGGCGGTGAAAAAATCACCTGTCGACCCGCCGATTTGATTGAACCAGAAATGGACACATTAAGTGATGAACTGTTTTCTCTGGCTGAACAAGAAAACTTTGAGTTGGAAGGTGAATTGGTGGATAACGTGCTTATCTATGCATTGTTTCCACAAATTGGTTTGAAGTTTTTAAAAAATAAACACAATCCGAAAGCGTTCGAGCCGGCTCCCGACGCAACCCAGCAAGACAACACCGTAACAATCGCGCAAAGCAGTGCAGCCGAAAGTATTGATGAAGAGTCATACTCGGTAACTGTGGATGGAAAAACTTATTCAGTAACAGTTGCCCCTGGAGGCACAGTGTCCGAGATTACACCAAATCCTGCACCCAAACCTTCGGCTGAATCAACCCAAAACTCCAGCAGTGGCGAAACTGTCAATGCGCCATTGGCAGGTAATATTTTCAAAATATTAGCAAAGCCGGGGGAGCAGGTGGCCGCGGGTCAAACCGTTTTGATTCTCGAAGCCATGAAAATGGAAACCGAAGTTAAAGCACAAGCAGCGGGCGTAGTTTCAGATATTCTTGTAGCCGAAGGTGATGCCGTCAAGGTAGGAACGCCGTTAATCGCCTTTTAAAATTAAGAGAAACTTGATGGATGGTTTACTAAAACTTTGGCAAGACACAGGTATCGCCAATTTTACTTGGGGACAAGCAATCATGATCGTGATTGGCTTTATCCTCTTGTATCTGGCGATAGCGAAAAATTTTGAACCGCTTTTATTAGTGACCATTGGCTTTGGTGGTATTCTGGCGAATATTCCAAACGCAGGATTGGCGATGGACGCCGTAGAAAACGCGATCTATTCGGCACAACCAGAAGTTATTAACGCCATTGCGGCGCAATTATCCATAGAGTTCAGTACTCCAGAAAAATTGCTCGACGTATATCATCATGCCAATCAGGCGCAACATTTTTCAGCGCTTCAAGTCGCTCGCGATGCCGGATTTGAACACGGTATGCTTTATAACTTTTATACCGTAGCGGTCGGTAGCGGAGCTGCACCACTGATTATATTTATGGGCGTTGGTGCGATGACCGATTTTGGTGCTCTTATTGCTAACCCACGAACCTTATTTCTAGGCGCTGCCGCCCAGTTTGGCATTTTTGCCACATTATTGGGAGCACTGGGGTTAAATCTTGTTCCCGGCTTCGACTTCTCTTTACAAGACGCCTCAGCGATCGCCATTATTGGTGGTGCGGATGGTCCAACGGCCATATTTCTTGCATCACGATTAGCGCCAGAACTGCTGGGCGCAATTGCGGTAGCTGCTTATTCTTATATGGCTCTGGTACCTATCATACAGCCGCCGATAATGAAGTTGTTCACTTCCGAAGCCGAACGTAAAATTGAAATGCGACAATTGCGTCACGTTTCGAAACTGGAAAAAATTGTATTTCCTCTAATGGTGTTGGTTTTGTGTGCGGTGTTTTTACCATCTGCCGCTCCGTTGATTGGCATGTTCTGCTTTGGCAATCTGATGCGTGAATGCGGGGTGGTCGACCGCTTGAGTAATACCACACAAAACTCGCTCATCAACATTGTCACCATCTTTTTGGGATTAAGTGTCGGATCAAAACTGTCGGCTGACAAATTTCTTGCGCTGGAGACATTGGGCATTTTAGCGCTTGGTGCCGTAGCTTTTTCGATTGGCACTGCGTGTGGCGTTTTGATGGCAAAACTAATGGCAAAATTTAGTAAGCATCCGATCAATCCGTTGATAGGTGCTGCTGGTGTTTCTGCTGTTCCTATGGCTGCACGAGTGGTTAATAAAGTTGGGTTGCAAGCCAATCATCATAACTTTTTACTGATGCATGCAATGGGACCCAATGTGGCTGGTGTTATTGGGTCGGCCGTGGCGGCAGGCGTGTTGTTAGCCCTGGTCAGCTAATGTTCGTAGGTTAGTCTAATTTTTAATACCGACTATAATTAAAGAGTGGTCAATCTTGGAGCAGGGTGAATGGCAGTAAAAATTATTGATGATCCGTTATATCAATTGCTCAGAAATGAACAAGTGAAAGAGTTTAATACCCAACGCGCCTCTCTGGATAAGCTGGATTACACCAACTGTGATTTTCGTGGGCTAGACTTAAGAGGTTTAAATGCCAATGGCATTAATTTTAGCGGTGCCTATTTTCGGGGCGCTGATTTAAGAGGGATCGACTTTACCCAAAGCAATCTGCGCGGAGCAAGCCTTGCCAGCTCGCAGGTTTCAGGATGTTATTTTCCTACCGAATTATCCCCTGAGGAAATCGAGCTTTCCATCTGTCGTGGAACACGGATGCGCTATCGCTAAGTCGCGATCAAATCATTGCTCATTACTCGCGACATAGAATCTCAAACTTTGTTACCCTGAATCCGATTTAAAGGCGGGTGATGGCGCTGGTGAAGGTCAGTTCCCTATGGTATCTTTAATCCCCAAAATTATGCTAAAAAGCCCCTAAGAGGCTGTTTTTTAATCATAAAAATAAAGTTGGAGACACGGGTTTGGATACTTTTAATGAGATTTTAGGATTGCTGGACGGGTTTTTAGGTTCAGCATGGTATTTTCCTTGGCTGCTCTTGGGCACCGGGCTGTTTTTCACCATTTATCTGGGGTTTCCACAGGTTCGCTATTTTGGTCAGGCCACACGAATTCTCCGTGGTAAATACGCCAAAGCAGACTCACCCGGCGACACCTCTCATTTTCAAGCCTTAACCACCGCATTGTCAGGTACCGTCGGTACCGGAAATATTGGAGGGGTTGCTCTGGCACTATTTTTAGGTGGGCCTGCGGCGCTTTTCTGGATGTGGTTAACCGCCTTTATGGGCATGACCACCAAGTTTGTTGAGGTTACGCTTTCTCACAAATACCGTGTTAAAACCAAAGATGGCACCATGGCTGGTGGGCCCATGTATTACATGGAGCGTAAATTGAATATGAAATGGTTGGCAGTTATTTTTGCCGTTGCCACCATTATCAGCTCCATTGGCAGCGGTAATATGCCGCAAATAAACAGTATCGCCAGCGCCATGGAAACTACTTTCCACGTCGACCCATGGGTTACAGGAGTGGTGCTATCAGTATTTCTTGCTCTGGTTATCGTTGGCGGGATAAAACGTATCGCCCATGTTGCAGAGGCCATTGTACCCACAATGGCATTGGTTTATGTAGTGGGCGCTTTAGTGGTTATTGTGACCAATTACGAAAACATTTTGCCTTCGTTTGCGTCAATTTTTGTGGATATATTTAGCGGATCAGCAGCCGTTGGTGGTTTCTTAGGAGCGAGTTTCGCCTTTGCATTTAAGTTTGGTGTTGCACGCGGCTTGTTCTCTAACGAAGCTGGTCAAGGCTCTGCGGCAATAGCTCACGCCAGTGCACGTGGAAAAGAACCTGCTTCTGAGGGCATGGTCAGTCTTCTGGAACCCTTCATCGATACTATTGTTATCTGTACCATAACCGGGTTGGCCATCTTATCATCGGGTGTCTGGACGCAGAAAATGGAGAACACTTTTGATCAATCGGATATGACGTTCATTGCCGGAAAATACTCTGATCAGAACGAGCAGGATCTGGAAAAGCTGTTTAATTATGTCAATGGCATCGAAAATGAAGTGAAAGATTACGATGGAAAAGTCATTGTCAAAGATGGGGTGAGGGTCAATGACGACTTTACCTTATTAAATTCTAAATCGGTCGCCGAAGACTATAAATTCGTCAAAGATGGCGAGCCTTATACCGGAGAAGTCTTGATTAGTAGCGGGAAACCGGATCAATCCTCGGGCGTTGAAATCGTCGGGAAATCGTTAATTCATTCGGTTCCTCTGACCATAGCGGCGTTCAGTAGCGCAATGGGTAACTACGGTGAATACATAGTCGCGATAGGGCTGCTGCTATTTGCCTTCAGTACCGCGATAGCCTGGTCTTATTACGGCGATCGCGCGGTTATCTATCTGGTCGGCGAAAAAGGTGTTTTACCTTATCGAATAATGTATATCGGTTGTTTCCTGGCGGCTTCAATGGTCGATACGACGGTTATCTGGAACGTGGCTTACGTAACTGTCGCACTGATGACCATACCTAACTTATTTGGTATCTTACTGCTGCATCGAGACATGAAAGATACGGTTAAGAAATACTGGGAAGATTTTGAGAAAGAGCAAGCCGACTAGTATTTAAACAAGTGTCGTACACAAACTGATTAGACCAGTTTACAAGCAATTCAAAGGGCTTTAGACTTAGCAATAAGTTTAAAGCCCTTTTTCATGAACTTTCAGGATTACCAATATGAGCTATAAAGCACCTGTTGCAGACATGTCCTTTATTTTGAAGGACGTTTTCGACGTACAGAAACAATTTGAAGGTATCGAACAGTTTGCCGAATTTGATTACGACTTGTTTAACGCGGTTCTGGAAGAAGGCGCCAAGTTTGCTGAAAATGTCTTATACCCATTAAATCGCGACGGTGATGAAGAAGGCTGTCATCATGAAGGCACCGAAGTCACCACGCCTAAAGGGTTTAAGGAAGCTTACCAACAATTCTGTGAAGGCGGTTGGCAAGGCATTAACGGTGACCCAGAGTACGGCGGTCAAGGTTTACCCAAAGCGTTGCATGTGTTGGTCGAAGAGATGCTTTACGCCTCAAACACATCGTTCACTCTTTATCCAAGTTTAACCGCTGGTGCCTGTGCCGCATTGGCAGCACACGGCAGTGATGAGCTTAAAAGTACCTATCTGGAAAATATGCAGTCCGGTGTCTGGTCGGGTTCCATGTGTCTGACCGAGCCACATTCCGGTTCTGATCTTGGCATTTTAAAAACCAAAGCCGAACCGAGCGACGATGGCACTTATAAACTCACCGGTACTAAGATTTTCATTACAGGCGGTGAGCATGACATGGCAGAAAACATCATTCATCTGGTGTTAGCCCGATTGCCCGATGCACCAGAAGGTCCGCGTGGCATTTCATTGTTTCTTGTGCCTAAGTTTATGGTTAAAGACGATGGTTCGGTTGGTGAACGAAATGGCGTTTACTGCGGATCGATTGAGCATAAAATGGGTATTAAAGCGTCATCCACTTGTGTTCTTAATTTTGAAGAAGCGACCGGCTTTTTAATCGGCGAACCGCATCGTGGACTGGCCTGCATGTTCACTATGATGAACAAGGAGCGACTGTCGATTGCGCTGCAAGGGGTTGGTCTGGCCGATGTGTCTTATCAAATAGCACGCCAATACGCCGAAGAACGCATTCAGGGGCGCAGTTCGCGTGAAGGTCAGAAAGCGGCCACGATATTGGAGCACGCAGACGTGCGACGCATGTTGCTTTCGATGCGTTCAGTGACCGAGATTTGCCGTGCCATGGCGGTGTATTTAGCAATGCACATTGATTTGAACGAGCACGGCAAAGACGATGCTACCAAAGCCAGTGCTGCGAAACGCGTTGCACTGTTAACGCCGATTGCTAAAGCGTTTTTTACCGACACTGGTTTTGAAAACTGCAATCACGGTATTCAAGTCCTGGGTGGTCATGGTTACGTTCGCGAGTGGGGGTTGGAACAGTTTGCTCGAGATGCCCGTATTGCTCAAATTTATGAAGGCACCAATGGTATCCAGGCGCAAGATTTGATGATTCGAAAAGTCTGTGCTGACAAAGGTGCGGCGATGAACGACATGTTCGATGACATTGAGCAAAGCATTCAGCAGGCAGACGGCGGTGAGTTTTCAGCATTAGCCAAAACGTTAGGAAGCGAACTGGAAAAAGTTAAATCATTGACGTCTGAAATCATCAAGCAAAATGACGAACAAGGGCCGGCTGCACAAGGCGGTGCTGTTGAGTATTTAAATGCGGTTGCTTACGTTTTAGGTGGTTGGTTGTGGTTGAAGCAATTACTTGCGTCAGATGTTTTACCCGAACAAGAGAAAGCGCGCAAATTGGCAGCTAGCCAGTTCTATTTTGACCACCTGATGCCAAGGGTCGATGGATACGTGCGTTCTGTAACCAATGGTTACGCATCTACCTTTGCACTGGACGATTCGCTTGTCTAATTATTGAGTCCGGTGATTGGTTAAAAAAAGGGCAGAAATTCTGCCCTTTTTTGCGTTTAGTGCATCCAGCGTTCAAAAATGTTTTTGACCGACTGAGTGAATAGCATGTGATCACTTTCTCGTCGTTTTGTTTTACTTTCCTTTTCATTGACGTTGCTGGTGCGATTTAATACGGCGATTACGGAATCGGGATTGTCCTCCTGTCGACAAAAGTTAACCTCTTTCATCGCTTTCATCAGGTGTTCTCGAATAAACTCGTATTCCGTTAACCACAAGTGGTGGTCCGCGTGTTGATCCATGCGCCTCTGAACGCGTTTGATCAATCCTTTAAGTCGTGGCGCATCGTGATAATGGCAATACTCCGTAATTAGGTTGTTGAGTTGACCAAATTGTGAAGTTGTCATCCTGACAGACTCTGTTTCTTTAAACTTCGAGCGAAGTGAATAAAACAAAGCGGGTATTTGCTGGTACATCATGGCATGCCTCTCCTTGTGGCGTTGAGCATCTATCAATAATCCTAGTCAAGAATTGAGGTTGAGTTGCAGCAATATTTTAGTGAACGGATTGGAGCAAAAAATTTAACTGATTGAATTTTCGCTGAAATCTCACTGTGTTATTTGGCAGAGGTATAACACTGTTTTTTTTAAATCGAAAATATTCTTAGTGCTGGTTAATAACTGATCGATTAACGAACTTAAAAGCAATAAAAAACAGATTTAATATTTCGTTTTTTAAACGAACCCATTAATATACAGTCATCACGATGCGCCCGTAGCTCATTTGGATAGAGCGGCCCCCTCCTAAGGGGCAGGTAGCAGGTTCGACTCCTGCCGGGCGCCCCAGCCACACAAAACGTAGCTGCTACTTCCACGGAGTCTCCGGCGTTGATTCAAAATCAACGCGTTCGAAGGATAAAGCAGTGCTTTATCAGGAACCTTCTCACCCTGCCGGGCGCACCAGCCACACAAAACGTGGCTGCTGTTTCAAATTTCAAGTCGATCCAAAATAAAACTTTAGCACCCAGCTTATTTTCCAAATTCAAATAATGAAGCCATTGTTGCTTGGCTATTGACGTCAAAATCGATTAAACCCTGGTAACGAAAAATAGCGGGACCAACTTGGTGGCAAGTTAATATCTTGAAACTGGGCGGAATCAGTGCAACTATCGTAATCAGCACTGGTTAACAGGGAAAAAACATGAATAATAATAATAGGATCCACCTGGTTTTTGTGCATGGCTGGAGCGTTTCTCACACCAACACCTATGGAGGTTTGCCAAGACGGCTAATAGCTGAACTTCAGGCAGAAGGCAAAACAGTTTCTGTCAACAATATTCACTTGGGGCGATACATCAGTTTTCATGATGAAGTTAAAATTAAGGACATTGCATGCGCGTTTCAGAGTGCGGTCGAACAAGAAGTTACGCCAATACTCGGATCGCAGGAGCGCTTTATTTGCATCACTCACTCTACTGGTGGTCCAGTGGTTAGAACCTGGTGGAATGAATTTTATCAGACGCAAGGACGTGGTCGCTGTCCGATGAGTCATTTAATTATGTTGGCACCCGCAAATTACGGTTCCGCGCTCGCTCAGTTGGGTAAGGCTCGTTTAAGCCGGATCAAATCTTGGTTCAGTGGCGTAGAACCCGGTGAAGGCGTGCTGGACTGGCTAGAACTTGGTAGTAATGATGCCTTCGAATTGAATCGCCAATGGATTGAATCACACGACAATAATATTGGTGCCAATGGTATTTTCCCATTTGTTATTACAGGCCAATCGATTGATCGCAAGTTTTACGACTGTTTGAACACCTATACCGGAGAACCCGGTAGCGATGGTGTGGTTCGAGTTGCGGCAGCAAATTTGAATGGGCGTTACTTGCGGTTAGTGCAACAGACTCCCGAGTCTGTTGCGGTTGGCAAGAAAGGTCAACAGGCATGGCAAGCCGATCGCTTACGAAAGGATGCATTTGTAGAATCACCAACCACGGCTCTAAAAATCATTCGAGGCAAATCTCATTCCGGGAATGACTTGGGCATTATGAAAAGTGTAAAAGCTTCGGTTAACGATAAGCGCAGTAAGGATACCGTTCGAGCCATTCTCGATTGCATTGCCGTTGCTAGCAAAGCAGACTACAAAGCGATTGCAGAGCAGTTTCAACAAGAGTCGGCGGCGGTACAGTCGATAGAAAAGGTGGAGATCGAAAAAAATCGACTGGTGTCTGATACGTATTTTATTCATGACCGATTCTCACAGTTAGTTATAAAAGTTGTTGATAGCGAGGGGTATCCGGTCAACGATTTCGATCTGCTTTTAACTGCGGGAAGTGAAAGTAACCCACAAAGGTTGCCAAAAGGTTTTTTTCAAGATAAGCAACGTAACCAGAAAGCTAAAAATACCATTACATTTTATTTGAACTACGACATTATGGTGGGTACTGAAGCAATTTTAGATGCTGATAAACAGGTTATTCGACCGGCAAGTCCCGGAGCTCAATGTTTAGGAATCAAAGTGATACCGAGGCCGGACAAGGGCTTTGTGCATTATTTACCGTGTGAAATATCGGCAACAAGTGAGTTGCTGGAAGGCGTGTTAAAGCCAAACAGCACAACGCTTATTGAGCTGGTTTTGCAACGCGTTGTCTATCAAAATGTAATGCAGCTTGATAAAGGAACTGCTGCGCGATCGTTTAAGAAAGTTAAACCTGAAGGTCGCTTGGTTAGACCCTCTGAATAAACAGGACAAACTCAAAGCACCAAAGGTTTTAAAGAAGAGTGATAGACAAGTTTTTTTCTGCAGTAATCATTTTGAATGAATGATTCAACAAAATAGGATAAATAAGGTATGCGGAACTTAAAATGGGTGGTGATTTTGGTGGCAATCTTTTTTGATGTTGCAGCAATAGCGCATCAAGAAAAGGCCAGTACTGAGCCTCATTTAATTGAAAAAGAGGGCATCATTCGCTATTTAGGCAATGAAGGTGTGTTAGTCAGTCATGACGATACTAAAATTATGTTCGACCCCTTTTTTCATAACGCCTTTGGTCAATATACGCTGGTCCCAGAGTCTATTCGCAATAAGCTGTTCAGTAATTTAGCGCCGTACAACGACATTGATGTGATTATGGTCACTCACGCCCATGAAGATCATTTTGATGCGAATGATATGCTGCGTTATCTTCGACAAAACCTTAAAGTGAAACTATTGGCACCTGCGCAGGCTGTGGCTCTAATGAAACCAATCGAAGGCTTTAATTCAGTTCAAGAAAGAGTGACATCACTGTCGCTCGAAGTCGGGCAGTTATCGGAGCCTTTCACTGTCCATAATCTATCGGTCGAAGCGCTGCGCATTCCACATGCGGGTTGGCCCAACCGAGCTACCGACGTAGAACATTATGTTTATCGCGTAGGTGCAGCGGAATTTCCTTATGTGATGCATTTGGGTGATGCGACAGAAAAAAATCAAGCGTACGAGGCTTACAAACAACAGCTAAAATCTCGGCTGTCTCAGGTTGCCTTTATCCCTTATTGGCTCGAGTTAATACCGGAGGGGCGCTCATTGATTCGAGATATATTGAATACCGAACATACTATCGGCGTTCACGTGCCAACCAGAGTTCCCGGTGCGTTAAAAGAATCGAGTGCGGAGTATTTTTCAAAACCAGGCGAAACACGTCGCATCAGACTAGCAAAGTAGCTAGCGCGAGCGCAGCACTTAAAGTGCTGCGCCAGCTTTGGTTGTAACCTACAATGATTTTAACCAGCCATTATTAAACCAGTATGCGCCATCGCTCAAGGTGTGTGTCCAGGTATTGCGAGTGGCTTCCCATCTGAATATGGTGTTCTTAGTAAAATACAGCTCGCTGTTTTTGACAACGGTGCTCATTTGGGCTTGAAACTCACCAGATAGGTTTTTATCGCCCACCCAAATCCCTTCGGTGGTGTACTGAAGCCCGTATTTCGAAATATTAGGAACGTCTTTAAATCGCGCCTTTTTAAATGCCGGATGTTCCACCCAATCAGAAATGGATTTCGGGTAGTTCAACTGAAATATCCACCTTGCGATGCTTCCGTCTGGAGACGTGGTGTTTGACTCCCAATCCTGTAGATCAATCTTGACCGACTGGCTTTCACTGTAAGTAATATTGGCTCCTAATGAAGGGTCGCTGCTGGCATTGGCGTCGATGCCAAACGTCAGGCCAGTGGTTGATGTGACCGATCCTGAATTAACTCGGTTTTCAGGGACTCTTGACCAAAGTTGCATCGAGTCTGTCGAGGTTGGATGTATTTCTGATTCTACCTGTTGAAGGTAAAATGCTTTATGGGTGCTGGAATCGACTTTCATATTTGGATTGGCACTGCCATGGGGGCTTATTGCTATAACAGTTGCCTGATCGGTACGATACTGGCCCACCGAGAAGTGGTGAAGAATATTGATGTCAGCGTTGCCGTCAATATGCTGATAGGGGACGTTGGTTACGATTGCCCTCCAACACAGTCGTTCATCGCGTGCTTGACTCGGACAGTCGTAGCCGATACTGCCACCGGATTTTTGCAACTGAGTCTCACTATGGCTATCAAGGCGCATTGCAATATCGTCCAACACCTCACTGCGTTGTTTCATCGATAGTGTGTGAATCGAGTCTTTATTAAAGTCAGTTTTGAAACCTATTTTGATTTCTCGTGTTTTTGAAATTGACTCGTCTTGATTGCCAAACCGCTGTTTGTCCAGTTGACGCAAATTATTTTTTCTAGAGCCGTAAACGTATATCCGATCGCTTTGCCCTTTACTGCCCGGTTTGATAATCACTACATCCCCTTTAGCCATAAATGGCAAAGAAGGAAGACTTTGAGACGTAAGAAAATGCGTATTTTCAAAAATTAAGGTCTTATTCTGTTTCAGTGCTTGTTGCATAATGTCAGCTTGTAGCTGCTTATCAACAGTACTTTTTGCGCCATCAAGATGAATCGTGGAAAAACCTTTTAATAAATCGCCGGTACCTGATTTTGTTCGGATTTTTATATCAGCTACCGAAGTAACCTGTCGATCAATTTGAGACAACACGTAGGAGTAGTTTGACCGGTTTAATGTTAATACCGAATCGTCTTGGGATTGACTTTGCTCGACCTTTATAAGACTTGATTTTACCTTGGATGGTGTTTTTGCAACACCATAGGATGTGATGAGAGAGATGGATATCGCGAATGCGAGTTTAGATGTTGAGAACATTGTGTTACTCCAGTTTATTTTTTGATTTGCAGAGTTTCCTCTTATAGGACTAATGACGTGTCTTGCATTTGTTCAATGCAGGTCTAAAAAAGCACAAGTTATTTAAGGCTTGCAAACCCGATCGCATCAAAAAACTCAAATGAGTTATTTTGAAAAATGAAATCCGGAAATATATCTCAATTATAAATCTCAAAAGGCGTCTTATATGCGATATTGAATTGACGTTTTCAGAACACAATGCCGGATTGAGATACCTGGCGAAGGGTTCAATAGCATGATGGAGTGCTGTATTGACGGACCTAGCGCTGGAGCTTGTACTCGGTCTGTCTTAAGAAATTAAGGGCGAGCATAAATTCAAGCAGATTACGCGCGAGAACAGCCAGCCAGAAACCTGGCTGGTGGGTATGAGAAAATCTAAGGCCTATGCTTTATTATTTCTCGGTTGGGTAGCCTGCTTTAGACCAGCTAGCGTAACCACCGTCTACCGATACGCAATGCTCGTAACCCATTTGACCAAGGGCGTCGGCGGCGAGGGCAGAGCGACCGCCAGACTGACAGTAAAGATAAATGGTTTCGTCTTTGACGCCATTAGGATGCTGTTTTTTCAATTCTGGATGGCCGTCGATTTGAAACTCTAATACACCGCGGGGAATATTAATGGCTCCCGGTAGATGGCCTTGCGCGTATTCTCCAGGTTCTCGAACGTCAATAATCAATTTTGACTCCAGGTCACGCTCGTTTAATTCGTTCATATTGATTTCTTTGATACGAGACTTAGCTTGTTTAACTATTTCTTGTGCCGTTTTCATGTAATTCTCCAATTATCAATAAGATATATAATATACCTAATGTTGTTTCGACTTTCTTTTAACTTATTCAGTCGTACTAAATCATGAATTTTTACGCGACCCGATTGGGTTGTAATTTAGATAAATCTAATATAAACTTCAAGTAAATTAGAAGTATCTAATATAAATTAGGGCAAACAATGAGAGAAAAATTCATTCACTTTTCGATTAACCATGCGAAACGTGTTTATTGGTTGATGGCTTTAGTGACCTTCGGGTTAGCGGCGTTTATACCCACGATACAGATTGACACTGACCCGGAAAATATGTTGCCTGGCGATCAGCCCGACCGGGTTTTCCACAATCAGGTCAAACAGGAGTTCGCCTTGCACGATATTATCGTGGTCGGTGTGGTGAATCAGGACTCGATTTACAATCCGACAAGTTTAGCTGCAATAAAACAGCTAACCGATGAGATACTAACGATCGATGGGGTCATTCAACCTGATCTTATGTCACTAAGTACCGTTGATAATATTGAGCAAGAAGGCCAGGGCGTCATTCGGTTCGAATGGTTAATGAAACAGGCTCCTGAATCGATTGAGTCCGCACAGTCGATTGAAAGCAAGGTACAATCGCTTCCGCTGTTACTCGACACGCTTGTCTCATCAGACGGCAAAGCAGCCTCCATTTACGTCCCAATTAAAGATAAGAACGAGAGTTACCGCATTTCGCAAACCATTCAGCAAGCGATCAACCAACTTGGCAGTCCGGATCAATTTCATATCACCGGATTACCTGTCGCCGAAGATACCTTTGGTTTTGAAATGTTCGTGCAGATGGGGATCTCGGCGCCTATGGCAGCAGTCATGATTTTTATTCTCATGTTGGTGTTTTTCCGTAATTTGACCATTGTCATTGCGCCTATGGTGATTGCCATGGCAACGGTTTTGGCAACCATGGGGTTGTTAATCGCCTGTGGTTTTACCGTGCACATTATGAGCTCCATGATTGCAATATTCTTAATGCCGATTGCAGTGGTTGATTCGGTGCATGTGATGTCTGAATTTGCTGACCGATTCAAACCCGGACAAAATGTTAAGCGTGTTGCAGAAGAAGTGGTTAATCATTTGTTTCGCCCAATGCTGTTCACCTCGATTACCTCTGCAGTTGGCTTTTTCTCGCTCGCCTTAACACCAATTCCTCCGGTGCAAATATTTGGCGTGTTCATAGGCTTTGGAATTCTGCTGGCATTTATCTGGACCATACTTTTCATGCCCGCTTATATTTCTCGAATGTCGGAAAAACAACTGCTCGCGCTGCAAGAGAAACTGCACAAAGGCGAGCGCCAGAGTGTCTTAACGCGTTTTCTCCCAATTATCGGTCAATTTTCTTTGCGACGTTCAAAAGCGATAGTTATCCTTTCTCTTATCATTCTTTCGGTTAGCGTTATTGGTATTCAAAAAATTGAGATTAACGATAATCCGGTTAGATGGTTTAAAGAAGATCATCGTATTAGAGTGGCTGACCGCGTGTTAAACCAACACTTTGCCGGTACTTATAATGCTTTTTTGGTGTTGAGCCATGATGATAAGGGCGCGGGGCTAAAAGCGCTAACCGAAACGCTAAAACCACAGCTTGAATTGCTCGATAATCAAGAGCTAACGAATAATCTTTTATCAAAACTCCAGGGTGAAACCGATATATCGGCGGCCATTGGTTTGTTGGATGACGCCATGTTTGGTGCAACTTCGAACCAGGACGTTCTGGCGTCGGTAATGAAACGGTTGGAAGTGTATCAGTCAAGCACAAACTATTTTACACAACCGGATAATCTGGAATATGTGGAGCGTTTGCAGAACGCTCTTAAAAAAACGGGGCTGGTGGGAAAATCGAATTCAGTTGTAGACCTGATCAAGACCGTTAATCGAGAGTTGTTCAGTGGCGAGCCCAGCGACTTTAAATTGCCAGAGTCACAAAGGGGTGTCGCGCAAACATTGTTGCAATACCAATCGTCTCATCGTCCCCAAGATTTATGGCACATGGTCAATCCCGGTTACGACAAAGCGGTTATCTGGTTGCAATTAACCAGTGGCGACAATCAAGATATGAACCGAGTGATGGAAGCCGTAGAGCAATTTAAACAGTCCAATCCATTGCCATCAAATATGTCGATGCAATGGGCGGGAAAAACTTACCTTAATGTGGTTTGGCAAGACGCTATGGTTTCTGGAATGCTCGATAGTTTACTCAGTGCATTCGTTGTCGTTTTTGTCATGATGGTTGTATTGTTCCGCTCGGTTATTTTTGGACTGTTGGCAATGTTACCGCTGACATTAACCATTACCTTTATTTACGGTCTGATTGGTTGGATTGGCAAAGATTACGATATGCCAATAGCGGTTTTGTCAGCACTGACCCTTGGGCTTTCTGTTGACTTTGCGATTCACTTTCTGGAACGGTCGCGCGCAAACTTCGCGGAAACTGGCGATTTCAAACAAACCATTCAATTAATGTTTGATGAACCGGGACGCGCCATTGCGAGAAATGCCATTGTCGTCGCGATTGGTTTTACACCTTTACTATTCGCGCCTTTGGTACCCTATATAACCGTTGGTGTTTTTCTGGCAACCATAATGGCGGTGTCGGCTCTGGTGACTTTGTTAATGTTTCCAGCTGTCATGAAATTTTTACAACGCCTGATATTTAATTCGAATTCTTAGGAGCTGGCCATGTTATGTTTTCGTAGAATTATGGTTATTACCGCAAGTCTTTTGAGCTTTGGAGCAATTGCTGAAGAGCTAACTGCCGATGCGATTGTGGAAAAAGCCAACCTTGCCGCTTATTACGCTGGAAATGATGGTCGCACTGATGCTCGAATGAAAATCGTCGATGCCCAAGACAGAGTTCAATACCGGCAGTTTGTGATTTTAAGAAAAGATCAGGCGGAAGGTAGCGAACAGAGCTTTCTGGTTGTTTTTTCTCGACCCTCAGATGTCAGAGATACGGTTTTTCTGGTGCACAAAAAACCACAAGACGATGACAACCGTTGGCTGTATTTGCCTGGACTGGATTTGGTTAAACGAATTTCAGCCGGGGACAAACGCACCAGTTTTGTGGGGTCTCACTTTTATTATGAAGATGTATCAGGACGGGCACCGTCACTCGACAAACACGAGTTGATTAAGACGGACGGCGATCACTTCTATCTGAAGCACACACCTATCGATACTAACTCTGTCGAATTTGCGTATTATACCACCAAAATTGATAGAACAACGTTCTTGCCAATGGTTGTTAACTATTTCAAAGGTGAAAATGAACTTATTCGAACAATGGAAGTACTTTCGGTTGAAACGGTTGAAGGTTACCCGACCGTTACTGAATCGAAAATAACGGACCATCGAATGAATGGTCATACGCTGATGCAGTTCCGTTTTATGGACTACGACTTGGGTATTCCACAAGAGGTCTTCAGCGAACGCAGCTTACGGAATCCTCCCGTTGAATGGTTAAAGCGCACACAATGATGATTCGATTGATAAAACTCGGTGTCAGTTATTCGCTAATTGCTCTGGCAGCCTCGTCTTCGTTGGCGCAAGACGATGAGTGGGGCGGTCAGTCGTGGGGGGATACCTGGGATGAACCCGAAGAACAATTGTTTCATGGGTTTGTTGAATTAGCAGGGTCAGATTGGCTTGGCAGTTCTGTTAATCAAAGTCACTCTCCTATGGAAGAGCTGCGACTGCGTCTGGAATGGGATAAACAGTTCAATCACTTGGCATTAAACGTCAATGGAGATCTTGGATACGACGCTATTAAAGAAAGTTTTATTACGGAATTCCGAGAGTTTAATGGCGCATTTACCTTGGGTGATTCAACAGATGTAAAAATCGGTCGACAGATTTTAACCTGGGGCACTGGCGATCTTATTTTTATTAACGATTTGTTTCCTAAAGACTGGCAATCATTTTTTATTGGCCGCGATGATGAATACCTAAAGGCGCCATCAGATGCTTTTCGTTCGACTTACTTTTCGCCAGTGATGAATGTCGACTTTGTCTATACACCCGAATTTGATGCCGATAATTATATAAATGGTGAACGTTTAAGTTTCTATATACCGGGCTCTGGTATCGCTCAACCGGAGGAACCATTTAATGCCAGTAAACCTTCATCCGGTGACGATGAATATGCGTTAAGGGTATTTGGTAATCTTGATGGTCTGGAATGGGCTATTTATGGATACCGTGGGTTTTACAAGAGTCCAGAAGGCGTCAAACCGTCAGGGCAGTTGTATTTTCCCGAGCTGGATGTGTTTGGGGCCAGTATTCGTCAATCGGCGTTAGGCGGTGTTGTAAACCTTGAAGTTGGCCAGTACATCAGTCAAGAGGATAAAACAGGATCCGCACCAACCATACCCAACGATCAGTTTAAACTTTTAATTGGTTATGAAACTGAACTGTTTCAAAACTTTACTGGCGCTTTTCAGTTTTATGTCGAGAAAACTCAAGACTATCAATCTTTGATGGCGAATAGCCAGAATCCAGAAACAGAACAGGACCATTGGCGCACTTTATTGACCACCCGATTGACCTCAAGAGTTTTGAGACAAAAGTTAGTTAACTCGATGTTTATTTTTTACTCGCCCACTGACAAAGACTGGCATTTGCGCTTAGCCTCAGATTATCGACTGTCTGACGAATGGAAGTTATCGGCCGGAGTTTACTGGTTCGATGGCAAAGCCGTTCATACTTTCTGGTCTCAGTTTCAAGAGAACTCGTCAGCCTGGTTCCGTCTGCGCTATCAATTTTAGTTAACCTGAGAAATTGGAGTACCAATCATGACGCTTGAAAAATCGCTCGAAGCATTCGCCGGATTGATGGTATTAATTTCAGTGGCATTAACCGTCTGGTTACACCCAGGTTTCGTGTGGCTGACTGTATTCGTTGGTGTCAATTTGTTTCAGCAAGCATTTACTGGGTTTTGTCCGGCATCGATGGTTATGAAGAATGTGTTTGGCATTCAGTCGGAACGAGACACTGCAATTAATGAATTAAAGAGCCGCAGTCAATCGCCGCAATAGATTCCGTGCAAGGTATTAATGATACTCGCCGCAGGACCATTAGCTAACGAGT
>JBPEWV010000017.1:0-8432 GCA_052032335.1 Pleionea sp. | reverse complement strand
CCTTTCCAAATTCCAACCTGCTGTAACCTCGTGAACTCTCTACCCCATGCCAAACAACGCTGGCGCGAAATTTGTGTTGATATCTGGGCGCTCAACAGCTTTTCATACGCGGTTGCTTTTCCCATTGAAATTTTGATTGCTGGAATGAGTTGGCAAGAACACCTGCAAGTTCGTCTGGTTGCTTTGGTGCTAAACACGCTGGTTGCGGGGCCCTTTGGCAGGTGGCGTCAGTACTTATTTCAACGCCTTAACATTCACAGTGAGGATGGCCGACTCAGACTATACTTTGCAGATACGCTGGTGTTTTTATCGTTTCAACTGCCACTTTACATTGGCAATATGATTCTGGGTGGCGCAGGCCTGATGGAAATATTAAAAGCGTCGCTCACCGTTAGTGTTATCGCCGGATGTCTAGGTCGACCCTACGGTCGCTACCTCGACTTTCTCCGTGCCAGGTTCAAACTCCAGTCAGCTTATGCAAAATCGTGAGACGAATCAAACTATGTTGAAAAACGCTATTCAAAACGGCCAACTCATCGTTGGTGTGATCGCAGGTACGCTTACTGACACCCGTTTCGGTCTTAACTATCTTGAGTCAAAAGACACTCAGGCGATTGGTTTGTCCATGTCCGAATCACCACAGGCGCAAACCAAACTGCAAGCACTCGATCGCGACACGCTCACCCAAATGGTGGTCGATGCGGTGGAAAAATTAGTGGCTGCAGGCGCCAATTCAGCCATGCTTTACTGCAACTCACTGAGCGGAGCCATCGATCTGGCGCGGGTGAAACTGGAAAGTTCGGTACCGATCATTACCCCACTCGAGGTGTACGAGGGGCTGACAGAACGCTATCGAAATTTTGGTTTATTAGCGGCCAATTGCCAGAGCTGCGCCAACATTGAGAAGAATATTTTATTACTCAATCCGACCGCCAAGGTAATTGGTATTGGTAATTTACAAATCGTCGAAGATATCGAAGCCGAACTGGCCCCGAGTATGATTATTAAATTACACGCGTTAAAAGAACTCACCAGCGCGTTGGTGAAAAGCGGTGTACAAATTTTGATTCTTGGTTGCACTCATTTCGACTACATATATGAAGAGCTGGACAAGCTCACAACCGATATTCGGCTATTTCTTCCTTCGGAAAAAATGTTGGAAATTTTACAGAACCAACAAGGGTAACCTAGTTTTCATCGGCCGCAGATTTATCATCGCGGCGGTTAAAATATTGAAACAAACCGAATAGCAAGCATTGTACTGCTAAAACAAGCAGCAACAGCATCAACCATGAGTATTGCGAATAAAGAGTCGCGCCCGACACTAATGAGAATTGTCCGGCCAACACGTCTTGTTCAAATTGAGGCAACTGTTTAAGCACCTTACCGTTACGATCGATAACGGCGGTAATCCCCGTATTGGTCGAACGAATGACCGGCATGCCAAACTCTATCGCACGTGCTCGCGCTATCTGAAAGTGTTGGTGTGGCCCCCAGGACCGACCAAACCAGGCGTCGTTACTAATGGTAACAATCAATCCCGGTTTATCGTTTTCGGTTGAACGAATCAGTCGGTCGAACAAACTGGCGTAGGCGATTTCGTAACAAATAGCCGGATACAAGTTCACACTGTCGAGCTCTAGCGCTGTTTGCTCAGCACTACCCGGCGACATACCTGACATGGGCAGGTTAAAGAATTCAATCAATCCCCTTATCCAGTCTTCCAAAGGTACAAACTCGCCAAAAGGAACCAGATGTTGTTTGTCGTAACGAGTTTCGACCGCTCCGAGTGAAATTACCGACGCATAAATGTTTTGTTGCTCAAACTCGTAAATCGGAATGCCCAGAATCAGTTGCGACCCCGACGACTTCGCTTTCTCATTCCACATCGATAACCAGTTGTCGACCCGATGTTTCAATGAAGGAATCGCGGCTTCCGGCCAAATGATCAAATCACTGCCCCAAAACGGTTCAGTCATCGAGTCATAACGCTCCAGGTATTCTCTTAGGTTTTCCCGTTTCCATTTTTCGGCCTGAGGAATATTGGGTTGTATCAGGGCGATCGAATAGTTTGTTTTGGTTGATTCCGTCTCAGTGTTCGCTGCCAGGTAAGCGAGTCCGATAAAACTCCCCCAAGCAATCAAAGCGAGTAATACAGCCGGGCCGGAACTGTGTTTTCGCTGCTGTAGCAAATAATAGCTCACTGCAACCAATACCACCGCCAGATAACTGGCACCACTCACGCCGAACCATTTCAACCAGCCAGCAAACAAGCTTTCAACCAAGCCATACCCCAGATACAACCAGGGAAATCCGGTTAAAAATACGGCTTGCAGTCCGTCGATAAGCATCCAGGCAATGGGAAAACAGAACAACAGCCCAATACTGCCGTAGCGGCGACGCGCCCAAACTAACAAAATACCCATCAACCATTTGAACAGCGCTAGAAACAGTACGAAAGCCAGAGTTAGAAAGACACTCAGCACCAAAGGCGCATGGCCAAATTCATGAATGCTGACGTGAACCCAGCTTGCACCGACGGCAAAAAAACCAACACCATACCAGTAACACACCCACTTTATTTGTTCATTTCTGGCCAAAATGCAAAGGTGAAGCAGAACAAAAATGGAGAACAATAAAACAGGCCATAGCGAGAGAGGCGCTAATCCGACTGGATAAATGGCTCCGGCAATTGCCGCGTACAAATACAACAAACGCCCGGCCGGGCGTTTTAGTAAAGAAATTTGCATGAAAGATTATTCACTGTTGGAGACTTTAAGCGTTGGCTCTTCCATCGCCTCTTCGATACTCATGCGAACCAAACGAACGCGGCGGGTGTCGGCAGCCAGAACCGTAAACTTGAAGTTACTAATGGTAATCTCTTCGTCTTTCACTGGCAGATGACCAAACGCCTGAATGATCAATCCTCCGATGGTATCGAACTCTTCATCACTGAGCTGACAATTAAAGTGTTCGTTGAACTCGACGATGGGCGTTTGCGCTTTAATCACAAACTCGTTATCACCATGTTCTTTGATAAAGTCGTCTTCATCATCAAAATCGTGCTCGTCTTCGATTTCGCCAACAATTTGTTCCAACACATCTTCAATGGTCACCAACCCGGCAACGCCACCGTACTCATCCACCACAATCGCCATGTGATTGCGGTTGACTCGAAAGTCTTTCAGTAATACGTCCAGCCGTTTGCTTTCAGGCACGATGACCGCTGGCCGCAGCACATCTTTCAAATCGAACCGAGCGTCTTTGTCGCTAATGGTGTTTTCGAGCAATACCGGCAGTAAATCTTTTGCCAGCAAGATGCCTTCGAGGTCATCCCGATCGTCTCCAATTACCGGAAAACGCGAATGTGCCGACTCAATGACCACCGATAAAATATCCTGCAGTGTCATATCCTGTTCAATCACCACCATCTGAGGGCGTGGGATCATGATGTCCCGCACTTGCATATCGGCGACTTGCAGCACGCCTTCGAGCATGGTCAAGACATCAATATTAATCAGGGAGTTTTGTTGTGCCGTTTTAAGGATATCGACGATATCGGCACGATCTTTGGGTTCGGATTGTAATAACTGCGTTAAACGCTCTAGCCATGACCGCGAGGGCGGGTGTTCGTCCATTATGTTGTTTCGTCTCTTGTTTACTTAACCAAGCCAGTTTAGCAAAGCTTTTTTAAAAAAACTACGCTGCTCATATCTCTTTTAGATGATATGGATTATCGATTCCAAGTTCTTGTAACACTTTGATTTCTAACGACTCCATTTCTTCTGCGTCGGCATCTTCGATGTGATCAAAGCCCAATAAGTGTAAGCAACCATGAACGGTCATGTGTGCCCAATGATTATAACTGGTTTTATTTTGCTGCTGCGCTTCTTGCTCAACGATTGGCGCACACACCACCAGATCACCGATTAGCGGTGATTCGACAAAGTCCGGTATATCGGCCGGAAACGACAAAACGTTGGTTGGTTTGTCTTTATTTCGGTACTGATGATTGAGCGTCTGACTCACCTGTTCAGATACCACCATTATGGACAACTCGGCTGCGTCCGACGGGTAACCTGCCGCTTGCAATGCCTTAGTAACCCAGCTTTCAAAATCATCCTGAGAAGGCACATTACTAATGCCCTCGGCAACGTCCAAATCGAGCTCAAGTTGCATTATTCTCGTCCTTTACCGTTTGTCGGGGAAGATTTTCGCTCGCTATTCGAGTCGCTATCAAACTTCTCGTAAGCCTGAACCACCCGTTGAACCACCGGATGGCGAACCACATCGTTGGACTGAAAAAAGGTAAAACTGATGTCTTTGACATCGGTCAATACTTCGATTGCCTGTCGCAACCCGGAACGCGTTCCACGGGGTAAATCGACCTGTGTGATATCACCCGTAATAACCGCCTTGGAACCAAATCCTATGCGCGTCAGCAGCATTTTCATCTGTTCAGCGGTGGTATTTTGACTTTCATCCAGAATAATAAAGGCTTCATTTAACGTCCGTCCCCGCATATAGGCCAGAGGGGCGACTTCAATTACGTTTCGCTCCATCAGCTTGGCAACACGCTCAAAGCCCAGCATTTCGTAAAGAGCGTCGTACAATGGTCGAAGATAGGGATCGACTTTTTGATTCAAATCGCCAGGCAAGAAACCTAACCGCTCACCCGCCTCTACCGCCGGACGGGTCAAAATAATGCGCCGGACCTCTTGTCGCTCGAGCGCGTCCACCGCCGCGGCAACCGCAAGGTAGGTTTTTCCGGTTCCCGCCGGGCCGATACCAAAACTGATGTCGTTTGCGACAATGCGTTCAACGTAACGTTTTTGATTGTAACCCCGAGGTCGAATCAAACCACGCTTGGTGGTGATGACCACATCTTCCTGCTTTTTCTGGTCTTTTTCTTGTTTTAGCTGGTTCGCTTTGGTTTGCAGAACAATGTGCACCGTTTCTGTTTTCAGCGAGTCTGAAGCGCGAGTTTCCTTAAACAGCTCTTCTATCACATCACGGCCCGCTTCAATGTTCGCGACTTCACCTATCAACTGAAAATTATTTCCGCGGTTATTTACCTCAATACCCAAACGTCGCTCTATCAGACGAAAATTTTCGTCCAGATAGCCGCATAAATTCGCCAATCGATCGTTGTCAGCCGGCTCTAAAATAAATTGTAAACTACTGGTTTCTGTCAAAATATCTCTCTATCAGAATGAAATTACGGCTACTGCACCAGCTCGGCGCGCAGCGAATTGGGTAACGCTTCGGTGATCACCACGTCAGCAAACTGACCGATCAATGTATGCGGCCCGGTGAAATTCACCACTCGATTGCACTCGGTTCGACCGCTCAATTGCATGATGTCTTTTTTACTCGGGCCTTCGACCAACAACTTTTGCTGCGTGCCTACCAGACGTCGACTGATTTCCTGAGTTTGCTGATTAATGCGTTGTTGCAAAAGCTTCAGTCGCTCTTTCTTTACCGGCATTGGCGTCGCATCGTCAAGGTCCGACGCTGGTGTTCCGGGACGAGCGCTGTAAATAAAGCTGAAACTGTAATCGAAACCAACCTCAGCGATTAGATCCATTGTATCCTGAAAGTCTTGATCGGTTTCTCCAGGAAAGCCAATAATAAAGTCAGACGAGAGGCTGATCCCCGGGCGCTTTTCTTTCAATCGATTGATTTTATTCAGGTATTCTTCTCGCGTGTGTCCACGCTTCATCGCCGATAAAATGCTGTCAGAACCACTTTGCACTGGCAGATGTAAATGACTGACCAACTCTGGCACCTCGGCGTACACATCGATCAGACTGTCTGAAAATTCTACCGGATGTGAGGTGGTAAACCGGATCCGTTCGATACCTTCAACCGCTGCAACATAAGTAATTAACTCGGCCAGATCGGCTATGCGACCATCATGAGTTTCACCACGGTAAGCATTAACGTTTTGTCCTAACAAATTGATTTCGCGTACACCTTGCTCGGCCAAATCCACCACTTCGGCAATCACATCGTCAAACGGACGGCTGACTTCTTCACCACGAGTGTAGGGCACCACGCAGAATGTACAATATTTGCTGCAACCTTCCATAATGGACACAAAAGCCGTCACCCCATTGGCTTTAGGTTCTGGCAGACGATCAAACTTTTCAATTTCGGGGAAGGTAATATCAACCACTGATGCGTCTTTGGTTTTTACCGATTCCATCATTTCTGGTATTCGATGTAAGGTCTGGGGACCAAATACCATGTCGACATGAGGTGCTCGAGAACGAATAGCTTCTCCCTCCTGGCTGGCAACGCAACCCCCGACACCAATCACCAGATCGGGATTCTTTTCTTTGAAGTTCTTCCATTGACCCAGTTGCGAAAACACTTTTTCCTGAGCTTTTTCACGTATCGAACAGGTGTTGAGCAGTAAAACGTCAGCATCTTCAGGGTTATCTGTCATCTCCAATTCATGAGTCTCATTTAACAGATCGGCCATTCGTGATGAATCGTATTCGTTCATCTGGCAACCCCAAGTCTTGATATACAGCTTTTTCGCCATGATTCAACTACACCTTTCCGGCTTTTGCACCGAACTTTTGGCTTTCTTGCCAATACGCAAGAAAGCATAAAACAACACTGATGAGTATCGCGCTATCGCGATACATTCGACTGCCTTGATAGTGGCAGAAATCAGAAAGGCGGCGATTATATCAAAGGTTAAATTACGAACACCAGCCGAAAGGCCAGTTTTGCGTAGGAATCAGTCCCCAATCGAGCGGATCAGGGTCTGCTCGATCATATCGAGCTCTTCGTCGAAAGAGTCGAAATCGTCCAAATCGGGGGTATCGTCCAGCGCCTTTTTCGCCTCAGACGACTGTTCAGACTCTTTCTGTGGCGATTTGGGCTTCGATTTGGCCGCACTTTCAGAGCTGAATTCACCAAATTGAGCACGCGCAGATTCTGCCGCCCGCCGCATCATTTCCTTATTCATCTCTGCCAGCCCGCTCATAAGAATGCTCAGCTGCTTGTCTTCGCGCTGATCATCATTGGGTACATTATTGATTTTCCTCAATAATTCGATGCAGGGCTGTTTAATCCAGTTGGCCATGGTTACCTCTAAAAACAAATAGGCTACCATAATCATAGAAAGATTCAGCCAAACTTTCCAATCGGATTTACTCAATCATGAATTACCTATCGCACGCAGCTCTGTCACAGAAGTACCCACTAACCACCTTCGGCAATGTCATTGCCGATCATGTTAAAGGCCCGAATTTGAGCCGCTATCCAGAATCGGTTGTCCGCGGCATAAAACTGCACCGAGCCATTGATCAACATTTTGACAACCATCCTGAAATAATCGCAATTCGGGCGGAGTTTGGTCAGGGTTTGAGACGCTTTTCTGGCATTGTCATCGACTTTTGGTTCGACCACTTACTCGCTTTGCAGTGGGATCGGTTTTATTCACCTTCATTACCGCAGTTCCAATCAGCTATAAATCAACTGCTCAGAAATCACTGGCGCTGGATACCTTCATCGCAGAAAACATTTTTTGACTATTTGATCGAGCAGGACTTATTTTTAAAATACCAAGAACAGCAGCACATAGAGCACAACTTGAAACTGGTGGGTAAACGGTTACGGAAAGGTGAGCGGTTGCAAACCTGTTTTGATTACATTCGAAGCAATCGCGAAATCATTGATGGCCACTTCGAATCGGTTTATAAAGAAATGACCGAGTTAGCAGAAGACTTTTTAAACTCAGATGACCAATAACGCGCACCAATTCCAGCTACTGCACGACCGAACCGAAATGAGCATTGCCAAGCTCGCTCGGCCGGTCGAGTTGCCGAAGATCCCCAGTCACCTTTACAGTTTAACGATGACCGGTGATGAAATATCATTGGTAGCACCGACGACTTTTGTTGAGTCCATCTCAAACAATATCACTGAGCAAAACTCGTCGTGGCAAACCTTGAAAATAAATCTCACTCTGGATTTCTCAATGGTTGGCGTGATCGCTCAACTGAGTCAGAATTTGGCGGAGCAATCCATCAGTGTCTTTGTCATTTCAACCTACAATACCGATTATCTGTTGGTTAAAAACGAGCAAATTGAAAAAACCATCACCTTATTGCAGCAGCAAGGGCACACCATCAAGACGGTAGCAAAGTTTTAACTTATTCAGCGTTTTTACGGGACTGTTTTTGATAAACCCCATAAAACGCGTTATTCCAATGCAACCCTTTATCGGATGAGGTATCCCATATCTGGTGAACGTCGCCATTTTTTTTCGGCACCCACTTTATTCGATGTATGATCGGTTGGCCTTCTTTTGACCTCCCTTCTCCCTGAAGCGTCATAGTCTTGCCGTTCCAACTTCCGTCAAGCTGCAACAAGGTACCGCTATTATCGACCCAAGTTTGGTGCCACTCTTGTTT
>JBPEWV010000169.1:0-20112 GCA_052032335.1 Pleionea sp. | reverse complement strand
AATCCAGATTCATATGGATTACCGGTAAAATAAAACATGGGTGATGAGCCGTCAGTGATCGTCGGTTTTTTGCAATCAATCGCTAACACCTGCTCAAGTCGCCTGGCGATGGCCTCACCCGAATCGATCCAATCGATGTAAGGAGCAATCGTTTTCAATTCCTCTCGAAACCAGGGGAAGTGCGTGCACCCCAATACGCAAGTATCGACACCGGCGTTGATCAGTGGCTGAATGATTTCTTTTAATGCAACCATATCGGTTGGTAAACCATTCAGTTTCATCTCTGCCATGGTCACCAATTGTTGCGAGGCGACTCGGGTAACGTCACAATCGCTGGCAAAATCCTGAATCAGTTGATCGGTGTAAACGCGATTCACCGTTCCTTCTGTGGCCAATAAACCAATTTTCTTATTCCTTGTCTGTTTCGCTGCGGGTTTAATTGCAGGAACCACACCAATAAAAGGACATTCAAAACGTTCGCGCAAATAATCAAGCACCGCTGTGCTCGCTGAATTGCAGGCGATAACAATGGCATCGAGTTGATGTGACTGTTTGACACGACGAATCATGGCTTCCATTCGATGTTCCAGTTCGACTTCTGTTTTGGTACCGTAAGGAAAAAAGGCATTATCCGCCAAATAATGGCATGCTACTGAAGGCAGTCGTTTTTCAATTTCCCGAAACACAGTGATGCCACCGATGCCCGAGTCCATAACCAATACCTGCTTTACCGACATAACCTACGACCGTGATTTAGCTTGTTGTAAAAAGATATCCATGAGCAGTCGAACCGCCGGACCGGCCCGTTCACCGCGTGCATTTACCAGGTACAAATTAACGCTGCGTTTCTGGCCTTGCGGTAAAGGGAGCGGCTTTAACTCGCCTGAAGCAATCAACTTTTCGGTATAGCCGGTGGGCAACCATCCGAAAGCCAGTCCACGCTCAACGATTTGAACCGAAGTCGAAAAGTGCGACGTGGTAATGCGCTGATCACTGCCCAACCAGCCCGCATCCTGTTCGCGTTTCACTCCGGTATCGCGCATCACCACTTGTCGATGCGACTCAAGATCATTAATGGTCAGGGGATGATCGAGATGATGCAACGGATGATCTTTGTGCGCCACCGCGAGAAATTCGATACTGCCAAATGGCTCGCCAATAAAACCAGGTGGCACACGCGGTGTTATCACCAGATCGGCCTGACCGTCGAGCAAAACTTCATCGGTGCCGGACAAAGAGGTTTCCAAAAAACGTACACGAGTGGCTTCTTCCCCCTGTTCGGAGAATAGTTCGATGGCATCGAGCACTTCGCTGATCGGGTAAATCACATCCACGGCCAGGGTGACTTCGGCTTCCCAACCCCGTGAGACACAATCGGCCAGCTTTTCGATGCCGTCGGCTTCTTCCAGCAAACGCCGAGCTTTACGCACCATCACGCTACCCAGATCGGTCAGTTCGGCCTTACGACCGCTCAATTTCAGAACTTGACCGCCCAGCTGCTCCTCCAAACGAGAAATGGCGTAACTTACCGTCGACTGGCTTTTGCTCAGCAGTTCCGCGGCTTTGGCGTAACTGCCTTCATCGACAACGGCAACCAGAGAAGCCCATTGTTCAAGGGTAATTTTTGGGGAATTCATAGGCCAGCTCCCATGTTGGCGATTCTCTTTTAACGCTTTGACACAAACAACCATCTAACAAATCGATTAAAACCATCCATTTTTTACCATTTAAAATCGATTAATTGAATCTATCATAGAGTCATACGAAATCAAATAGTCAATAGAACAGGCCGAATCGCGCTATAGCGCCTGATGGAGATAAAACACATGAACATTTTACACATAGAATCGAGCATCTTTGCAGAAAATGGCATTTCCAGCCAGCTGGGAAGAACACTGGTCGAAAAACTCAAACAAACCACAGCCGGAACCAAGATTAAGTCACGACATTTTGCCGCTGAGCCCGTTCCGCATTTTGACGGCAGTGTTTTAAACGCCCTGATGACCGAACCGTCGCAACGCAGCGAAGAACAAAAATCAAAAGTTGCTTACGCCGATCAGCAAATTAGCGACGTCCAGTGGGCTGATACACTGGTCATTGGTATGCCAATGTACAATTTCAGTGTGCCTTCCATGTTAAAATCCTGGTTCGACTTTATCGCACGGGCCGGGGTGACGTTCCGCTACACCGATCAGGGACCGGTGGGTTTGCTTGAAGGAAAAAAAGCCTATGTGATAGCGACCCGTGGAGGTATTTACAAAGACACTCCGGCCGACAGTCAAACGCCCTTCGTCGAGACCTTTCTAAATTTTATCGGCATTAAAGACATTGAGTTTATTTACGCCGAAGGCCTGAATATGGGCGACAGTAACAAACAAAAAGCGATCGAGCAGGCAGAAAACCAGATCCAGCTGGTCGCGTGAGGTGGCAATATGAAACAGCGAACAATCACACAGGTGATCCAGGCGCAACCGGCATCCGATGGTGCCGGCGTCAAACTCAATCGGCTGATCGGTACGGGTGGCTTAAAAGGCTTCGATCCATTTTTAATGCTGGACGAATTCAATAGCGATCAGGCCGACGATTACATAGCGGGTTTTCCCTCGCACCCACATCGCGGCTTCGAAACTGTCACCTACATGCTTGAAGGCAATATGTTGCATGAAGATCACATGGGCAATCAGGGTCTGTTGCAGTCGGGCGATGTGCAATGGATGACCGCCGCCCGTGGCATTATTCATTCAGAAATGCCGCAACAGATTGAAGGACGCATGCGCGGCTTTCAACTTTGGATCAATCTGCCTGCCAGTGAGAAGATGAAAGATCCGCACTACGCCGATATTAAGTCGAACGATATTCCGGTCATTAATACCAATGAGTATTGGATTAAAGTCATCGCTGGAACCGTCACACTGGACGGGCAAACCATTCAAGGTGCTGTCCACGGTATTGCGACGGCCCCGCTGTATCTGGATCTGCGTCTGCCGCCGAATCAAACGCTGAAATTGCCGGTGCCCGAATCGCACAGATTATTGATTTATGTCTACGATGGCGACCTATCCGTTGCGCAAGAACGCAGCCTTTCGGCAAAGCAAATGGGCGTAACAGATTTTGGCGATGAACTGAGTTTAAGTGCCGGTGATCAGGGCGTGAGCGCACTCATCCTTGCAGGAAAACCACTGAATGAGCCGATCGCAAACTGGGGACCCTTCGTCATGAATACCCGGGAAGAGGTGGAACAGGCCATCAGTGATTATCGTAACGGTACTCTAACCCAATAACTCGAACGCTAAACAACCAACTGTCGATGTAACATAACGTCATTCAGATTGCGTTCAGCTGATTGGTTTAATCTATCAAGGAACCATCGGATAAAATCCGAATCAAACGATGCGTCATTTAAAAAAGGAGTACGTTATGTTTCCACTCAAGCAGTTGGTGACCTCGGGAGTAGCCATTTACATTTGCACCGCATCGGCTTTTGCCGAAGAGCCTGCCGGTAGGGACATTGATTACGATGAAATCAATGATTATGTCGCCCTGTTCGCCAAAGCAAAATCACCACTGGTCACCAGCAGCGCAACAGTCACGTTAAAGAACGAAGCACTCAGTTTCAATGACGTAGAGATCACTTTGACGAAAGACGGCCGGGTGGTTCAAACCATCGCCATTGAAGACGACGGCACCATTCAATTGCCAGCCTTCAGTGAAGAAGAGGCCGAGCAATACACTTTGCACATTAACCAGCCCAAAGACGATGTTGCCTTGTCCATGAGCTACGGGGTTGCTGCACCCGACAAACAACAATACAGCTATAACGAGCTGTTCGCCCTACTCGACGACACAAATTTGTTCATTGATGAAATGGCCGGTTTGGGCTCACTGTTTGCACCCACAATGGAAGCCCTCAAGTTTGAATTCGACCAACCGTCAAGCATAGAAATTATCGATAAGAACAAGAGTCGGGTATACACCACCGACGACGATGGCATTATTACACTGGAACATGACGAAGACTTGGCCGAGTCCAATCCAACCGTGTTGTTTAAAAACCTGCCCAAATCCGTAACGCCAGAAGATTAAAAAGCAGCTAAGCTGCTTTTTTTTTGATTCTTAATAACCATTCAGACTCCATTCAGTTACTTCGTCATACACTGTGCTCATCGTTAAGGAGAGTACAATCATGTTCAAAAAAATCGGTGTTTTAATTTTAATATTTGCCAGCTGCGCCAGCTTTGCAAAATCAACCTTTGGCGTATCGGTATCGCGAGAAAACGCAGATATTGGAAATATCAGCACGTTTAATTTTTACAGTCAGTTTACCGATCCGAGAACCAAATTGGGCTATCAGTTAGGAACCGGATTGAGTGCCGCAGAGATAACCGACTTCGACGGTTACGTCGATCATTACACGGCCTGGGAAGGCAACGTACGAGTCGGACTGTTCTCGGAAGTATCCATTTATCTAGAGGCAGGGATCGACATTGGCGAACTGTTGGTGATTGATGATCATCACGACCACTATCACAGCCCTTATGACGATCACCATAACGAAGTGGACAATTACTTTGGTGCCGGTTTTGGTTTATCGCAGGAGCACATCGATATTCGGGTGTTCAGTCGCTACCGCTACATTGATGGTAGCAACTTGCACGATAATCAAGATGTCTTCACTGGCGTCGAGTTCTCACTGCATTTTTAATCGCTTTTCAGTCTAGTTTGCAACCCTGCAACGCTTTGCCTCAGGTACTTCCTGGGGCTTTTTTAATCGGCAATAGCCAAGTTTAATCCGTTGTCCCGTTTTTGAAATACGAGTTGCATACGACTTTGTACCGGATCAAACGCTTTACCATCCACAATCACTTCGGTTTTTATGGGATAAACACCTTGTGGCATTCCTTTGGGTAAGGTGAACACAAACTCGTTGTTGAAAGCGCCGCACTTGTTGGTTTCACTGTTCACATTTTTCACCAGGCTTTTTAGTACTTTATTAGGATCTTCATTATCGTAAATAGTGATTTTTTCCTGGATCTGTAATATTTCTTTGTTTTTACTGCGCACTACTTCAAGCGTCGATTGAATTGAAATTTTCTTGCCGGGATTTACCACCGAACCAGGTTTGATGGTCGATTGATACCGTACTAACTCAGGCTCCTCTGGTAATGACTTGTGCTGCTTTTTGTATTTGTTTACCACCTGATTATCGTTGCTGGTTTGTTCGGTACGATATTCAATAACCATGTCATAAATAATTTTTGCAGCAACACCGGCAACAATTAATGCGCCGACGGTTTTCAAGTGTTTTTTCTTACATCCGGTCCCGGTTATCACAAAGATGCACAAAAAAGCGATCGACAGGTATTTGATCTTTGTATTCATAAAAGGCTCCTAATAAATCACTCTATGGTGATGGATTTTTTTGCATTGGCGATAGCTTTTTCTGCATCTTTTTTTAATTGCAACGCCGGTGGGTAATTGTTAACAAACTCTAATGACGATTCAGCCTTCGCGATGGCACAACTGTAGTCGAATTTTTTAAAACAACTGCGGCCATCGGCGACGATACTTTTTGCTTTCGTCAATGCATTCTGTTGCTGCTTTATTTCGTATTGCGCATTTTGCTTAATATTATTGGCTTCTTTTCCCGACGGATTCAAATCGGTCGCTTGTGTTGCAAAATCCACAGCACAATTAAAATCTTTTCGCTTAAAACAGTCGGAAGCCTGGGCGATTAAGTCATCGTAAGCCTGTTGCTGTTGATCGAGTTGCCTTTGCGCTTTGGTTTTCAACTGCATAGCATCAGAGTGCGTCGGCTTCAGTGCTAAAATCGAGTCAGCGTGTTGAATGACGCACGGATGATCGCCTTGCTGAAAACAGGTTTCGCCCATCTTCAAAGACTCAGCAATGGTTGCATCTATTTGTGCCTGTCGCTGCGCTTCTTTCGCAGACTGTAACAATTGTGTTGCGGTTGGGTGTTGCGGCTCGATTTTTAGCACCACATTCGCATTACTGATGGCGCAGGCAAAATCAGCTTGCTGCAAACAGGCATTCGACGCCTGTAACGATTCTTCAACTTTTGCTTTTAACTGATGATCGCTGGAATAAATGCTGTAGCCGACAGCAGCAATCACTATTGCAGCAACACCCGAACCGAGCATCAACCAGCGCGGCCAGGTCGCCTGACCAATTAACCCTTGAACAAATTCATCGATGGTTTCGGTACGTTCCGACTTTTCTAATTGTAAGGCTTTGCTTAACGCGCGCCATTGTCGATTGCTTAATCCTTTAATGGGTTTGGGTTGCATGCCCATACCCAAAGCAACAGGGGCAGACTTACCTTCATAGGGGTGCTGACCGGCCAGGAGTTCGTACGCAATGATGGCCGCAGCAAACACATCGTCTGACGGATCGGGGTCGTTGCCATGAAACATCTCCAAACTGGCGTAACCCGGTGTGAATGCACCAATGCGACCGGCATCAAAATGATCCTGACTCTTCATTGCCAACCGAGCGATCCCAAAGTCGAGCACTTTGGCTCCCTCACGATCAAGAAAAATGTTCGCCGGCTTTAAGTCACAATGGATCACGCCTTTCTGGTGCGCAAAACTGAGCGCCTGACAATATTCTGAAATGATTTTCAACGCTCTCGGCTTGGCGATGCCTTTGCCCGAGTGTTCGCTGATAATATGATCCAGATCGCGTCCATTGAGTAACTCCATGGTCATAAAAACCGTTTCGTTATCGCGATCAAAATCGTACACGGTGACAATATTGGGGTGAGATAATTTTGCTGAACGACTGGCCTCTCGTTGCAACGCTACGAATGCATCCGGGTGCTTTTTAAAATCGCCACTCAGTACTTTAATCGCCACATAGGGATTATTGTCACTGGCTTCTACGCGACGAAGGTCCTGTGCTTTGTATACCGACCCCATGCCACCGGCACCTATGGTCGATTCCAGCACAAATCGATTATTCAGAATGATTTTCTTCTCGGCGAGGGCACGATTGGCGTCTTGCTTGGCTTTCGCAAAACCGTCTTTAGAGCCGGTGGACTGCAAAATCTGACCAATCTGGGTAAGTTTCGCTTTCTTTTTCTCGGTGTTTAAAATGGTCGCACCGTTTTTTTCGTCACCCGAAGGATAATGAATTTTGGTATTCTCGGCTTCCGGCTTATCGCTGTTTGAACTTGTCATGGTTGGTTAATCATTTTTGCAATCGTCCATGGGCACCTTCTGGCGCGGTATCGAATAATAATCTCAGATATGCTCCGGCACCACAAGTCGTAGCGTCAACAGCCGATTTATGTTTCTTTTTGAACCGTTAACTTTCTATTCAGTTTCCGCCGCATATCATTCCCTCTATCGAACCTTTACCCAGTGAGAACAATGAAAACCTATCGCATAATTTTAGCCCTGATTGCCGGTTTCCAAGCCATTTCCTTTGCCGACCATGCCCAACAAGGAAGCTTTGGTTATTCCTTGAGCAAAGAATGGTCCGATATTGGGCAGATCTCGTCGCTCGACTTCAACCTCCGCATTAACGACTCCTCCAAAGTCGGATTTGAATTGGGCACCGGATTAGCCTTTGCCTCGATCACCGAACGAGATGGATTCGTCGAGGACTATCTGGCCTGGCAAGGCTCGGTCAGATTTGGCTACTATTCCGACGTCTCAGTTTACGGCGAACTGGGACTCGATCTCGGAGAGGCGCTATTAACCAGCTGGATACCCGACGACTGCAACGACAGTGATCGCTACACTGACGATGACCACTGCAATGACGTCGATGGATTCATCGGTTTCGGTGCCGGCTTCCATCATGAACATCTTGACGTCAATTTTTTCGCTCGCTATCGCTGGATGAATGGTCTGTTTCTTGAAGACACCTCGGATATTTTTACCGGCGTCGAATTGTCCATTCGTTTTTAATCGTTTCGATCCGTTTTTAAAGGGATTGATCCGTTTATGAGACTGGCCGGCCTTTTTCTTGAAACACCCGGTTACTTGCTGACATCTTCTGCATTGGCAACGGAACTGCAAATCCTTCTATAATAAGCACTTTTGCCGAGTCGATTATCGACTGGGCAATCGCGCTTCATTGACAAGGTATTTTTTTGACGGCATTAACTCCTGACAAAGCAACGCGCCTCTCGCGCCCCATTATGCTGGCTGGATTTGTTTTAGGACTGTTTCTCAGTTTTGCAGTGCTCAGTGGCGATGAAATGGGCCGAGTTAATCTATTGTATTTGTTGCTCATTTTTTTATTCGTTCCACTGGCCAGTGCGATTCTTTCAGTTGTCAGTCTGATTCGTGGCAGGGGGCTCAATCTGGCGCGACTATTAAGTGCAATGCCTATTTGGTCAAACGCACAGAAAAATAACCTGCATAAATTTCGCCAGATGCATCTGGATAAACAATGGTTCTTCCTGCAAAGTCAGGTCGCGGCGCTCGCCTACTCAATCGCGGGAGTGCTCACTTTTATCATTCTGTTACTCGCAACCGACATCAACTTTGTCTGGCGCAGCACCTTGCTCGATGCCGAAGATTTATTTCCCTTATTAAAAACAATAGCTGGCGTCTGGCCGTTTTGGGAGTCGGCTCAACCGACACTCGAACTATTGCAAATGACGCAAGATTCCCGACTTACCCAGTCTTATTCAAACATCAATCAGTACGGTCATTGGTGGGCGTTTATTTTAGCAACGCAGATTGTTTATTCGTTTTTTCTACGTGGCGCATTGCTGTTTGTCGGAAAAGTCTGGCTTACCGCAAAACTGAAGAAAGACGTTGAGTCGCAACTGTCTCAAAAGTTACATCGACAGTCCAACCCAGTAACCGCAAGCCATGCACTGGAGCCGCTCACACACCAACTGCCGAATGACTATGTTTTAGTGAACTGGGCAGGTTTTCAAAACGAGCTCGTAAACACTTTGCAACTACGACCCACACGCACCATTACAATCGATCCGTTAACCGTGGACCAAGACAAGGCAGCACCAGAACAACAATTGGTCATGGTAAAATCCTGGGAACCACCCATGGGAGAGTTGCAAGATTATTTACACACAGGTCGAGGACTTTTGTTTCCCATTGATTTAAAGAACCAAACCGTGAATGCGCCCGAACAACGTCATCTGGAAGAATGGCAACGTTTTGTTCGCACCTTGCTCAATTGGCGAATCTACTTGCCAGCCGAATGGAGTGGCCAAGATGAACAATAATTCACACGCTCAATTTGCGGTGGTCGGTCACCCCAATAAAGGAAAATCGTCGATTGTTTCGACCTTATCGCACAATGATAACATTGAAATATCCAGTCGTAGCGGCACCACCACGGACGCCGATGCTTATTGGGTAAAAACCGCGAACGGCTGTTACAAACTTATCGACACCCCCGGCTTTCAACGGCCTGTTAAAGTTTTAAATTGGTTGAAACAACATTGCAACAGCGCCAGCGAACGCGCCGCAGCTGTGGCAAAATTTGTCGATGACCCGGAGTGCCAGCAACACTTTAAAGACGAAGTGGCGTTACTCAGACCCATCGTTTCCGGTGCCGCCATTTTATATGTGGTCGATGGTTCTCGCCCCTACGGACCGGAATACGAGGCCGAAATGGAAATACTGCGCTGGACTGGTAAGCCTTCTATGGCGCTTATTAACCCAATCGAAAGCTCAGATTGCATCAACCAATGGGAAAACGCTTTGGCGCAATATTTCAAGTCGGTTCGGGTGTTTAACCCAATGAAAGCCGACTTCGAAAAACAAATCGAATTACTACAAACTTTCGCTCACTTGAATCCCGACTGGTCCAGCTCCATCAACCAGGTAACCAGTGATTTAAAACGCCAGCGCACGAAACAACAAAATGACAGCGTCATCATACTGGCTCGGCTGGTGGACGATCTGTGCCATTATCAGGAAACGCAAAAAGTACTGACCGAATCGCAGGCGAAACAGGTGCAACCGGTGTTGGCGCGGCAATATCAACACTGGATGAAACAGCGCGAAGAAAAAGCGATCAAAGAGTTGCTCGCCAACTACGCCCATTTTCAGACTCAGGTGACACTGGATCAATTTGATTTACCACCGGACTTGTTCGATTGCGACGAATGGTTCGCCTGGGGACTGAACAAAAAACAATTGATTTCGGCCGCTGCTGTTGCTGGAGCAGTCAGTGGTGCCGCCGTTGATTTTGCGGTGGCCGGCCACAGTTTCATGATGGGAGCTTTAGGCGGAGGCCTTATTGGCGCTGGCAGTGCATTTTTTGGTGCCAATAAATTGGTCGATATGAAGATCAAAGGGCTGCCCGTGGGAGGCTATCAAGCCTGCTATGGCCCGATCAAAAACCGAAATTTTCCGTACGTGGTGATCGGCCGTTTCATCCATCTGTATCGCCAGGTAGCGCAATTGAACCACGCCAATCGACAAGCACTGAACTTTAACGCCACCGACTTTCAAGACAAAGTCGAGCAGCTGGAAAAGTCGGATCAGAAAGAATTGCATAAAGCGTGCGAAA
This sequence comes from Pleionea sp., assembly GCA_052032335.1. Classification (GTDB taxonomy): domain Bacteria; phylum Pseudomonadota; class Gammaproteobacteria; order Enterobacterales; family Kangiellaceae; genus Pleionea. Next base: position 9,594 of record JBPEWV010000169.1, on the reverse strand, counting down.
AACTGATCAAACAAAAACCGGTCGACAACCTCGAATCGATACTGCAACCACTGTTTGATCTGAATTAACGGTCAGTTCCGAAAATGGCTAGTGTTCGGTAATAAATTGGATAAACTGGCGGTATGAAAACTGATCGCCTAATGCCAACAACGGAGTTGAAAAAAGCGCGCCTGTCGCGTGACCCACGCTTCGATGGTTTATTTTATATTGGTGTTACCAGCACCGGAATTTTTTGTCGGCCAATCTGCCCGGCTCGATTGCCTAAAGAAGATAACGTGCGCTACTTTGCCAGCGCATTTGAGGCCGCGAATCAGGGTTTTCGTCCCTGCTTACGTTGTCGTCCCGACAGTGCACCAGGCTCCAATCCCTGGAAAGGCACCGAGACCGTATTTGATCGGGCTTTGCAACTCATCGATCACGGTTTTCTCAACCAGCACTCGACGCAACAGTTAACCGACAAGCTGGGGATCAGCGATCGCTACTTGCGAAAACTGTTTCATCAGTACCTGGGCGCATCACCAAAACAATACGCACTGTATCAACAGTGTCTGTTTGCCAAACAGCTATTGCATCAATCGTCGATGCGTATCACTGATGTCGCGCTGGCCAGCGGATTTAACAGTGTACGGCGATTTAACGATTGCTTTAAAAAAACCATGGGCATTCGTCCCTCCGATATTCGACACCGGCACTGCAGCGCCTCCAATACCATACGGCTTACACTCCACTACCGCCCACCCTACGATTGGCAAGGGGTTAAAACTTTTTTGCAAAAGCGACTTATTCCCAATCTGGAATGGATGGTCAATGAAGGAACCGACCGAGAAGGTTACGGCCGTACCATCGCAGTCGAAGACGCAGTCGGATGGTTCGAAATTGTACCGGCAGAAAAAGGTCATGCGTTTAACGTTACCCTTCAACTCGACGACACCACCCGCCTGAAGCAGGTGATAGAAATCATACGCCGCGTTTTCGATCTTGATGCCAACAGTCGGGTCATTGATGCCCAGCTGGTAAAACTGCTACCGAAAGAATATTTTTTAGAAGGCTTAAGGGTGCCGCAAATCTGGAGCTTATTTGAAGCCGGAGTTCGCGCCATTCTGGGTCAGCAGGTCTCGGTCAAGGCGGCGCAAAACCTGGTCAGCAAATTGGTCGATCATTTAGGCAGCGAGCAATCGACGAACAAGAAACTTTTTCCCACAGCACAACAAGTCATTAACAGCGGTTTAAGTTTTCTCAAAATGCCGCAATCGCGTCACGACACACTGAAACGATTTGCCAAATGGTATTTAAACGCTTCTCATGAACCGATTTCGGCTCTGCTCGACATAAAAGGGATCGGTCCTTGGACAGTCGACTATATTCGATTGCGCGGTTTGGCTGAATCCGATGTTTGGCTGGGCAGTGATCTGGGTGTCAAAAATGCACTTAAAAAGCACAACATCGAAATCGACACCGAGGCAGCAAAACCGTGGCGCAGCTATTTAACCTTTCACGTCTGGAGATTACTGTAACTCATGTTTGTCGATTATTATGCCAGTCCGCTTGGACTCATCGAAATCACAGCCGACGACCATGGTTTGCTGAGTCTGTATTTTGTCGCGGCAGAAAAGTCGCGCAAGCCGAGTCCACTGCTTGAGCAGACTCAACAACAACTCAGCCAATACTTCAATCGCACGCGCTCAGCGTTCGACTTGCCCTTGTCATTCACAGGAACGCCGTTTCAAAAAAGCGTTTGGCAACAATTACTCAACATTCCTTTCGGTACAACCTGCAGTTATCAACAATTGGCCGAAGCTTTGAATAGACCGAGCGCGGCTCGCGCAGTGGGCGCCGCCAATGGGAAAAATCCGCTTTCCATTATTGTGCCCTGTCATAGAGTGATCGGCGCCAATGGACAATTGACGGGTTATCTGGGAGGCTTGGAGCGAAAACAGTGGTTGCTGGAACACGAAGCCAGAGCATTGCATCACGATCGGTAATTTATTGATCTCGAGCGTAAAACTCTGCGTTATCCCAGTAGCAAACGGCCCGGCCCGACTTGGGAACCGTTTGTATGGCAGTCACTCTTACGCTCAAAGCCGTGTTCGGAGCTTCAAGAGATTTAAGGTTAAGTGCCTGCCAATGAAATCCCGAACTGGGATCGGCGTGCTGATCAGTTTTGTAACTGCCCTGGCAATCTTTGTCATCAAACCAGGTAACTCGAAATCGGGCACCACAAGGCAGCATCGAATTAATATCGCGACGAAACTGTATGCTCGCTGCGTATTTGCGCCAACTGCCCAGTTCAACACATTGCGAAAATGCGGTTGTACCGACACTGCCACGATCCGACTGTGCAATCACCTGTATGACTCCTGAGTAATCAACGCCCTGTCCCGATTGCCAATGCGACTCCCAACCTTTACGCCAATGCGCCAAGTCCCGATCGAAGCTGCCGTTCTCCAGGTAATTGCCTGATCGTTTCACATAATTGAACTGCGCCAGTTTTTGTCGCTGCGACTGATCAGCCGTTTCGGCAACGAAAAACACATCATCCCAGATGGCAACGTCGTTGTTAGCGTAAGCGCGATTTTTCGTGATCTGAATTTTTACCGCTTTCGCACCAATCGACTTTCTTACTTTGGTTTTGATGAGACTTTGCCAGCCGTACTCAAGTTTCGGACGAAGGTAAGCACCAAACTGGCCGCCGCTACTGCAGTCGATAGATTCGTACCAAATAATTTCAATGTCATTAGCAAACTCTTTTCGCGCCAGCCCCTGAGACTTAAATCGCCCACCAAACTGATAAAATTTAGCTTCGGTTAATTCAACGCATTGAGTTACCTTAACCTCGTAGATATAGCGCTTATTTGGCGTCAAATTATCGGTAAAGATCGCCAATTGACCGTTGGCCGTTACTGATTGAGAAAATGGTGGCTCACGCAATCCTTCCAACGTCCAATGTTGTAATGTGTCAAACGATCCATTGTGCACAAGGTTATCGACCGATCTTTGGTTCGAAGACTGAATACGATTTTGCTTTCTTAGTAGATCATCTTCAGTGATTTCACGCTGAGCGCCGATATCACAAGGACCGTCTTGATATACCGTGTTTCCACGCGAATCATAACACTGGTAAATTTTCTTTCGCTCGTCACCGTTGTCGGCGTTACTGTCGTTGGCGACAAGAGTGGCGGCACCTAGCATAAAAAGTGAATAAATAATCCGTTGCATTAGCCGTAAGCGCATAACCGAGACCTAACGCCGCATACCTTGAATTACGCCCGTGAGTAATAATCCAGCAATGATCAGCCATTTAGCCCACAGCAATACAGAACTGTAACCCGGTAAAATCTCATCCAGTTGTTGTGTTGACGCAACGCCCTGATCAATAAAATAAAAACAAACCGCTATGAAGCTCGCCATAACGAGCGACTTCAATAACGGTTTGAATTTAAACGGGCGCATTTAGAAAACGGGCTTCGCGATGGCAGCCCAATAAATGGTAAAGAAAGTGGCTAAGGCGGCAACAAAGGCGATCACTTTTACGGCTTTGCTTTTGCCACGTTTTAAAGCGAAGGTTCCGAGAATGATGTAGGCCACCAGCAGTAAAAGTTTTAAAGTGACGAAGTCGACTTTCAATGGGTACATGCCGGTTTTGATCACCAAAACCACCGCCGATGCCAACAAAATCGTGTCGACAATGTGCGGCACAATTTTAACCGGTTTGGCGTGCAATAATTTCGAGCCACTGATCATCCAGTAACCACGAATAACAAAACTCAGCAAAGATAACCCGGCAAAGGTCATATGAATGTGTTTGGTAATTAAATAGATGTCCACTGTACTTTTTCCCCAAATCGAACGTCGAGTTGTTCAGTTAATGTTGTTTTATTTTGTTGTGGCAATGTTACGTAGTAGGTTACCGACGCATCATAATCGATGTTGCTGATTTCCGCGTCAACCTGTTTTAATTCATGTTCGACATCTTTGCCACATTCGTAAGCGCAAACAATTTTCAACGAAGCTTTATCAATTTTTTCGGTGACTTCGATTTGTTCCATCACCAACTTTACGCCGCCACCATACGCACGAGCGAGTCCGCCGGTACCCAGTTTGGTTCCACCATAATAACGCGTACAAACGGTAATGATATCGCCAATGCCCGAGTGCTGCAGAATATTCAACATGGGTTTACCCGCCGTTCCGGCTGGCTCGCCATCGTCACTGCACCCAATTAAGGTGGTGCTGTTCGGATCACCGACGATATACGCCCAACAATGATGGGTCGCATCGGGTTCGTCTTCACGCAATTGGCGCAAAAAGCCTTTTGCGGCTTCCACCGTATCGACATTGATCGCCCGGGTAATAAAGCGACTGCCTTTGATGATTTCTTCGACTTCTACCGGCTTGGCCGGAACTGAGTATCCAGACATAAACAAAAATTAAGTTTGCCGCTTTCCCTTTGGAAAAACGGCATCAACTTAAAGTTTCGCGAAGGCTTCGCGCGTCAGGTTACGATGTCCGTCTTGTGTCACGACTATGTCGTCCTCAATACGGATCCCGCCGAACTTTTTAAAGGCTTCGACTTTGTCCCAATTGACCGTCTTATCAAACTCGGATGCTTTGATGTCTTGTAACAAAGAGTCGATAAAGTACAAACCGGGCTCAACCGTCAGCACCTGAGACTTCTCGAGCATACGGGTATTTCGCAAGAAAGGGTGTTGCTCTGGTGGGTTGGTGGTGCCACCTTGTTCGTTGGTTTGGTGACCGCCCACATCGTGCACCTGCAAGCCCAGCTGATGGCCCAGCCCGTGCGGGAAAAACACACTGGAAACGCCTTCTTTAACCATTTGTTCTGGATCCATGTCGATAAACCCAAATTGATTCAGAATGGCCGAAATCTTGTGATGCGCCTGAATGTGCAAGTCGACGTAAGAACCACCCGGCTTTATTTGTTCCAGCAGCCCAAGATGCATTTCATCCATGGCCGCGATCATGTCGGCAAATTCATCGTTCTTTTTAAAAGAATACGTTCGGGTAATATCCGAGGCGTAGCCGTGGAATTGTGCACCGGCGTCGATCAGAAAAGCGTGATGCTCGTCGGGCAACTCACCTTCGCAACCAGTGTAGTGCAAAATTGCACCATTGTTGTTTAATGCGACTATGTTGCCGTAGGGCATGTCATTTTCCAGCTGCTTGGCGGCTTTAAGGTACGCCAGCTGAATGCCCTGTTCGGTTTCACCGGCGTAAAACGCGTCTTTGGCAGCGGTGTGCGCTCGAGCGGCAATGATATTCGCCTGATTGATGCACTCAATTTCGTAATCGGATTTATAAGCTCGGTGCCAGTAAAGTGGGTAAACAATAGTTTCCGGATTGTGCGCCGAGAAGCTGACCGCATCCAATACTCCTTCTTTTTGCCCCAGCAAAATGGTGCGGCCTTCTTTGGGCAGGTGCGACAGCGCTTCTTGCGGACGCGCAATGATCTTTATATCGAAAAACTTGACCCAGGGGCCCTCGGGATCGGCAGGCACCGTGTGCCAAAAGTCGACCGGTTGGTAATAGCATAAAGTGGGCTTACCACTTTTTGGGATCACAATCTGACAATGCGGATGATCTGCGAGCGGCAAAACCGCTTTGAAGTGAGGATTCACTTTAAACGGATAGTCCATATCGTCGAGGTATTTGCGAATGGGCATCCCTGACGGAATCACCGCATAATCGTAATGGTGTTCCGCGAGCAATGTCTGATAGCGTTTCAGCAGGCCTTCAAAGTGGGCGTCGAATGTTGCGTCAACCGTGTTCGTCATAATCTCGCTCATGTGTTAATTCGTCAAAGTAACCCTGCATTATACAGAATGCGCCAAAGCGGAAAACCTCAGCCGATGGGGCACCAATTCCAGATCAGGGATAGCGCCGTCATTTCAATATGAGAATTATGCTTGAATGGTTGCCAAGTCAGTACCATTGACTAAGCTTTCTGTGCTTAAATTAGACGCTTGTTTAAAAAACTGATGACACTTGTCAGACCAGTCAACTGTGTTACTATTGAGCATTACCGCAGCGCAAAAAAAGCGTTAAGAATTAGCTGCAACAACCCGAATTTTTATAATTAACCTTCTGATTTATAGAGGGTTTATCGTTTCTCTGTACAGGATGGAGTCAATCATATGATTTTCGAAGGCCAGTCACTTACCTGTCAGTTGCTGGACGACGGCATCGCCGAAGTCTGCTTCGACAGTAAAAATGAATCTGTAAATAAGTTCGACAAAAAGACTTTAAACGAACTGAAATCGGTCACAGAAGCCCTTCAGGGCAACAAAGACGTTAAAGCAGCGATCGTCACCAGCGCCAAGGGCGTATTTATTGTTGGTGCCGACATCACCGAGTTTCAGGGTTTGTTTGCTAACACACGTGAAGAATTATTGCAGTGGACTGCAGAAGCCAACGCGATTTTCAATGCGTTTGAAGATCTGCCCTTCCCGACCGTCGCGGCCATCAATGGCTTTGCTCTTGGCGGTGGAATGGAAATGGTGCTGTCCTGTGATTTACGCGTTGCCTCGACCGCGGCCCAAGTCGGCTTACCCGAAACCAAATTGGGGCTTATTCCCGGTTTCGGCGGTACCACCCGATTACCGCGTGTGATTGGTAGTGACAACGCCATCGAGTGGATTGCCACTGCGAAAAATCAAAAGCCCGATGCCGCTTTAAAAGTCGGCGCCATCGATGCCGTCACCGAGCCCGAAGCGTTAAAAGACGTGGCCCTTCAAATGGCGAAAGACGCCATTGCCGGGCAACTTGACTGGCAAGGCCGTCGCGAGCAGAAAAAAGCGCCTCTGAATCTGAATAAACTGGAATCGGCCATGGCGTTTAATACCGCCAAAGGCATGGTCGGTGCCAAAGCCGGTAAAAACTACCCGGCACCCATGGAAGCCATTCGCGTTATCGAAGAAGGCGCCACCAAAGGTCGTGATGAAGCACTGAAAATTGAGCACGAAGGTTTTGTTAATGTTGCGCAAACCTCGCAAGCCAATGCCATGATCCAGATTTTCCTCAACGACCAATTGTTGAAAAAGAAAGCCAAAATTGCTGGCAAGGCCGCCACCAAAGAGATTAAAACCTCAGCCGTGCTGGGTGCTGGCATTATGGGCGGCGGTATCGCCTACCAGTCAGCGGTAAAAGGTGTTCCGGCGGTGATGAAAGACATCCGTCAGGACGCTTTAGAACTCGGCATGGGCGAAGCGCAAAAAATCTTGGGTAAAGGCATGAAGATTGGCAAAGTCAGCGCCGAGAAAATGGCCAAAACCATCGCCAGCATCAAACCTACTTTGAACTACGAAGACGTGAAGCCCGTCGATATTGTGGTCGAAGCCGTGGTTGAAAACCCCAAGGTTAAAGATTCTGTGTTAACCGAAGTCGAGTCTTTAATCGCCGACGATGCAATCTTGACTTCGAACACCTCTACCATTTCTATCGATTTACTGGCGAAAAATTTAAAACGCCCAGAAAAGTTCTGCGGCATGCACTTCTTCAACCCGGTGCACAAGATGCCATTGGTCGAAGTCATTCGCGGTGAAAAGTCCAGTGTTGAAACAGTTGCTGCGGTTGTCGCTTACGCCAGCGCCATTGGCAAATCCCCCATTGTGGTGAAAGACTGCCCTGGGTTCTTCGTTAACCGAGTTTTGTTCCCTTACTTCCGCGGCTTCAGTCAGCTACTGCAAGAAGGCGCTGACTTCCGAGTGGTCGATAAGACCATGGAAAAGTTCGGTTGGCCGATGGGTCCTTCCTACTTACTTGACGTTGTTGGTATCGACACTGCCGTGCACTGCGTTGGTGTAATGGCTGAAGGATTCCCCGAGCGCATGAGTGCGTTAGACGGTGACCCCATCAAAAAGCTGTTCGACAAAGACATGTACGGGCAGAAGTCGGGCAGCGGTTTCTACGCTTACTCGGTGGACAAGAAAGGGCGTCCAAAGAAAGACGTCGACGAGTCGGTATTCGACATAGTGGGCAAGCCATCGAAAGACGTTGACGGTCAAGAAATTGTTGAGCGCCTGATGTTGCCCATGATTTTCGAAGTGGCACGCTGCATTGAAGAAGGCATCGTCGAAACACCGGCCGAAGCCGATATGGGACTGATTTACGGATTGGGCTTCCCTCCATTCCGGGGTGGTGCATTGAAATACGCCGACGAGTTGGGTATCGACACGTTGATGACGCTGTCAGAAAAATACAAAAACTTGGGCGCAGCTTACGAAGCACCAGAAATCATTAAAGCGATGGCTAAAGATGGCAAGCGTTTTTACAACGCTTAAGCCAACACAGAATTCCCGGGAGATATATTATGACTGAAGTCGTTATTGTAGATGCAATTCGCACCCCAATGGGTCGATCAAGAGGCGGCATGTTCCGCAACGTGCGCGCCGAACAGTTGTCAGCGCACATCATGCAATCGTTACTCGAGCGTAACAGTGCGCTCGATCCGAAAGACATTGAAGACGTGATCTGGGGTTGTGTTCAGCAAACATTAGAGCAAGGTTTTAATATCGCACGAAACGCGGCGATCATGACCGACATTCCACGCACCGTTCCAGCACAAACCATCAACCGTTTGTGCGGTTCGTCGATGCAAGCGTTGCACACAGCTGCTCAAGGCATTATGACCGGTCATGGCGATGTTTATATGATCGGTGGTGTCGAGCACATGGGTCATGTACCCATGACACACGGCATCGACTTTGCGCCACAAATTGCCAAATACGCCGCCAAAGGTTCTGGCTTTATGGGTTACACCGCCGAACTGCTTGGAAAAATGCACGGCATCAGCCGTCAGCAACAAGACGAGTTTGCATTCGCGTCGCATCAGAAAGCGCACAAAGCCACCGTCGAAGGTCGCTTTAAAGACGAAATCGTTGCCATTGAAGGTCACGACGAAAAAGGCGCATTAAAGCTGTTTGATTACGACGAAGTGATTCGCTCTGAATCGACCGTTGAAGATCTCGGCAAACTGCGCCCAGCGTTCGATCCTACTGGCACGGTTACCGCCGGAAACGCGTCAGCGTTATCCGATGGCGCATCGGGCATGTTAGTGATGAGTGCTGAAAAAGCCAAATCACTGGGTCTGAAGCCCATCGCGAAAATTCGCGCCATGGCTTCTGCCGGTTGCGATGCTGCGATCATGGGTTACGGTCCGGTTCCAGCGGTTCAAAAAGCCTTAAAACGAGCCAACTTAACCGTCGACGACATCGACTTGTTCGAACTCAACGAAGCCTTTGCCGCGCAATCGTTGCCGGTATTAAAAGACTTAGGATTACTCGATGTTATGGAGCAGAAAGTAAACTTAAACGGCGGCGCGATTGCACTGGGCCATCCATTAGGTTGCTCCGGTTCGCGAATCAGCACCACTTTACTTCGCCTGATGCAAAACAAAGATGCCACCTTAGGGGTTGCGACCATGTGTATCGGATTGGGCCAAGGTATCGCCACCGTATTCGAACGCGTTTAAATAAAAAGGTTTACCCGGTTAAAGCCGAGCTTGGCGCGAGCTGAGTTCGGCTTTATTATTGGGTAATCTCGATTAATGAAAGCTGTAAAAAGTGACAGACAACAATT
>JBPEWV010000168.1:0-48801 GCA_052032335.1 Pleionea sp. | reverse complement strand
TGCAAAATCCTGATTCAGAATTATTTCTGTCGCATCGTCGGCCTGTTTGATCAAAGTGCTTTCGCAAACTAATGCATCAACCGAAATTTCGGCCTGCTCAAACCATTCCAGCCATTGCTCCATTTGTTCATGCGTGGTCCAAAGCACATCAATCTCACCCGCTCGGGTTCGCTTGCCGTAAGCAAAATGCAATTGATCAACCGGGTTAGCCAATTGATCCTCTAAGGTATAAGGCACCGCTGCCTGAATTTGTTTGATTTGTTTGGCGGGCGTTACCACCTGTTTGCGCGCAACTTTACTGGCAGGAACAATCGCTATGGTTTCACATCTTTTTGCCAGTTCGGCTAGTGCCACCAGATCGACCGATAAAATTTCGCCCCGATCATCCCAGGACTCGTCATCACTGTTCCAGTTACCCCAAACGATGGCGTTCGACATATCGTCGGGAAGTTGAATAAATAATTTATTCTTCATTAAAACTCTCCAAAATATCGTGTCACAACACGAAATGGCGCGTCTCTTTCTTGACCTTCGCGTTTCACCAAAGATTTCATTCGAAACGCCGCACCTTTGTATTCCACTTCGATACTTAATAAAAACAGATCGCTTTTCACGTCGACGCGCGGCCAGTCAGGATTATTATTTCTATCACCTTGCTGCTGCGGTACTTGTTGTTGCAACCCCGGCATGTCGTAACCGTCTTCTGGTATGTTACTTAGAATTTCTTGTGCCGTTGATAAATCGACATCCAGTACAGCAGCCAACAACGGCGCACTTTCTTCCGACAGGGTATTCACATTCAATTTATTGATACTGTTGTCGGGCAAAGCACAAACGTGATCTTTGACTGCGTCATAAACTTCGGCGGAATAGCCCTGCATCACCCGCAATTCCGATTTACTCGCCAATAAACTGTTGGCCGTGCGATAGGGAATTTCATAGCCGGTATAAATCATATCTTCGGCACCGTCGATTCCCGTTGGCTGAATATCATCGTCTATCCAGTCAACCACGGGTGCCACCAATGATTGAGGTTGCACCTCGATATCACCAACTTCTTTAAGCAGTTCGTTCAACAGTTTTTCATAAATTTGTTGATCTTTATCGGGTGGTTGATTAGTACCCAGACTGCCACCCCCCGGTGTCGGAGGTTCGTTTCGTCGCTCACTTCCACCGCCTTCTACCACATTGGGCGGATTGCGATCGTCACCATTTGAATTTTGCTCTGGCGCCTTCGGGTCCAGTGAATTCAAGTTAAAACAGGTTAACGCGTCACGCACCGTGCCCTTAATCATCCCACCCTCAATCGGAAATTCAAACGGTGTTGTCGCCCAGGGCTGGTTCAAATGCACCTTGTCATTTTGCTTGTCAAAACCTTTGCCCAACCATTGCCTAGCTAATGACTCGCCACCCAGTGCCAGTTGATAGGCCTGATCGCGACCTAACATCAATTCGGTACGACGTTTACTGAACACACTGTGTTCGACCAGTTGGGTGGCAATCAAGGTTGCCAGGGCCATGATCATCAACACGATGAGTAGCGTTGCTCCGCCCTGCCGAGTCATGAGTCGATTCCCAAAGGATAAATCTGTACCAACTCGCCCAAATCTCGGGTTTCGATGGTTAATTTGACCGCGGTTGGAAAATTATTGCTCAATGCTTGCGGATCTTGTTCAGCCGCGTCTATTTCTGGCCATGAGTCGATCCACTGCTCGTCTTTATAAAACTCCACTTCGAAACGAAGGACGTTTTCCAGCACCGTGCGGGCAAGAATTTGTTCTTCCAGTGCAATATCGAGGGTCGCCCATTGTTCTCGCAGTAATTTATCTTGTTCCAGTCGATAGGTGACACGTTCCATCTCGGTTCTGGGTAAGTTCGCCGGGTTGCGTTTGCCCTGACGTGTGAAACTGATAAAACTTTCGGCGCCGTTTTTATCGCCCATAAACGCTGGCATTTTGTCACCGTACTCGTTACGCACTGCACGGCTGGCAACTTGTTGCAGGTCCATCGAGATGCGATTGATGGCTCGTTGCAACTGCGCCAGCTGTTGGTCCGACTCTTTCACACTTTCTTGCGTATCGATGGCGGTGGTCATTTGCTGAAAGGCAAGCACCGAGATAAGTGCGGTGATCGCAATCGCAACTATTATCTCGAGTAATGAAAAACCTTTCGCCAAACGCATTTAGAAACAACCTCCTGTCATCGTTGACCACCCGTGTCTTCGCTCGGTTTAGCGACAAAAGACACAATTTTCGACAGCTTGTAGTCTGGGTCCCGTTTCAGCCCGACAGACACCTCAACGCGACGAAATCCTTTCTCCGACGTTTTGATAACCTGTTGCTCCCAGGCCCATTCCTGATTGACCATATCAACTTCGCCACGCGTCGTGCCAATATTTGGCCAGGGTTGTTCCAGCTTCATTTCATTCAGCTGATACAAAGCGACGTAATGCGCCAGTGTTTTTTCTTTTCGGTACAGCTGAGATTTTCCAGACTGGTAGATCGAATCTGTCAACGCAGTAAACGCCAGTGCAATGACCACCAATGCAATCAGGACTTCTAGCAGGGTGAAACCTGCAGACCGAGTTTTAACGAAAGGTAATTGCATCGTCGTTACTCACTTCGTCTCGTAAATTACCCAACAACGGCCCTTCGATGGCAAGATCGCCAAGAACGTTACCGGTGATCAGGTAGTATTTCGGATCCTCATCGGTCCAACCCAGTGCAATTTTAAACTCGTTCATTTCACTCGACGACAAGATGTAAATTTGTGGCGGTTCAATTTTCTCTTCTTCGTCCTCAAAAATATCCACATCTTTCTCGAAAATATCGACGTCTTCGGTTTCATCTTCAGAGAAAATGGTATTACCATCGACAACGACTTTTAATTCCAGTATTTCGGGAATTTCCCGCTCTTTAAAAATTTCATCGTCGTTAATTGGTAGCCACTTTTCGTTCTCCAAGTCGTAGACGTAGAATAAATATTTTTGCTCTTCCAGACGTATGCCGATATCAATACCACGCAATAACGCTTCATCTTTTGCTTGGCTCAATAGCGTGTATAAACGCAACGACTGTTCTTCGAGTTCTTCTTTTCGCTTGTCGGAAAACGCAACCGTCGATAAGGACGCCAGCAGAGCAATGATCACCAGACCAATCAAAATTTCGATTAACGAAAATCCGGATTGTTTTAACACTTTATGTGATGACTGATGATCATTCATTGAGTTGTTTATTGATTCGCTTGTTTCATAGTGGCGATGTATTCATCGACGTTCCAATTAGCAATATCCGTCGCCATTCCTTCGCCCCCTTCCTGTTTGTCAGCGCCCAAAGAAATAATTTCGTAATCGCCTTCACCGTACTCTGCCGGTGACAAATACAAGTAGTCATTGCCCCAAGGATCTTTTTCGATGGTCAAATAACCACCTCGCGGATAATTGGTGGGCTCAGGATTGCTGTCCGGACGTTGCTCTAAAGCTTGCAATCCTTGTTGTGTCGTCGGGTAAAAGCCGTTGTCGCTGTAATACCGCAATAAACCACTTTCGAATGCTTTGAAATCGGACTTGAGTTTGGTAAAACGAGAATCGTCGACTGCGCCCATAAAATTACCCACCACTAACGAGCCTAAAATGCCGATAATGACCAGGGCAATTAATATTTCCATTAAAGAAAAACCTTTTTGACGATACATCGAAAATGCTCCTATCTGTCAAGAATTGAGTAATTGATTCATTTGGAAAATTGGCAATAGAATCGCCAATACTATAGTGACAACAAATCCGCCCATGAATAGAATCATGACAGGGCCCACCAGATTCGTTACCGTAGAAACGAGAGATTCAAATTGACGATCCTGATTGTCAGCGGCTTTTTCCAGCATTCGATCCAACTCTCCTGATGCCTCACCACTACCGATCATGTGGATCATCATGGGCGGGAAGTGTCCGGTCGATTGCAGCGACGCTTTCAAAGACGTTCCTTCACGCACTTTAAACGCCGCTTCATGCACTGCGTCTTTTAATTCCAGATTGGTCATAACGTCGCCCGAAATTTTTAGAGCTTCGAGTAACGGCACCGAACTGGAATTTAATATCGACAAAGTTCGAGAGAATCGGGCGGCGTTAACGCCACGAGATACCCGCCCTAAAAACGGCGTTTTTAAAATCGAACGATGCCACTTAGTGCGGCGTTTTGGATTCGCAAGCAATGCTTTAATGCCGACAATGACCAAAACAATACCTATCAAGACAAAAATACCCCAGCTTTGCACAAATTCGCTGAGCCAGATTAGCCCACGTGTCAAAGCTGGCAGTTCACCGCCCATGTGTCGATATTGATCAACAATTTGTGGCACCACGTAAGATAATAAAAATATAACAATCGCGATACTCGCGAAGGCCAAAATCATCGGATACGCCATGGCCGATGAAATTTTTGAACGCATTTCTTGTCGGCTCTCGGTGTAATCGGCAAGGCGATCCAAAACGGCGTCGAGATGCCCCGATTTTTCTCCGGCCGCTACCATGGAACAAAATAAATCATCAAACACCCGAGGGTATTCTTTTAACGCGTCGGCCAGTGTGTGTCCTTCAACTACGCGCGAACGCACGCCCATCATAATGGTTTGATGCTTGGGCTTTTCACATTGATCAGCAACCGCTTTCAGCGCTTCTTCGACCGGGATAGCCGCGTTAATCAGAGTAGATAACTGCCGGGTGATAAGCGACAAATCCATCGCGCTCATGCCCGGCGAAGTAAACAGTGGTCGCTTCGCCTGTTGCTTACGATGTTTTTCAGTAACGGCTTCAACACTGAGTGGTGTTAAGCCTTTGTCACGCAAACTGGCTCGAATTTGACGTGGCGTGTCACCTTCCAGAATACCTTTTTTCTGGCGGCCTTTTGCGTCCAGTGCTTTGTATTCAAATGCCGCCATCAGTCTTCCCGTGTTACTCGTAAAACTTCTTCAACCGTGGTCAACCCTTCGAGTACCCGGTTGCGACCGTCTTCCCGAATGGAGGGACTGAATTGGCGTGCATGTCGCTCGACTTTTTGCTCGCTGTCACCGTTATGGATCATGGTGCGCATTTCATCGTCGACCAACAGTAATTCGAACAAACCTTGTCGACCTTTATAACCGAGATTACGGCACTCTTCGCAACCTTTGGCGCGATAAATTTTCGGAGGATTGTACTGATCGAATCCCATTAACTGACATTCGGTTTCATCAGCGACATAAGCTTCTTTACAATCGTCGCACAGGGTTCTGACCAGCCGCTGCGCTAACACACCCAACATGGAAGACGACAAAAGAAAAGGCTCAACGCCCATGTCAACCAAACGCGTCACTGCGCCAACGGCAGTATTGGTGTGCAAAGTAGAAAGAACCAGATGTCCGGTTAAAGACGCCTGAACCGCAATTTGCGCGGTTTCCAGATCGCGTATTTCACCCACCATCACCACATCAGGATCTTGTCGCAAGATGGCGCGTAAACCACGCGCAAAGGTCATATCAACCTTGGTGTTAACCTGAGTTTGTCCGATACCGTCCAACAGGTATTCCACCGGATCTTCGACCGTTAAAATATTGCGTTGTTTACTGTTGAGCATGGTCAAACCGGCGTACAAGGTGGTGGTTTTACCCGAACCGGTTGGTCCCGTAACCAGAATAATTCCGTGCGGTTTATGCAAAATGTTGCTCATCTGTTGCATCAACTGTTTCGGCATACCGAGATGAGAAAAATCGAGCCGACCCGCTTGCTTATCAAGCAGACGTAACACCACCCGTTCGCCATGACTCGATGGCATGGTCGATACCCGCACATCAACAGCACGGTTGGCAATACGCAAAGCTATCCGACCGTCTTGAGGAATTCGCTTTTCAGCGATGTCCAGCTTTGCCATAACTTTAATACGCGAGACCAACAGAGGCGCCAACTTTCGACTCGGCGATAACACCTCGCGTAAAACGCCGTCAATACGAAAACGAACCGTTAACTCTTTTTCAAAGGTTTCGATGTGGATGTCCGAAGCACTTTCTTTGATCGCTTCGGTTAACAATGCATTGATCAATTTAATGATCGGCGCATCATCTTCGTTTTCTAATAAATCTTCAGTTTCCGGGAGTTCCTCGGCCAGACGAAACAAATCCATTTCTTCGCCAATGTCTTCCATCGCCTGCATGGCTTCTGAAGAATCGTTTTGATACACCGCGCCAAGATGTTGCTCAAATTCTTCGTCGGTCACCGTTTTTAAACTCATGGCGCGCCCAAGAAATCGTCGTACTTCGACCACGGCATCTCGACTTACCGTATTGCGCGACACCACCATAGCAGGATCGGCTTTATCGTCGATCACCACGATGCCATGACGTTTGGCAAAACCAAAAGGCAATCGTGCGTGAATGATGGCTTCATCATCCACCTCAACAAGACCAGTTTCTTCCGCTGGCTGCATGGAATCGTCAATCAGGGTGTCATCAGCATGCTCTAACTCAGTTGTCATCTTCCTGACTCTCTTCGTTAACTGCCGGAACCGTGTCTTTCTCTTGCTGCTTCATGCTTTCGTCAAAGGTCGGTGGAAGCGCCAGCTTTTCATCCCAGGTCGGCAACATCGGTGTATCATCGTCATCGAACAAGGAAACACCTTTGGCGCGCATGTCGATTTGCTTGCCACGAATGTAATTGTATTTACGCGAACTCAACTCGTGGATACTGTTGTCGTCACGCAAAATTTTAGGGCGGATAAACACCATCAGGTTGCGTTTGGTTTTTCGTGTTTGATTCGAACTGAATAAACTGCCGATTAAAGGAATATCCCCCAGTACCGGCACCTTTTCCTGCGACTCCTGAATGTCTTCGTCAATCAATCCGCCTAAAACCACCATGCCACCGTCATTCACTTGAACCGTTGTGGTAATTTGGCGTTTGTTAGTAATAATGTCGGTTCCGGAGGTTCCTGCAATCGACGACACTTCTTGCTCTATCTGTAAACGAACAGAATTGCCTTCGTTGATCAGTGGCGTGATCTTGAGTTTGATACCTACGTCTTTTCGATCAACGGTAGTGAATGGATTGGAGTTGTTGTTACCCAGTGCAGAACCGGTAATGATGGGTACTTCCTGACCCACGCTGATGGCAGCTTCTTCGTTGTCCAAAGTGGTAATACTCGGCGTTGATAATACGTTTGACTCGGTATCACGACCCAGCGCCTGAATCAACGCGCCCCATTCCAGATCGCCACTCGAATTCGACTCACCAAAGCCAAATACGGCACCTTGCGCGCCTGAAAGTGCTTGCGCCAGCGCAGCACCGTTGTCGCCCTGCTGTCGCACCGGATTGGTACCGATCACGTTACCGTTATTATCATAAATGGCCTCACCACCGGTTTCCTGACCGCGCAAAGCAGCAATGCCCTGACCCACACCGACAATAGAAGCACCTGTGTTACCAAAGTTGGTAAACGCGCCAGCAGCCGAAGCCAATTGCACGCCCAACTGTTTCAAACCCACGTCGGACACTTCGGCAATGACGGCTTCCACATGCACCTGAGCGCGTCGAATATCTAATTGGCGAATCACCGCTTCGAACGATTTCAGCATGTCGGGCTGTGCCGTGATCACCAGGGCGTTGGTGCCTTCATGCGCTTTAATAGAATAGGGTTTTCCGCTAGCACGTTGCTGCGCTTTGGCTTTTGGGTCGTCATCAATCGACTCACCGACACCTTCAAGAAGCTGAGCGACTTCGGTCGCTTTGGCGTAATTAAGATAAATGACTTTGGTGTTTCCGTCGGCGTCATTTTCGGCATCCAGTCGAGCTATCAAGGCACGTAAGCGCATTCGATCCTGCTTTTCGGCACTCAATAAAATCGAATTGGTTCGTTCATCGGCGACGAACCGAGGTTCCGACGTAGCGACGTCTTTTTGTGCATTTTGTTTTTGCAAGGTTTCGAGTATTCGCACCACTTCAGAGGCCGCCGCGTGCTGCAATTCGATCACTTCGAGTTCTTCATTACTTTCGTGATCGATCTGCCGAATTACCTTTACGATTCGGTCGACGTTGGCCTTCGAATCATGCAATAACAATACGTTAGTTGCCCGAATTTGCCCCATGTGCATACGTTGTGGAATTAATTGACGTAACACAGGGACCAACTGAGTCACATCGACGTTTTCCACTTTGATCACACGAGTCACCTGTTCATCCGCAGGAGCATTCAAATTTCCCGAATCGACACGCGTTGCATCTTGTTTCGCTTCTTGCAGCTGAACCACTTTAACGATGTCACCTTGCTCCACCACACCAAAGTCGTTCAACTTTAAAACACTCAGAAACAATCCCCAGATTTCTTCTTCGTCCAACGGGGTTTGTGAGATAACGTTCACCTTTTTCCCTTTTACCCGATCACTCAGGATAATGGTTTTTCCGGTGATGCGGCTGACGGTTTCGATGAATACTTTTATGTCGGCGTCTTGCATACTCACCGTTGCCTTTCCTGCCCAAGACAGAGGAGCAAAAAGCATTACCAGTATCGCCAATAGGCAACTCTTCTTCATTGATCGGTCCCTTACATTCCACTTCATAAAAATACCTGCGTAATTCTCTAATCTGCGCAAACTACCGCGCTGTTATTCTTTTGCGATGACACCCAACCCGGGAGCCACTCAAATTAATTTACTATTGGCCATCCAACTTGACGGTAATATCTTGCGACTCACCGTTGCGCAGTAAGGTCAAGCTGACTTCCGAAGCATTCGCCAAATTCTGTTGCAACATCATTAATTGAGACGGATCGTTCAACGGAATGCCGTTGATGTTGGTCACTATGTCGTTGCGGCGTAATTTAAGTTCGTAAAACAGGCGACGGGCTTTTCCGGGAGAAATCTTCACCCCTTTGATCATCCCGTTCTCCATTACCGGCTGCCAACGCAGCATGTCTTTTAAACTGGTTGGGTCCGATTGAAGCTTCTGTTTTAACTCGGTGAGCTCACGTTTCACCCGGGCATTGTCAACCACTAGGCTGTCACCTTTTGCCGGCGTATCGGGCAACATGGCCGGTTGCTCCACTTCCCGCTCCATCGAAATTAACGATTCAGACTCTTCCAGTGTTAACGATTCCAATGTGCCATTGCGGTTTAAAATAACTTTGTTTGCCTGAACTTGATGCAAAACCGCACCTTGCGCACCCTGAACCGTTTCGCCGATGAAATAAACCCCTTGATTATTACCGCCCGACTCGATAATGGCGCTGCCTTTGTTTTTATCATCCGATGCGTAGATTCCTCGCAATTTGAGCGGCAAACGCGTCTCTCCGGTAACCTCTTCAACCACTTCCTCCTTTTCGACAGGCTTGGCCGTGGCGTCACCGAATAAATGTTTGTTTTTGATGGCGGCGACAGAAACACGAGATTGACTGTTGGTATTTCGAGCAACCGACCGTTGTTGCGGAGCCTGGATCCGATAGTCGGCAACCGCAGCATCGACCCACAACCAGACCAGTTTGGCCAACAAATATAGGCCGATCACCAGCAGCAGGCCGCTCCCCAGTTTTATCCAAGGGTCGGGTTTATTAAACCGGCTGACAAGTGTTGCACTAAATTGCATTTTTAAGACTTCCCAATGTTCGCTTCCTGGCCAACGCCATGATGTAATTCTTATTCTGACCGCAATTCCTGCGAAAACACGCTAGCATAACAAAAAATACGCTGGATCTCTTATTCAAACAGGGTACTATTCACAAAATTATCGATAAGAGCAAAAAATTGCTAATCAGGTCTCGATTCAACCGCGCCTGACGGCGATTCAGCTCATAGTACCACCGAATGACTTTTTAAGGAGTGACACTACTAACGATGCAAGAGGAAGAAAAGGTTCGATTGGATAAATGGCTTTGGGCGGCGCGCTTTTTTAAGACTCGAGCGCTTGCTAAAGCAGCCATCGAAGGCGGCAAAGTGCACTACGACGGGCAACGCGTAAAACCCGGTCGAATGGTACAACTGGACGCTCGAGTTACCTTACGCATTGGTTTTGATGAAAAAGAGATTATCGTGGCAGGCCTTTCCGACCGTCGCGGCCCCGCCAAAGAGGCAGTTTTGCTGTATCAGGAAACCGAGCAAAGCATCAAACAACGCGAAGAGGCCCGGGCTTTAAGAAAGGCCGCCGGACTTAGCGCTCCGCAGAAAAAACCCGACAAAAAACAACGCCGCCAGATCCACCGCTTTAAACGCATCAACTCTGGCGAGTAAACTATTGTTAACTTCAGAATTATTGGCGTAACCATTATGACAGCACCGTCCAACACCGACTTTATTCAACGATTCATCTTCGAAGAACAGGCCGTCCGGGGGCAGTGGATAGCTCTGGAACACTCACTGCAACAGCTGGTCTCGGGGCATCAATACCCGGATGCGGTGAAAAAGCAGTTATTTGAAGCGGTACTTGCCACCAACCTGCTTACCGAAACCCTGAAATTTGAGGGTCGATTGAGCCTGCAGGCACACAGTGGAGGCGATTTATCCTTGTTATTGGTTCAGGCCAATCATCAACACCAATACCGTGGTATTGCGAGGTTCAATGATCAGGTGGTCGACAGCAACGACCTGAAGCAACTCATGCCCGGAGCGCAAATGGCACTGACCATTGAACCGGAGGGTGGCAAACGCTATCAGGGCATTGTTCCCATGCATCAACATTCGCTGGCAGAAAATCTGGAAGACTACTTCTTGCAGTCGGAGCAGTTGGAAACCCGTATCTGGCTCTTCAGCAATGAAGAAAAAGCGGCAGGATTGTTGCTTCAAGCACTGCCCGATGAAAAGGATGAAAACGGAATGGACCACCTGTCGCAATTGGCAGCCACATTAAAGGCCGATGAAGCCCTCAACCTACCAGCAGAAACCGTATTGCACCGCCTGTTTCATCAGGATCCACTAAGATTGTTTGAGCCAGCATCGATCGCCTATCGTTGCGGTTGCAGCCGTGAAAAGTCGTTGAATTCTCTCACCCTGGTGCCGAAAGCCGAATTGCAGGAAATTCTCGACAAAGAAGGCAAAATCAGCACCAACTGTGAGTTTTGCCAAACGATTTACCAGTTCGACAGCATCGATGTGGAACAGGTGTTTGCCAACGCCGGGCGAGACATGCAGTCAGATACGCAACAATAGCCTTTAAGTCGGGGCTTTTTGCCTCGAATCGCCCAGTATTTATCCAGTTATTGCCAATTTGCATAAATATCCAAAATCCGATTTGTTAAAGCTGGCGTGACAGGTATAATTCGCGCTCAAAAATTAAGCATAAAACCGTGCCAACAATGGTTTCGTGATCATGGCCAGCAATGTTGCACGATCGACACACAAAGTCAGGAAGGTATACATGGGTTTAAAGACTCCTTTTTATCAGCTACATGTGGACGCTGGTGCGCGTATGGTGGATTTTGGTGGCTGGGATATGCCGATCAACTACGGTTCGCAAATCGAAGAGCACCACGCCGTTCGAACCGACGCTGGAATGTTCGACGTGTCTCACATGACGATTGTTGATGTCAAAGGGCCCGACGCTAAACCTTACCTCCGAAAATTACTCGCCAATGACATCGCCAAATTGAATCAATCTGGCAAAGCCCTTTATAGCGGAATGCTGAACGAGCAAGGCGGCGTTATTGACGATTTAATTACTTATTACATTGACGATACTTTCTATCGAGTCGTGGTAAATGCCTCTACGCGAGAAAAAGATCTCGCATGGATGGAGCAACAAGCCAGCTCCTTCGACGTATCGGTTGCACACAATCCAAACTTTGCCATGTTGGCCGTTCAAGGCCCTAAAGCCATTGAAAAAACACAACAGGTTTTTAGTAAAGCTCAACAGGAAGCGACTCAAGACCTTGGGGTCTTTTTTGCCGCTGAAGCCGATGGCTTCTTTATCGCACGTACGGGCTATACCGGCGAAGATGGCTACGAAATCATGCTTCCTCTTGATCACGTTGAATCTTTCTGGAATCAACTCGTCGATGCTGGCGTTAAACCCTGTGGGCTGGGCGCGCGCGATACCCTGAGACTGGAAGCCGGGATGAACCTGTACGGCCAGGACATGGACGAATCGGTCTCGCCACTCGAAGCCAATATGGGTTGGACCATCAGCTGGGAACCGGCTGATCGCGACTTTATCGGTCGTAAAGCTCTGGAGCAACAAAAAGCCGATGGCGTTAAAAACAAACTGGCCGGACTGGTATTAGAAGGCAAAGGCGTTCTAAGACCGCACATGAAAGTGATTTGTGAAGATGGCAGCGAAGGTGAAACCACCAGTGGCACCATGTCGCCGACGTTAAAGAAAAGCATTGCCTTTGCGCGTCTACCCAAAACCTGTGGTGAACAGGTCATGGTCGAAATGCGTGGCAAACAGGTTCCAGCAAAAGTGGTTAAAGCCTGTTTCGTTAGAAAAGGCGAACCACTGGTATAAGCAGCCAGAATTCCCTGAGAATTTTTTAAATTACGTTAAAATAACAGTAAAAGTATTAACGAGGATCCTTCAAATGAGCGATATCCCAAGCGAATTAAAGTACGCAGCGAGCCATGAATGGGCACGTTTAGAAGACGACGGCAGTGTTGTTGTTGGCATCACTGACCACGCCCAGGGCTTGCTGGGTGATGTGGTTTATGTTGAATTACCTGAAGTTGATGCCACCGTCGCAGCGGGCGATGAGGTTGCCGTGGTTGAATCGGTAAAAGCCGCATCGGATATCTACGCTCCGATTTCGGGCACCATTATCGAAGTCAATGAAAGCCTTGAAGACTCTCCTGAAACCGTTAATACCGACAGCTATGGCGATGGCTGGATGTTTCGGGTTCAACCCAGTAACGATTCTGACCTCGAAGACTTACTGGACGCCGATGCCTATCAAGAGTCCATCGCCGAAGAGTAATCCATAGTTTCAAAAAACAATGGCCTCGACAAAGTTTTGTTGAGGCTTTTGTTTTTATAGTCTGCAATTTTCGGACACCTGTGGCGTATAATGCGCCACCGCAATCCGGCTTTTACGGGAAGAAGTGCACCAATGAATCAGTCGAAATCTCAATCTCTAACGCAACTGGAAAATCACCAGGAGTTTGTTCAGCGCCATATCGGTCCGAGCGAGCAAGAATCGCTGGACATGTTGAAAGCTCTAGGCCTCAACTCTCTGGAAGAATTAATTGAACAAACAGTTCCAAAGAAAATTCAATTGCCTGAGCCACTGCCACTTCCCGAAGCTAAAAGCGAACAGGACGCGCTCGACTACTTAAAACAGGTCGCCCAGAAAAATAAAGTTTACAAGTCTTACATTGGCATGGGCTACTACGATGTGAAAACGCCCACCGTCATTTTGCGCAACGTTTTGGAAAACCCGGGCTGGTATACGGCTTACACGCCCTATCAACCCGAAGGTGCCCAGGGACGACTCGAAGCGATCATCAACTTCCAGCAAATGACCATGGATTTAACCGGACTGGATCTGGCCAGCGCCTCGTTACTGGACGAGGCTACTGCAGCCGCCGAAGCCATGGCATTAGCCAAGCGAGTCTCCAAAAACAAAAAGGCCAATACGTTTTTTATCGATGAAAATGCCTTTCCGCAAACCATCGACGTAATGAAAGAGCGAGCCAAATATTTCGGTTTTGAACTGATTTTTGGCCCCGCAAGCGACGCCGCCAACCACGAGGTATTTGGTGCGTTTTTGCAATACCCCGACAAACTCGGCAACGTGCAACCACTCGAATCCTTGATCAGTGCTCTGCACGAAAAGAAAGCCATAGTATCGGTGGCCACTGACTTAATGAGTCTGGCGCTATTGAAATCGCCGGGCGAAATGGGCGCCGATGTGGTGCTTGGCTCGGCGCAACGCTTTGGCGTCCCGATGGGTTTTGGTGGGCCGCACGCCGCCTTTTTCGCCACCCGTGACGCCTACAAACGTGCCTTGCCGGGCCGAATCATCGGAGTCTCTAAAGATACTCACGGCAATCAGGCGCTGCGAATGGCCATGCAAACTCGAGAGCAACACATTCGTCGTGAAAAAGCCACCTCCAACATTTGTACTGCGCAGGTGCTGCTGGCCAATATGGCGTCGTTTTACGCTGTTTACCACGGACCTGATGGTATCAAGCGCATCGCAACTCGCATCAACCGCCTGACCACCTTGTTAGCAGAAGGTCTGAAGCAAGCCGGTATTAACCTGATCAATCAACATTGGTTTGATACCTTGACCTTCTCTGTGGCCGATGCCGATGAGGTGATCAAACGTGCCGAATCAAAACAGATGAATTTGCGTAACGATGGCAATGGTCAACTCGGTGTATCACTGGATGAAACCACGACACGTGACGACGTACTGAGTTTAATCGAAGCCATTTCCGGCTCTGCGCCCTCGTTCAATCTGGCCGAAGAAGATGCCAAATTGATCGGCGACAGCTTAACTAGCATTCCGCAGGACTTGCAGCGCACCAGCGATTTTATGACGCATCCGGTGTTTAATAGTTATCACTCAGAAACCGAAATGCTGCGCTACTTGAAACGTCTGGAAAACAAAGACATTTCACTGACGCATTCGATGATCGCGCTTGGTTCATGCACCATGAAACTCAATGCGACTTCAGAAATGATCCCGGTTTCCTGGCCCGAGTTCGCCAACATGCATCCGTTTGCGCCAAAGGATCAAACCACCGGTTATCAACAGATGATCCAGGAACTCAGTGACTGGCTGGTGACCATTACCGGTTACGACAATATTTCGATGCAACCGAATTCGGGAGCACAGGGTGAGTACGCTGGCCTACTGGCCATTATGAAGTACCACGAAAGTCGTGGTGAAGGGCACCGTAACATTTGTTTGATTCCGAGCTCTGCCCACGGCACCAATCCGGCCAGCGCACAAATGGCGAACATGAAGGTCGTGGTGGTCAACTGCGACGATGCTGGTAACGTCGACATTGACGATCTGCAAAAGAAAGCTGAAGAAGTGTCTGACAATCTTGCCGCGATTATGGTGACCTATCCGTCTACGCACGGCGTTTATGAAGAGTCAATAAAAGACATCTGTGACATTGTGCATCAACATGGTGGCCAGGTGTATATGGATGGCGCCAATATGAACGCACAGGTTGGCATTACCGCACCTGGCTTTATTGGCTCAGATGTATCGCACTTAAACCTGCATAAAACCTTTTGCATACCACACGGTGGTGGTGGTCCCGGTATGGGCCCCATTGGCGTCAAGTCGCACCTTGCACCTTTCTTGCCTAACCATGTGGTATCTCGCATCGACGGCCCAGCAAAAGACAATGGTGCGGTCTCGGCCGCTCCTTTTGGCAGTGCATCCATCTTACCCATCAGTTACATGTACATCGCCATGATGGGAGGAACGGGATTGCGCGAAGCTACCGAATACGCTTTGCTCAACGCCAACTACCTGGCGAAAAGATTGGGCGAGCATTACCCAGTTCTTTATACCGGACGAAACGATCGCGTCGCGCACGAGTGCATCATCGACTTGCGACAAATCAAAGCCGACACCGGCATTACCGAAGTCGACATCGCAAAACGATTGCTGGACTTTGGCTTCCATTCACCCACAATGAGCTTCCCTGTAGCAGGCACCTTGATGATTGAGCCCACCGAGAGTGAGTCCAAAGCCGAGCTGGATCGCTTCATTGACAGCATGATTGCGATTAAACAGGAAATACTCAAAGTGGCCAGTGGCGAATTTGATAAAGATAACAACCCATTGGTGAATGCACCACACACACAGTTTGATTTAACGCAGTGGGATCGCAATTACGCCATTAAAGACGCCTGCTTCCCGCTCGACGATCAGATCACCAGCAAGTTCTGGCCAACGGTGAATCGCATTGACGATGTGTTTGGTGATCGCAATCTGATGTGCAGCTGCCCCACCATCGACAGCTATCGTGATTAATTCCTAAATATTAAAAAAGGCCGCACTCAAAGCGGCCTTTTTTGTTTAATCATCAGATAATTAATCGCTGCATTCGCCATCTTTGAATTTCTTGACGTACTTTAAGGTAATGAAGTTAATTCCCGCCAATAAGGCCGCTATCTCGTAGCGACTGAAAGCAACGGCGACACCGATTAAACCGGTATTCCAGATACTGGCGGCGGTTGCGGTCCCAGAAATCGAGTCTTTATTTTTTAAGATTGCCCCGCCGCCGATAAATCCGATGCCAGTAATGATACCTTGAATAACTTTTGCCTCAGCTTCAGTCGAGGTTAAAACGGACATGCCAACCAGCGCATAGCCACACGCGGCCAGAGACACCAGTGGAAAAGTCCGCAAACCCGCGCCTCGTGTTGCCTTGTCTCGATCATAGGCAATCGGTAATGACAACAGATAAGCGGCGCCCAACTTTATCAGATTTTCATAAATCTCTGACCAATCAAACACCAATAAAGCATCCAACGATCAGGTCTCCTCAATAATCTCAGCCTCATCACAAGTTACTGCGTTGCTATCGGAAACGCAACCTGAGCAGCAGGAACACGGTTATCCAAATTAACGCCCCTCCGCCCGAACTACCGCCGCCAGAATCGTTCCCACCATCATTACCGTCATTTCCACCGTCATTATCATCGGGCGTCGACCCGCGACTGATTTTAAACGTTTGCCGGCCCAGGTAATCGGCATCGGAGGCGTTGCCCAACTCAACGACGCCGAACCATTCAGTGTCCACTGGGTTTAGGTCGCTCCAGCTCATATCGATGTTGAACGCCGTTCCGCTTGAAACACTCGACGGTGCTGTGAACGATAAATTGCTGCTTACAGTGCTGGTAACAACACCCCGAATTAACTCAACTGAGCCGCTTCCTTCCCAAAGGTGCACTAAAATCCAATAGTTTCCTGAACTGGGTAAATCAAGATAGACCGTTTCGTCTGAGGCAGGTGTAGTACTCGATGCAACTAACTCAAATTCTTCCGCTTCTCCATTTGCGTTACTATCCAAACCAACATAAAGATCATAGTCGACGCTTCCGGAAGCACCTCTCAGTTCGACCATTAAAGCCTGGGTGTTTGCAGATACGCTAACCGTTCTGGTCGAGACGCCATCGGACAAATCATCAAAGGGCGATGAATTCTCTGTATCCGCGGTCAAACTCAAAGAATTGACGGATGCTTGGGTTAAATGACCTGATACCTGCAAGTTTGACTCAGTGATAGAGTCAATATTTGAATAGTCATGGTCACCACTGCTGCCCTGACTAGAAAGGTCAACGTGTCCCGTGAAATTACTGCGTGAAAGCTGAGTCACCACCGGCAGGCGGATAGCGGAAGAATTGCCACTACTTGGCGTCAAGGTAACTGCCCCGAACTGCCACCCATCACTTTCGAGAGCATCATAAGATACTGTTATGTCTAAAGTTTGAGATTCTCCATTGGCTAATGAAAACGAGTTAGGTGAAACTGTAATGCTCGTACCAGTCGCTTCTGTCGTCGAAACAGTCCAACTGTCTGTTTCACCTGCAGTCACCGTTCGGCTCCAGCTGCAGGTTTCTAAACAGACAGCATCAGTCACCGACGGTAAGTTTAATGCTTTCGGATCGCCCCCAGTGGCAGGATCGGCGTTGTTAAAGTTCTCCGTCGTTTCTGTTACAAACAGAGCTGTATCAAGAGCTCTCGGTGTATCAATTCGACCACCTCCGATATCAAACGCGTCAGCAGGAGTGGTCCCATTTTCTTTTACAAGATCAATTGCGCCGGTCGTAGTTAATGCAGAATGAATTTGTGCCGGTGTCCAATCGGGATGCAACTGAACAAGTAATGCGCCAGCGCCTGCTGCGTGAGGACTGGCCATCGATGTTCCACTCTTGAAACCATAATCAACCGGATCGAGATCGGCAGCTAGAATCAACTCGCCTGGCGCGGCCAACGATGGCGACAAAACGGATTCAGGCGTCAAATTCGGTCCGCGAGAACTGAACGAAGCGACGATATCGGCAGCGGCACTGTTCGTGGAAACACCTCCATCGGTGCCCGTAATTGTTGCAGAATGATCGGCACCACTCGCCAACCAACTCCTCAGAGCATCACCATCGTCAGCATCAATATGGATTCCCGGAATAACAAACAAATCGTCTGCCAAATTGGTGCTACCGCCCGACACATTTGCCAATACGAAGCCTCCTGCGCCGCCTGCAGCCACGTTCTTAGCCTTTAAGACTCGTGCGATTTCACCCCGATCACACACCACTATCTGACCACTGAAAGTATTCTCAGGAAACGGCTCCAGACATTGCTCCGGATTACTGGTTCCATTATCAAAATTACCTGCGTAAACGATTGCAGCTGAAATCGATCCTGACATACTTCGTCCAGTGATCTCAGAAGGCGGCGGTAACACTCCACCACTCATAGACGTCAGTCGTTTGGTCGGATAATTTCCGCGGTCGTGAGTCGTTGCTGCGACGCTAGTCAGCCAAGGTGCGTTCGCCGGTAAACTCATGGTCGCTGCATCAGGTCCACTATTTCCTGCCGAGGTAAAAACGGCAATACCAGCATCTCTTGCAGCTAAGTACGACGTACCAATCGAAAACTCCCAGGGAGATAAATCGCCAGAAAACCCAAATGAAAAGTTGATGATGTCCACCCCATCTTCGATGGCCTGTTCGATCGCAGCAATAGTTGCTGAGCCGGTTGACGTACCTGAAGCGTCGGAGATCTTATACGAAATTATGTTGGCTCTTGGTGCGACCCCCGACAGGTCATAGGTTTCGCCATTGCCGATATCGAACTGTAACAAATTACCTGCGGCTGTTGAGGCCACATGCGTACCGTGGCCATCTTCGTCTTCTGGGTTAGAGTTTCCTTCTACGAAATTATAACTGCCGATCAATTTGCTGTTACACAGAGAGGGTTGAGAAACGCACTGACCGAGATAGTTATTCGAACCTAAAGGGTTGGTGTGAACATAACCATCAGCGTCCACCGTGCCTGAGAATGAGGGATGATCGTGATGGATCCCGGTGTCAATTATGCCAACAACAACTCCTTCGCCGCGAGCCTCAGTACTGTTAAACGTGCCCGACCATACTTGATCGGCACCGATCATCCCAGGCCCTCGGTCGGTTTGTTTGTACATCAAGTAGTCGCGAGAAACGGACTTTACTCCGCTTAGCTTCGCAAGCCGAGCCGCCTCTGCCCGGGTGACTTCGATCGCCATACCATTAAGCGCGAAAAAATACTCATGCTTTGGCTTAATGTCGCGTTTTAGCAAAGCTTTAGCTTGCTGCAGAAAAGCCATCTGCTCGCTTTTTAAGTGATTTTTATATGCGAGGACGGCCTTAGCCCGCGGATCGAAACGATTGGATCCATTTTTTGCCGGATTCGTCGGGGCCAGTTTATCGATACCGCCTTTGTACATCGGCACCGCTGGACTCGCCAACTCAACGATATAACTATTTGATTTAAATGTGCTTTTTGAAAATAACTGGCTACTAAAGAAAAGAGAAAAAATGCAAAAACTGACTGAGAACACTAAAGCTTTCATAATAACCCCTTTACTGATTATATTTTATACTCTAGCAAACTCTAAATGGATCATTGAGATAATGATTATAAAACAGACAGATCATCCGACAAACGGACTTGGAAACAAGGCGCTGATAACCACCGAAAGCGACAGGGTGTCAGCCAACGCTTGGCGCTGGCTGATATTGTTTAAAAAGGATCGAGATCGGGTCGGTAGTAAACCGGCGTTGACGCTGGATAGCTGCACATGTCCGCATTACAAGCCCGTACTTTAACCTGGGTATTAGACATAACCGATACACTGGTTCGCGTGTTGGAAACCGTTTTAACTGGATAAAATGATCCGCCAATAAATACCTGATAGTGAGTTGCTCCAGGCACACTCGACCATTGAACAAAATTAGTTCCGCCTACTAACCATTCTGACTGCGCACTGCTAACGCTGTTCAAGGGCGCAACTTTATCACTCCGTGACGGAATGTTTGGCGAATAAACATGGTAGTTATTCAAAACATCAATGAGAGAATTTGTGCGCCAACTGATCGCATTAAGAATGCCATTTTCGTCGTGTCGTAAATTTTGACTGCTCACGACGTCGATAACATCAAAAGGAGAATGTTTTTTCATCGAGCTTGTGTAGGGTTTACTTAAATCGATATGTTTCATATCAAGCGCACTGTAGACCGGTATGAACCCGGTATCACGTCGATCAATATCATATAAGTCGTAATCAATTATCGAAGCGCCACCACTGCCCGACATTTCAGAATCTAATGTGTTTACTGGATTTAATGTGCTTCCAGGGCTGTTCGCATAGTGACCATTTAGAACATCACAGGGTCGGTAGCAACCACCAATGTTGATATCAAAATAATAATTTTTAATTTGATAAACTTCGAGACGGAAGTGCATTAAGTTCGTACTCGGATAACGGCTGTGCCCATTGTCGGTACCCGTTGCAGAACCCATTGAATAAGCAACACGTACAGCATCGTCAGGATAGCCTAGGTTATCCAAATAATTGTAAAATGAATTTGAGTAGCCACTGGTTACCAACATTTCTCTCGCTGCGGGAGAATCCACAAGTCTTAAAGAATCTCGCAAAGAAGCTTTCACTTCATTTTTTAGCGACGAAGAAGGCACATACTTTGAAATTTTATCCAGCATACGATTCAATGTGTGTTTTATATCGCCTGGTACGTAGGCTCCTCGATGCGGCGAGTCAAACGACACATACACGCCAGTTTCGTGATCGATACCTGAATTTTCCATTTCCTTTAGCGCAATGCGCGATACAACCCCACCCATGCTCAGACCAAATACGGCGTTCGAATGGTTACCTTGCTTTCGATCGTTCACCCAGTTGATTAAAGTTTTTAATTTATTAGCATTGGTTCTAAGACTTGCGCCACCATCATTAAATGACACAACGACAACGTCTCTGCCAGAATTTCGAAGATTGCTTTTTAAACTGTAAGGCATCCTATGATAAAGATCGCGAGCAGAGTTAAGATTTAAAGGATCAAATCCTTCAACCAAGATAACAGGTTTATCAAACGTTCCCGATGTATCTTGATAAATACTCACCCCGGAATAAGTTGTTCCACCCGTTCCTCCTCCAGGTGGTTCAATTGGTGGCTCAATAGGACAATCAAAACCGCCCAGCGATGCCATTTTCTGATGTTTACTTTCACTGGTTTGATCCAGTAATCTTTTGGGAATTTGACAGTCAGCAGCATACGTCGACTGCACCCCAACCCCTATAAATAAAGGCAATAAACCTTTTAAAAGATTTCGTTTCATTGGATTACCTTGATGTTTTGTAAGAATTATTGCGGTTAATCCATTCGCAGTGTTGCTCGCGTTGTCATTATGTTGCCAGCTACCCGATTTCCATTTCAATTACCGCGCATAAAAACTACCACGTTTTAAAAATACATTTCAGCCGCCAACAAACTCTTATTGAGATTATGTAAATATTCCCCAAAAAAATCTCAGTTAAAAGCTAATTCAATAACTTCTTACATGAAACCGCAAAGTCCACGTGATAGTGCTCGTCGTGTCGAACCCAAGAGCGCTTTGTAGACAGCTGTATGTTCTTGCGGATGTAATCACCGTATTGCGTATTGAACAATCCAGATTGAAACTTTGGATCAAAAATGACTCGCCATAAATCATGGCCTTGTGAGATTGACGCTTTATGTAATGCCACCAGGTGTGCGGCGAGTGCCGAATAATCGATGCGATAGTTTTTGTAGGTGCCATCGCTGTCAAACTCAATGTCGTAACCGTATCGATTAAGAGCATGGGTTGGCAAATGAACGGACTGTCCAGCGCTGTTGACCACCGGCGTCATAAAATCGATCGACAAACCGTTTTGATGAGTTTTATGCGGCTTAAATTGACCACCATTTTTGAATCCCGTTTCGGCGTATTTATACACTTTATCCGGAAGTTCTTTTTCCAAACTGCGGTAAGCCTGCAGCACAATTTTACGCACTTCGGTATGCACGTAAGTTCTGCCCAGCGCGTCAGCAACTTGGCTGTAGCTGACAAAATTCTTACCCACCACGGGTAATTTGACGCCATTAGTTAAAGCGCCATTACCTGTGGTACCAAAGCACTCACTTTGCTGTTCCGTTGCATCAACTTGAACCGAAAAAATTGACAGAGCAATCACTATCAATCGGAGCATGATTCTACACCGAAATAGTCAGCCACTTCCTTATGCGATCCACGGAATTGGATACGAGCTTCTTTTTTACCTAATTGATAGCGGTACATGGGATCGTAATAACGCATTAATATTTGTTCTATCCAGTCTCGATGTGATGTTGGATCACCGGTATTTTGCTGCACTTTAACAGCTTCTTTAATTCGTTGACTGATTTCGATAAAGGCCTCATTTCCGAGCCGCTTTCTCATTTTTATCGCTCCTTGAAGTAAATGGTCACGAAAAGGCTCGATCCAATTGTTATAACTTTGCCGATATTGACTGGAGAGTTTGACAATGTATTCGTTAAAAACTCGATCAACCCGAGCTTCGAAGGGCTCTTCGACTAAAACAATGGGCGCGTTTTTCATGACCGCCTGAATCGGCTCGGGAATATAACAGCGCCCGATTAACCGACTTTCGTCTTCTAAAATTATTTCTGAAAGAGCTTCTGACTTTATTAATTCAATCGCCAATCGATTTTCAAAATTAACTTGTGATGGTTGGGGCGAAATATTGCGACCAAAACTGGAGCCCCGGTGATTGGCCAGCCCCTCAAGATCGATGGCGCGTTTCAGTTGATGAATAATGCCTGTTTTACCAGTGCCCGTCATTCCGCTCAGTAGGCGAAAACGACCACCGCTCTGATTTTCGATTTGGGTCAATAAGAAACGTCGCAACGCTTTGTAACCGCCTTCAACCACTGGCACTTCAACGCCGCTTTCCCGAATCCACTGCGCCGCAATGTTGGATCGTAAACCACCACGAAAACAATACAAAACAGCCTCGGGATGACTCTGCAAAAACTCCAGCCATGCCCTGATACGATGCTCTTTGGTGTCGCCACAGACTAATTGGTGCCCAAGTTCAATGGCAGCATTCTTACCCCGTTGCTTGTAGGTGACTCCGACTTGACGTCTTTCATCGTCGTTGAGCAGTGGGAAATTCTGGCTGCCCGGAAAAGCGCCTTTCTCAAATTCAACCGAAGCACGAACATCAAGTAGAGGCGTTTGATTAACCAGCAAGGCTTTGAACTGTTCCGGCATGATCCGTTGCAATCGGGAATTCCTTTATTCAATCACGTCGACAAGTGATGCTGTTTGAGCCACCATTTCACCAATATCATACATCGACAACTGATGTTGTTCTGCGATGGTCAGAACATTTTCCACCGCATCGGGTGCCACAGCAATCAACAACCCACCACTGGTTTGAGGATCGCAAACAATGGTTTTCGACGCAGATTGTTCAACCGATAAATAGTCACCATAACTTTGCCAGTTTCTCTCGGCACCTCCGGGAACACATCCCTGCTCCAAATAATGCATCAAATTATTCAGCAAGGGTAATTTTTGACGATAGACTTTAGCACTGAGCCCGGCACCCTGACACATTTCAACCAGATGACCTGCCAGACCAAATCCGGTCACATCGGTCATGGCATTTACTCCCGAAACTTCCGATAACAAGGCGCCGGTTTTATTCAGTTGGCACATGGTTTCGATGACATGAGACTCGTCCGGTTTCGACAGGCATTTTTTCTTTTGCGCCGTGGTTAATATACCGATGCCCAAAGGCTTGGTTAAAAAAAGCCGATCACCTTGCTGTGCGGCACGGTTGGTTTTTATTTGCGCGGTTTTAATTCTACCGGTAGCTGCTAAGCCAAATATTGGTTCGGGTGCATCGATACTGTGCCCACCGGCCAAGACAATTCCTGCATCTTTACAAGCCTGTCGACCGCCATCGACCACCTTGGCGGCCACTTCGACGGGCAGAGTATTCACCGGCCAGCCTAAAATTGCGATGGCCATAATCGGAGTCGCCCCCATGGCGTAAACATCGCTTAATGCATTAGTCGCAGCAATCCGACCGAACTGAAATGGGTCATCCACAATCGGCATAAAGAAATCGGTCGTGCTGACCACCGACTCTTCGTCATTGAGCCGGTAAACCGCAGCATCGTCTTTGGTTTCATTGCCCACAAGAAGATTTGGATCGTCCAAAGGAACGAAGCCAGTTTGTAGAATTTTTTCCAGCACATTGGGCGCAATTTTACACCCGCACCCGGCACCGTGACTGTATTCGGTAAGCTTGATGTCCATAGGTTTCCTCGATCAATCGAAATCGACTCCAATTAACCATTTAAACCGGATGGATGCAAGTTCGAATCAGTAATCAATAAAAAGCGAAATAGGTAACAATGGTAAGCAAGAGAAAAAAGGCCTCGCTGACTAAGCGAGGCAAATTTAGGGGTCGAAATATCAGTCAGTTCAACTAGGATGAAAACGCTAAAGCACCGGGAGTATGAATGCACCTGTGAACCCTTCAAGTTTTACACAAGGTAAATCCCCGCTCCCTGGAGCAAACCCGACACCTTAAACAGCTTTCGCCAGCACCATAACCAGTTGCTTTTCAAACATAAAGCGGGAAGCCGGCAATTTGAGAATCGGTTATCATTTTAGGTTAATTAATCGCCAATTGCTGACAGCGTTAATATGCACATTTGCTGTGTATAGGCATCTGCGATGAAATGCAGTACACTCGATTAGTAAATTATTTATCAAGTCTCGCTGTAACTGATTGAATCCCCCGTGGTTTCGTGACAGAGTTGTCTTGTATTAGGGATGAACTTTTAGCTGCTCATTTTGTAGTCAGCCTCAACAGAAAATAATAAATATGCTCGACACTAACCATACGGTCGAAGTGCCCGAAGGTATCGAAATTAATTTACCGCTTGCCGGTCCGGTTCCACGATCATTAGCGTTTATGATCGATGGCCTTATTCGATTTGGGGCTTATCTTGTTATCGGCACGATTCTTGGGGTCATGGGTCGATTTGGTTCCGGTATTTTTCTTATTTTCGTATTTTTGCTCGAATGGGCCTACCCCATTGTGTTTGAAATTTATAATCAGGGAGCCACTCCCGGAAAGCGCTTAATGGGTATCGCTGTCGTCAATGACGATGGAACGCCAGTAACCTGGGGTCCCTCAATTGTTCGAAACTTATTGAGAGCGGCCGATATGTTTCCGCTTATTTATCTGGTGGGTCTGTCGTCGATGATGTTGAACAAACAATTCAAACGCCTGGGCGATCTTGCCGCTGGCACGCTGGTCATTCACCGTAAAGCCTATACGCCCAGTGGTAAACTTCCTGAAGCCAAACCACGCCAGGCCGACGTGCCTCTGACATTAGAAGAGCAACGTGCAATTTTGCACTTTGGTGAACGCAGCTATCAACTGAGTGAAGCGCGTAATCTTGAATTGTCACAAATTCTTGCGCCCGCTTTAAAAGCCAAAAATGATAAAACCCGTTTGGAACAGCTGATGTCGATTGCTAACTGGCTGAGGGGGCGGCGATGAGACAACAAGAATTCGAACTGCAATATCGATCGCAATGGGACGATCTCAATCAGTTATTGGCTCAATTTGAAAAACGGTCTGAACGAAAAACGATCGACCGAGAAAAACTCAATGAATTACCCAACATGTATCGCTCAATCTGTCATTCGCTGGCGATAGCCAAAGAACGACAATACAGCCCTTACCTTATCGAGTATCTCGATAATCTGGTTTTACGGGGCCATCAAATTCTTTACACCAAACGCATGCATTTGATGCATCGTTTGATTCATTTTTTTGTTCATGGTTTTCCCGCCGAAATTCAGAAACAGCAAAAACTGTTTTGGTTAAGCAGCCTAATTTTTTATGGACCGATCGCCATCATGCTGGCCTTGACCTTGATCAATCCGGACCTGATTTACAGCATGGTCTCGGTTCATCAGGTGGCCGAAATTGAATCCATGTACGATCCGGAGAATCGTGTTATGGGTCGCGAAAGAGAATCGGATTCCGACTTTATGATGTTTGGCCATTACATCTGGAATAACATTGGAATTGGTTTTCGCACCTTTGCCACCGGCATTTTGTTTACATTGGGCTCGTTATTTTTTCTTATGTTTAACGGTCTGTTTTTCGGCACCATAGCCGCGCACATTATTAATGTGAAATACACATCAACCTTTTTTCCATTCGTTATTGGCCACGGCTCATTCGAGCTGACCGCTATCGTTATTTGTGGCATGGCAGGAATAAAGCTTGGCTGGTCTTTGATTGCACCGGGCAACAATACCCGACTCGATGCATTGAAACTGGCAACCCAAAAAGCAGTACTGCTGGTGTACGGCGCTACCCTGTTTTTATTAATCGCTGCGTTTATCGAGGCATTCTGGTCGTCCAGCACCAACCTTACTAACGCCACCAAATACCTTGTCGGAACCATACTCTGGGTGTTTGTATATTTGTACCTGTTATGGCCTAGACGATCGGTGAGTTTATGAAGTTAGAATCGATCACTGCCAAAGTAAAACCCAGACTCGGATGGGAAGCGCTCGATCTCGGTTTTCGAATGGTGCATCATCACTGGCGATCGCTCTACGGCATCTGGTTTTGCCTGACCTTCCCACCGTTTCTGTTGGCGATCGTTCTGTTTCCTGAACATTTGGTGTGGGTGTTAATAATCTTTTGGTGGTTAAAACCCTTGTTCGACTCGGCATTACTCAATTACATCAGTCGAGCCTTGTTTGGAGAATACCCGACCTTAAAACACACGCTTAAACAGTTTCACCGTTACGCCTTCAAACAGGTATTCTCAAATTTGTTGTGGCGGCGGTTCAGTCCAACGCGTTCGATGGACATGGCGGTCAGTCAACTCGAAGGATTAAGTGGCACTCGACGCTCACAACGCATCCGTACTTTGCATGCATTTAATTCAGGCGCTGCCAGCTGGCTCACTTTTTTATTTTTGTTATTGCACCTGCTGTTCTACTTTAACATCGTCATTCTTTGTCTCTGGTTTGTGCCCGACATCTACCTGGACGAAGTCGGTGAGTATTTTTGGGACTTTATCTGGGCCAGCGACTCGCAGATGGGTCAGGTCATTCAAATTTTTATTATGTATTTAATTATTGGCCTGTTCAGTCCTTTTTATGTGGTGTGTGGGTTTTCAATTTACATTAATCAACGCACTATTCTAGAAGCCTGGGACATTGAACTGGTATTTCGCAAACTGGCTCAGCGAACCATGGCACAAAACAAAAAAAGCAAACGACAAAAGATACTCGGTCAATTGTGCATTCCGCTTTTCGCAATATCGATGGCACTAACCGGAAGTGACGACTTATTGGCCAGCGAAGCCGAAAAACCCTTGACGCATGACACCGCCAAACAACAGATCGAAACGATTTTTTCCAAACAACCTTTTAAAAATGAAGTGAAAGAAGAAAAGCTGTGGTTTAATTTCGACTTTGAAGAACAGGAAGAGCAAGAAGATTACCAACCTTCGAGCTCTAGTTTTGGTGGTTTATTTGGCGCATTCGCTGGTTTGGCTGAAGTCATTTTATGGGCATTGGTGATTGGCCTGGTTGTCTGGTTGATCGTCAAGCTGGTACAACTCAGCCCAATGTTTGTTAACAGTCGAGAAAAGAAAGCCAAAAAATCAGCGCCCGATGTGCTTTTTGGATTGCAAATGTCGCCAGAATCACTACCCGATAATCCTGCCGAACGGGCACTGGAACTTTGGCAAAATGGACAACATCGTGTTGCCATGTCACTTTTATTGCGAGCCACCTTGCAGCAGCTCATTACCGAGCATCAGTGCGAATTTGACGATGGCAATACCGAGCTTGAATGCGCGCAAATTGTTTCTCACACCACGGCTCGCGCCATTAGCCAGTATTTCGCACAATTAATACATCATTGGCGACTGTTTGCATATGGGCATAAATTGCCGCCCGATGACAGCGTTATTCAATTGTGCCGACAATGGAACCGAGTATTTCAGCCAGTCGAATCACCCTCGACCAAAGAGGCAGTCTCATGATTTCTCGCGACTTCACCGTTCGGCCATCGGTCTGGGTCACATCGATCGTGGTTTTACTATTGGGTTTGATTTACGCCTGGCTCACCAGTTATGCCGAAATTCGCTACAGCACAAAAGATCTTGGCGCAGCAAAAGAAGCGCGAAAGAATCCGTTTCTGGCAGCAGAGATGTTTTTGGCGCAGCAAAATATTGATGTCAGTCTGGAGCGAAATTTTCAACTGCTCGATTCAGAAATATCCTCCGACCACGTATTGCTCATTACCAACAGTCGCAAGCCGCTGAGCGAAACCCGGATACAAAACATTTGGCAGTATGTGGAACAGGGCGGTCATTTAATTCTTACCGCAAACGAATTTTTTGATGACGCCAAAGGAGAAAGCGGCGCCCCCTTTCTTGATAAACTGAATGCTCGTCTCTACCCCGATGAGGGCGCCACGCGCTCAATGACGGAAGAAGAACTAGACGATCTATCGGAGGAAGATTATGACGACTATATCGATGAGCTCAATGAAACCCGGATAACCTTTGCTGGTTATGAAAAAGAGACGGTGGCTTATTTTCCACGAAATCGCTATTTGCTCGATGCCAGTGGAGAGTCAACCTTTCGAGGGGGAACGAACGAAAGTATCCACATAATGCAGTACGATCATGGCGAAGGTGTAATTACCGTACTCAGTAGTAATCGTATTTGGAATAATGATTTTATTGATCGTGGCGATCACGCCATGCTCTTGTACCAGTTGGTGGAAGGATCGAACAAGGTATGGCTCATTTATAATCCACAGTTCGATTCCCTGTTCAGTTTATTGTGGCAACATGGCTATTATGTTTTGATCAGTGCGTTGATTCTGCTGCTCAGTATAATCTGGTTCCATCAAATTAAAACCGGGCCCGTGTTTCCCAAATTCTCTAATAACAGCCGACAACTTTTACAGCATATCAGCGCCGCGTCCGAGTTTAAATGGCTACAAGGCGATAAAGAGACTTTATTAAAGGCGGCAAGAGACGACGTAATACGTCGACTTAAGCGGGTCAATCCGACCATTGCGCGTGACACACCTGAAAACCAAGTGCAATTTTTGCACAAAATTACCGAAATAGAAGCTCAACAATTGACAGCTGCATTTTATAACGATGCCGACACTCCAATTGAATTTACCAACCAGATGAAAACGTTGCAAAAGGTGCGACATTTACTGCACGGGAATACATTATGAATGATCAAGAAACACCGTTAAACGAAACCACCAGTGACAACCCGACCAATATTGAACGTAGCAATCATTTGATCAATCAAATGTCGCAACAGATCAATCAGGTGTTGATTGGGCAGGAGCAAGTTCTGCAGCAATCTCTGGTCTGCCTTTTTGCAGCCGGCCACTTATTGCTCGAAGGCGTACCCGGAATTGGGAAAACCTTATTGGTGCGCTCTATGGCGAAATGTTTTGATGGCGAGTTTTCGCGCATTCAATTTACGCCCGATCTTATGCCCAGTGACGTTACCGGTCACGCCATTTACGATCCGAAAACGGAAAAGTTTAGAATTCGCCGCGGTCCGGCCTTTACCAACTTGCTGTTAGCCGACGAAATCAATCGAGCTCCCGCAAAAACCCAAGCGTCATTGCTTGAGGTGATGCAAGAACAACAGATAACAATCGAAGGCAATTCGTACAAAACTGAGCCGCCCTTTATGGTGATGGCGACGCAAAACCCACTTGAGCAAGAGGGTACCTACCCGCTACCCGAAGCCGAACTGGATCGCTTTTTAATGAAAGTGTACATGCGCTATCCGGAACAGAAAGACGAAGTTACCCTGGTCAAAAACGTAACCACCGGAAAAGTGTCGAGCGGCAGCATCTTAAATGCCATTGAAAAAGTGGCGACACCAAAAGATATTATCCAGTGCCAGAAAGTCGCGGCAGAAATTCCAGTGGACGACTCTCTGTTTGATTATGCCGTCCGAATCGTTACCGCGACCCGCGAGTGGTCAGGCATTCGCATGGGCGCGAGTCCAAGGGCCAGCATTGCCCTGATCCGCTGTGCTCGTGCTCTGGCCTTAATTCGTCAACAACCTTTTGTCACGCCGGATGAAATTAAGTCGGTCGCAATGCCGGTCATTCGGCACCGAATTCAACTATCGGCCGAACTTGAAATCGAAGGTATACAAATTGACGATGTGATTGGTGATATCTTGAGTCATGTGGAAGCTCCGCGCCAATGAGACCATCGCGACGACTGATACAATGGGTGACCGCCTGGTTTATGGTCGCCGTTTTGACGGCCGGACTTGCCATAGCCGAACAAGCCTTTGAGTCGTTACCCAAATTGTCCGAATTTGGTATGACTTTGTGGTTTTGGAGTGGGATAGGATTATTGGCACTGATCGTTATCGATTTATTGTCGTTGCGTGGCACCGGAA
The DNA here is from genome assembly GCA_052032335.1 of Pleionea sp. Lineage (GTDB taxonomy): Bacteria > Pseudomonadota > Gammaproteobacteria > Enterobacterales > Kangiellaceae > Pleionea. Next base: position 18,289 of record JBPEWV010000168.1, on the reverse strand, counting down.
AGATACGCGCCACAAGAAAGGTCACCAACAATCTGGCTGTCGGCGCAGCCACCGACGTTACTCTGCGCGTCGACAATCCTTGCGGTAAACGATTGCAGATAATGATCAATGATCATCATCCAGAGCACGCCCAAGTTAAAGATTTACCGCAAACCATCAACATTGGTCACAATGCTTATGCCGAGATCTTTTACAAACTCAAAGTGCTGCATAGAGGCGACGCCGAGTTTGGAAAGGTCCGCATGCTCGTCAGCTCCGGCTTAAAATTTTGGCAACGTGTGGTTGAGTCGCGGCAGCCTCAGACCATCAAGGTTTACCCGAATTTTGCGGCAATCCACGACTATATTCTATTGTCGGCCGATCAACAGACGTCACAAATGGGCATTCGATTATCCCAACGTCGCGGAGATGGCTTGGAATTTCATCAGTTACGCGAGTATCGTATTGGCGATTCGCTCAGACAAATCGACTGGCGAGCCAGCTCGCGTTTAAACAAACTCATTTCGAAAGAATATCAGGAAGAAAAAGATCAAAACATCGTGTTCCTGCTCGACTGTGGCCGACGCATGCGCACACATGATCAACAACTGAGTCATTTTGATCATTCTCTCAATGCCATGCTCCTGCTGGCCTACATTGGACTGAAACAAGGCGATGCCGTGGGCTTTTTGAGCTTTGGTGGAATCTCTCGATGGCTGGCACCGCAGAAAGGCACTTACTTTATCAATACTCTATTGAATCAGGTATACGACTGCCATCCAACGCTGAGTGCGTCGGATTTTATCGAAGCGGCCACCGAGCTCAACAAACGCATTCGAAAACGTTCGTTGGTGGTTTTAATCACCAATTGTCGCGACGAAGACATGACCGAACTCGATCCTGCCATCAAGCTACTGAATCAGCATCATCTGGTCATGCTCGCCAATTTAAGAGAGCAAGCACTGGATCAGGCCATTGAACAGCCCATCGATAGTTTTGAGCAGTCATTGCAATACGCCGAGACGCTGCAATTTCTGCAGCAACGACAACAAGTACAAAATCGTTGTTTGAATCAGGGCGTCATAGCGCTTGATACCGTTCCAGCCCAATTAGCGAGCCGTATTGTTAACAGCTATTTTGAGATTAAACGCAGCGGCAGACTCTGATATGATCGACGCCAACACGGTTTTATAAGTTGACTTCGAATCATGCCCTGGCTGCAATTAAAATTTTCTACCGAACAACCTCATGTTGAGGCCATCACCGATCACCTGATGGAACTCGGCGCCTTATCGCAAACCTTCGAAGACGCTGAAGACAATCCCATTCTGGAACCTCTGCCAGGTGAGACACCCTTGTGGGACAACCTGATTGTATCGGCCCTGTTCGATGCCACCTGCGACACCGACTGGGTTTTAGAGCAAATACAAAACAGCCCATTTGCGGCAAACATGAAAAATCCTCTGTTTGAGCAAATCGAAGATAAAGACTGGGAACGCGCCTGGATGGACAGTTTTCATCCGATCCAGTTTGGTGAGCGGCTTTGGATTGTTCCCAGCTGGCACCAACCACCACAACCCAAAGCAATTAATATCATGCTCGATCCCGGTCTCGCTTTTGGCACCGGAACCCATCCAACTACCGCCTTGTGCCTGGAATGGATGGACGCAGCCGATTTACACAACAAGTCACTGCTCGATTACGGTTGTGGCAGCGGGATTCTGGCCGTCGCCGCAGCAAAGTTGGGCGCTCATCCGATTGCTGCCATCGATATCGATCCACAGGCAATCAAAGCAACCCAAGATAACATGTCACGTAATGGGCTATCGGACGATCGTATCGAACGAGGTATGCCCGAACTCGCCGATGGGCAACAATTCGACGTAGTGGTCGCGAATATTTTAGCCGGGCCATTGAAACAACTTGCATTCTCGATTGCCGAAAAAGTTAAACCCGGGGGACAACTGGTGCTTTCCGGACTGCTGCAGGAGCAAGCCGAAGAAATTAGCCTTTGTTACAACAAATGGTTTAATATGAGCCCTGCTGTCGTTAAAGAAGATTGGATCAGACTCGAAGGCGTAAAGCGATAGCGTGTCTATTGTAAATAATAAAAGCAGCCGGCAGTTTCGGCCACAATAAAAGCAAAAAGGAAACAACACTTCCATGCCGCCAGCGATTTACACCCGGTGTCCTGAATGCTCAACCGTGTTCAGAATTGCCGAACAACAGCTCGAAACCGCGAAAGGTCGCGTTCGTTGTGGCGCTTGCCTGAACGTTTTTAAAGCGGCTGATCATCTGGTGCGACCAAAGTCCAAATCCACTGGAAACACGTCAAAACCCGAAGAAAGACCAACCAGAAGCCCGGGCGAATCACTGGAAAAGCTGCAGCATGCTCACAGTTCCGATGAATCCAATCTGTCTCAAAGCGACGATGTTGGATTTTTGAAAGCACATCCGTCGGCAGAGCTCGACATACGAAACAGCGGCAAGTCGGAAAAAACCCAATTCCCGATAGACTCTTTTGGTCAGGAGGATCACCCCGAAAAATTTGCTGAACAGCAAGATGCCGCTCAAAATCAGGACGACGCCAGTGATAAAAATCACACCACTGAAGCGACAGTTTCGCCGGATCAAGCGGACACCGAAACGACTGAAGCCTTCACTCAAGAGTCGGCGGCCTCAGAAACCGGGTCGTTTGAGCCCGACGATGAAGACATAGCTGACTTCAATGACACCAGCGATGACGCCACTGAGGAGCCCTCGTCAAAGCCAGAAGCGTCATTGACCGATACGACGTGGGTCGATCAACAACCGAATAACGAAACAATAGACGAAAGCCATGATCCATTATCCTGGGAAACTGAAACCTCGGAAAAAGAGTCCCACGAAGTCGAGTCACAGGATATCGAACCCTCAAGCAACGAATCCTTAGATAGCCTTGCCTTGGAAAACGAGTCCCGACAACCCGAAATTCAAAACACCGAAGTTCTGGAATCCAGTCTCGACACTGCTCTCGAGTCCGAGCCGGGCACGGATGAATTGGACCAAACTTTTATTGACGACCACGACCCATTTTCTGACAAGGAACCGGAAACCGTTAAACCGAAACCTCGACAACAAGAAAGTGCCTCTACCGATCTCGATGAACAAGGAACGGCCATGCATGACACGACTGACGATATTTCCATCGACACGTTAAATGCTTCTTTATCAGGCGATAGTCTGGAGCCCGATCCGCTGGATGAATTCGACGAAATCGTTGAACAAAAAAGCCATAAATACAAATGGCTGGCCGCCATTGCTCTGTTAATCGTCGGATTCGGCTGGGGCATTTCGACCCTGTGGAGCGAGCGACAAACCCTGGCCTGGGACGATACCTGGGGCTCACTGGTTCATACCATGTGCGCAGTTGCCCCTTGCGATTTACAACAACGCCGTGATGTCGACGCCATTGAGTTACTGCAACGGGATATTCGCCCTGACCAAAACGATCCGAACATTTCCGAGTTCAAATTGATGATCCGCAACAACGCCGCCTTTGAACAGCCCTATCCCACGGTAGAAATTCGCTTTACCGATACTCAGGGCAATGTGGTGTCTACCGAGCGACACACACCCGACAATTATTTATCGGAAGAACTCAAAGAGTCCCTGATGCCACCAAACCAACAAGCGCTCATCGTGATTCGGGCTCGTGAGTCCCACGCCAATGCTTTCGGGTTTGAATTCAACTTCCAGTAACGCGACGATTATCGGGCGGAAGACTGAATTTTTTCTTGAAAATATTGGACGAAAGACGCAACTTTATTCGTCCTGAATAAACAACAGTCCGCTATAACCTTTGGTTTTTTAGCTAACTGTTTGTTTTCGCATTATTCCTTAAAATCAAGCCCCAAACAGTCAATTTTTTCGTTTCCAATTTCGATTAAAAAGTGTATGATTTGGCGCTTTCTTAACCAGCTCCAACAAGGGTTTTTAGTAGTCAATGAAAATAGGTCCGTACCAACTGGACAATCAGTTAGTTCTGGCGCCTATGGCTGGTGTTACCGATCGTCCTTTTCGAATGTTGTGCAAAGAGCTTGGTGCTGGCATGACAGTCTCGGAAATGATAGCGGCAAACCCGAAGCTACGAAACACCCGAAAAAGCCTGCTTCGCTCAGATCACAGTGGTGAGACCGGAATTCGTTCGGTTCAAATCGCTGGTGCTGAACCTGCCATGATGGCTGAAGCAGCGCAGTACAATGTTGAGCAAGGCGCCCAGGTAATTGATATCAATATGGGTTGTCCGGCAAAAAAGGTTTGCAATAAAGCAGCAGGATCCGCTTTAATGCGCGACCCTGAACTGGTGGAAAATATTCTATCAGCTGTCACACAGGCGGTTTCGGTTCCAGTAACCCTGAAAATTCGAACCGGATGGGACAGCGATAACAAAAACGGGCTCGATATTGCCCGTATTGCAGAGCAAGCAGGCATTCAAGCTTTGGCCGTTCATGGTCGCACCCGAAGTTGTGGGTATAAAGGAGAAGCCGAATACGATACGATTCGCCACATCAAGCAAAACGTATCCATTCCGGTCATTGCCAATGGCGATATCACTTCTCCCGAAAAAGCCCGGGAAGTTCTAAAACTGACGGGGGCTGACGCCATCATGATTGGTCGAGCAGCTCAGGGGCGTCCCTGGATTTTCCGGGAAATACAGCATTTTCTGGAAACGGGACACCGGTTAGCGGAACCAAATATAGACGAGGTAGAAGACATCATGCTTCGGCATATCAGTCATCTGCATTCGTTTTATGGGGAAGGTCAGGGAACACGCATCGCCCGAAAGCATGTTTCCTGGTATTTGAAGGAGCAGTCCGATAGCCGAGAGTTTCGCAATGCGTTTGTTCGAATTGAACAAGCCAGCGAACAGTTATCGGCTGCGAAGCAGTTCTTTCAACAACAAAAATTGAAACAGGCAAGAGTAGCATGAGCATTCTAGAAACAATGGAAACCGTACCAGCAACAGAAAGCGTAAGTACTAGTCCGGTAACGGAACAGCCCACTTTACGTGAAAGTGTGAACACCGCGATTAAAAACTATTTCGATTCTTTAGACGGTCAAACGCCTTCTGAATTGTACGACATGGTTTTAGCGGAAATCGAAGCGCCATTACTAGAGCGTGTAATGGAATACACTCGCGGCAACCAAACCAAAGCGGCAATCATCTTAGGTTTGAATCGCGGAACGCTTCGAAAGAAACTTAAAATCTACGGCTTGAATTAATTGCCCATGCCGACCAGGCGCCAGCCTCGGTCGGCTTTCTCATTTCTGACGTAACGAAACATCTAACTTTCTTCACTCGTTCGACAAAGAGGCCTCTCAATGCAAGAGTTACGACCGATCCGACGCGCTTTGATCAGTGTATCGGATAAAACTGGTGTTATTGATTTTGCAAAACAATTGTCCGATTTAAATATTGAAATTCTTTCCACCGGTGGCACTGCAAAACTTCTTGCAGACAATAATATTCCGGTCACAGAAGTTTCGTCATATACCGGCTTTCCAGAAATGATGGACGGTCGTATCAAAACACTGCACCCGAAAATTCACGGTGCATTACTCGGTCGTCGTGGCACCGATGATGAGGTTATGCAACAACATGGTATTGAAGGCATCGACTTACTCTGTGTAAACCTTTATCCCTTCGAACAAACCATTGCAAAAGATGACTGCACGTTACCAAACGCTATCGAAAACATTGATATTGGTGGCCCCACCATGTTACGCGCAGCAGCGAAAAATCATAATGACGTCACCGTTGTTGTCGACCACGCGGATTACTCAAAAGTCATAAATGCTTTACGGGATCATCAAGCAACCGATTATAACTTACGCTTTGAATTGGCCACTAAAACGTTTGCTCACACCGCAAAATACGATGGCGCTATCGCCAACTATTTAAGCGCCCGTTTACAGGATAAACAACAGCCAAAAGATTTTCCTGAAGTGCTATCGATGCAGTTTAACAAAGCACAAGACATGCGCTACGGTGAGAACCCGCATCAGAAAGCCGCGTTCTATATCGAAGCAGATGCCAAAGAAGCCAGTGTTGCCACCGCAAAACAATTGCAAGGCAAAGAGCTTTCGTTCAATAACGTTGCCGATACCGATGCCGCGCTTGAATGTGTAAAGAGTTTTCAGTCGCCTGCTTGCGTTATCGTCAAACATGCTAACCCTTGTGGAGTTGCAAAAGGTAAAGACATTCTTGAAGCCTACAACCTAGCCTATCAAACCGATCCCACTTCAGCGTTTGGTGGCATCATAGCGTTCAACCGGGAGCTCGATAAGGCGACCGCCAGCGCTATAATCGATCGTCAATTTGTCGAAGTGATAATCGCACCAAAAGTCTCTGACGAAGCAAGGTCAATTATTTCAGAGAAGAAAAATGTCCGACTGTTGGCGTGCGGCGAATGGCAAACAGCCACCGGCGGATTCGACTTTAAACGCGTGAACGGCGGATTGTTGGTTCAGGACCGCGATCTTGGTAGCATCGGAATGAACGATTTAAAGATCGTATCAAAACGCACACCATCAGAGCAGGAAATTCGAGATTTACTGTTCACCTGGAAAGTCGCCAAATTTGTTAAGTCGAATGCCATTGTCTACGGTAAAAACGAACAAACCATTGGTGTCGGCGCCGGACAAATGAGCCGGGTTTATTCAGCAAAAATTGCCGGCATAAAAGCCGCCGATGAAAACCTTATCGTTAAGGGCTCAGTCATGGCTTCTGATGCCTTCTTCCCGTTCCGCGATGGTATAGACTCAGCCGCAGATGCGGGCATTACGGCCGTTATTCAGCCCGGAGGTTCAATGCGTGACGAAGAAGTAATTGCCGCCGCAGACGAGCACAATATGGCGATGGTGTTTACCGGCATGCGACATTTCAGACACTAATAGTGTATCGACCATAAATCAAAAGCGAGGCTATGACCTCGCTTTTTTTTGCATCATTTTTTTCATTCAGATTTCGTTCAGTTTGGATCGTTAATATAGACACCAAGCAATAACACTATTGCGGATTAACTTAATAACCAAACAAGGACTTAAATCTATGAAAAAATTAATTGCTACCAGTGTACTTGCAGCCTTAACGTCTCTATCGGCTGTCGCTGATCAACCTTCGTTTAATTTTGTTGAAGGTGGTTATAGTGATTTCGAATCGGATATCGTTGATGCCGATGGATTGGCCATTCGAGGTAATGCAGAGTTAACAGATAATATTTTTATACTGGCCGGTTATGAAACTCTTTCTGCAGATGGATACGACCTTGATGCGAATCAAATTTCACTGGGAATGGGCTATAAATTTGCTTTAAACGACAACACGGCGCTTTACACTCAATTGTCTTACTCGAATTACAGTTATGATTCCAATGTCCTGGATGTTGATGATGATGATGGTTACGAGATAGGTATAGGCGCTCGCAGCCAGATCTCTAATCAAACTCAGCTATACGGGGAACTCACTCATATCGATATCGATAGTTTCGTCACAACCGAACTAACTTTAGGACTGCGACAAAACTTTACAAAGCAATTTGGCGCTTATGTCGAAGCAAGAGTCGACGATGCAGAAACAGACGGTGTTGGAATCGGTCTTTCCTATAATTTTTAATTAATAAGCAACTATTGTCTAAGGATGGAGTATTTTCAATGCCCAGTTACTCTGGGCATTACCTACAGATTCTAAATAAGAATGTTCTGAGCTTATAGTACAAGCTCGGTCATTTATTTTTTTGCGCCAGTTCCTATACACGAATTTTTATCTCGATATACTACCTACTCAAATAACAAATCAACTCAAATAAACAATAAAATATCAGGAGCGATTACATGAATAAGATAGCTAGCTTAGCGGCCATTTTTGCCTGCACCTCTGTAATAGCAAGCGAACCTACCTACAATTATATTGAAGCGGGTTATGCTGATTACTACGATGCTGATGGGCTTTTAATTCGTGGCAAATACGCCTACGACAAGAATATTTTCTTTGCCGGTGCCTTTGAAAGTGTTGACGACCGTGGCGCAGAAGTCGATAAGTTATTAGCCGGTGTTGGCTATCGCATGCCACTAAAAGGAAATACCTCGGTTTACGGTCAGGCATCGTTAGTTAACTGGGACTCCTTTTCCATCGAAGAAGATGGTTTTCAGTTGGGTATCGGATATCGCAATCAATTCAAGCACGAGTCCGAATTTTATGGTGAGCTCAACCACATTAATCTCGACAACATTACCTTGACGGAATTTGTGGTTGGATTACGCCATAAATTAACTCATGACCTTGGAGCCTACTTTGAAGTCCGAATGGACGACTTCGACAATGATGGATTCAGTCTGGGTATCACTTATAAATATTAACCAACCTTTAATGAGGCCTGTGTAAACAGGCCTCTTCCGTACCAAGAACATTAATAGAAAAAATACGCTGTTTCTGCAAAATACTCGAAACTTAAACGCTTACCTTTATCCGTTACTCTATTCACGCTAAAATTGTCTTATCCAACTGCCTGAGTTAAAAAGAGAATCTTAACCCATGAAAATACTGGTTATCGGAAGTGGCGGGCGTGAGCACGCTCTGGCCTGGAAAGCGGCACAATCGGAAAACGTAGAGGTAGTGTACGTTGCTCCTGGCAACGCAGGTACCGCGCTTGAAGAGAAACTGGAAAACGTCGACATTGGCGTCGAAGATATTCAGGCGTTGATCGATTTCGCCAAGCAAAAGTCCATCGATCTGACCATTGTCGGACCCGAAGCTCCACTGGTTATGGGTGTGGTCGATGCGTTCGAGAAAGAAGGGCTGAAAATTTATGGTCCAACCAAAGGTGCAGCTCAACTAGAAGGTTCAAAAGCCTTTACCAAAGACTTTCTGGCTAGACATAAAATACCCACTGCGGCTTACGCGAACTTTACCGACATCGAAAAAGCCAAAACTTACGTTAAACAGCAAGGCACCCCGATAGTGATCAAAGCCGACGGGCTTGCCGCGGGTAAAGGTGTCATAATCGCACAAAATGAAGCGCAGGCTTTCGCCGCCATCGATGACATGCTTGAAGGCAATAAATTTGGTGAGGCCGGTTCTCGAGTTGTGATCGAAGAGTTTCTCAGCGGCGAAGAAGCCAGCTTTATTGTTATGGTGGATGGCGAAAATATCTTGCCTCTGGCGACGTCACAAGATCACAAGGCACGAGATAATGGTGATATCGGACCGAATACCGGCGGCATGGGCGCCTATTCCCCCGCGCCGGTAGTGACTCAGGAAATTCATGATCGAGTCATGAAAGAAGTTATTATACCCACCGTACAGGGAATGGCAGAAGAAGGACATCCTTATACCGGTTTCCTTTATGCCGGTTTGATGATCGATAATGAAGGTACTCCAAAGGTTCTCGAATACAATTGTCGCTTTGGCGATCCAGAGACTCAACCCATCATGAGTCGAATGAAGTCCGATTTGGCCGACTTATGCTTAGCCGCGATTGAGAAAAAACTCGATACCGCAACTTGTGAGTGGGATGAACGAGCGGCTGTTGGTGTTGTTCTGGCGGCTGGTGGTTACCCGGCAGCTTACGAAAAAGGCAATCCGATTTCCGGATTAAACGACACGCAGCAAGATACCAAAGTGTTTCACGCCGGAACCAAAACTGACGGCGACAATGTTGTCACTGCAGGAGGCCGCGTGCTTTGTGTCGTAGGGCTGGGCGAGAACGTAACCGAGGCTCAAAAGAAAGCCTACCAACGAGTCAAATCCATTGGTTGGGATAATGTTTATTATCGTACCGATATTGGCCACAAAGCAATAGCTCGCGAACAATAAACAAGCAAGGCCACATCAGTGGCCTTTTTAATATGAAAAAATTATTCAAACGCTTTATCACATCGACAGCAGTACTGGTACTCGTTGTTGTGAGTGCCGGATACGCTTTTTTTCCATACCTGTCGCAGCTGGCAATTCAACACAAGTTGCCCTCAACCATGTCTCTCGATGCATATCAGGTAGAAAGACCCACCTTGGACGGAATTTACATCGAGTCAATTCGCTTCGGCTTTACTCATTCCGAAAACGACTATCTATCGTTAAACCAATTAAATATCAAAGTCTCATGGTTTGAATTGGCGATATCACACATCGATGTTGAGAAAATCGAGCTGGCATTATCAAGTACACCGCAACAGGAGCCCCCAAAAAAATCTGATAAGACAACGCCTCTATCAGAATTTAATTTACCTCAAACGACGATCCATTCAGCGAATTTAAAACTCGACTTTGATCAATTGCCCTCAATCGAACTTCAAGGGCAAGCACAAGTCAAAAACGACCAGTTGGAACTAAGGGCACAGCTAAACTCATCACAAAGTATGGCTGGGAACATCACCTTGCAGTCCACCGACTGGCAGTGGTTTCAACTGAACAGTGAAATCGTTAACTTTGATTTGGCGTTGGTAGATCGTTTTCACCAATATTTCAACTTACCGTTGAATAACTTGTCGGGACTGCTCAATGCTAAAATCAGCACTTTGCTCGAATGGCATAATAATTCAGCGAATATCAAGAATTTTGTTGCAACAACGACCGCAAATAACGGACACCTCGAATACGCTGGCAATACGATTAGCAATATCAATGGCAAACTGTCCATCACAAAAGACAAGTTGTGGCGTATTAAAGACTCGACGCTCACAGGTCACATTGATACAAAGTTGTTAAAACCACATGTGAAACTTTCAAAGTTTCCATTTGTGTTGACCTTGAACTCACTTATGTGGACACCAGAAGAAATAAATACTGACTTGTCATTGACTATTGAGCCCAGATTAACGTTGCAGAGCCGTTCGCAGATCTTTTTCACGGATGAGCCGTCGCATCATGTTGTCTCTGTCGAGGCATTAAACATAGATAAAGTCTGGAGCGATAAGCTTGCCAATGTGTCGATTGGCAAAGCCAGCGGTCAATTTGAGTTTGACCTTGAATTAGGCCCCGACGTTTCAATAGTCAACATGGAATCAAAAAGCATTCAACTTGAGGGTTTGAAATTCGAAGGAGAAACGGACGTTGATGTCAAATTGGTCAAAGCCATGGCCAAATGGAAACCGAAGTTCACACTGACCCATACACCAACTGAAACGGTCACTGTGCTTGCCGAAGCGGTTCAATGGAATCATCCAGCACTGGCAATAAATTCGCTGTCTCAACTCGAAGCAATTACCAGATTTTCTGACTCGAACCAGCAGTTCAGTATAAAAATAAATCCTCTTGAAGTGGATGGAGCTAGTCACAATCTTGATATTGAAGGCTCTATCAATGGTATCTTGATGAGTAGTGGTGAGTTAGATGCGACATTAGAATTAACGTCGACCATGAGAAAACTCAAGGATTCGTTGCGCCAGATATTCCCCAAAAGAAAAATGCTTAAAGATCTAGTTGCCAATCAGGGACAACCGGTTACCTTTCAAGCACAACTCAACAGTCGTTTAAATCTTTTTTCAGCTCAACCACTGAACACGCTTAAGATTAACGGCGTCACAAATACCAAAATTGACCAACTGCAAGTCGGCAAGAACCGCTTTGTCGATTTAACAATGCAGATAATTTGGCAACCCGATAGCCCTTGGCATAAATTTTCTGCTAGCGCCAATACCAAGCTAAATTACCTGAACATTGACCAACAATCGCATAAGGTCAAATTCGATCTCGATTTAATACCCCGACTTCAAATTTCAACGGTCGATTACCAAGCCAACTTGCTCGGAGGTTCGATAGCAGCATCAACACCGAACGAGTTTCTCTCCGTCGACAATTTAAATGGACAGGTCCTACTTGACGCGATTGACCTCAATCGTATCTCTAAAATAATGGACAACCCGCAATTGTCCATGCAGGGTAATCTATCGGGCAAAGTTCCATTCGCCTTCAAAGACAATGTATTAATATTCGAAGATGGCCAACTGATCTCTACCAACGGTCGGGTTGAATATTTACCGGAAGGCAAGAAATTGGAGCTGACTCAAGACAATGTGTCACAGATTGCCAACATCACTTTGCAGAACTTTCATTACCAGTTGATGGATGTTCAACTACTCAGCGGCAGCCCCTGCGAATTCGACTTCAAGATTCGGCTCGAAGGAAAGAACCCGGATTTGGGAGGTCAGCAGAGCCAAGCCTTTAATATTAATTACAATCCGATATCTAATGTTAACTTGTATTATTTGCTATTGTTAGGTAAAGATAATATTAAAAACATCAACCCAGAAGCATTACATTCAGGTTGTGTTCACGATTCTTAATGTAATCTGAAGCCAAAATCCCTCACTGGAGGCTCAACATGTTAAAAGTAACAACGGTATTCGCTATAGCGGTACTATTAAGCGCTTGCAATCCGACAATAAGGTTGGAAGGTGGCGAAAAACCAATGGAATTTAATATCAATATCAAGCATGAAATTTTAATCAAGGTCGAAAAAGACGTTGAAGACATTTTAAGCGATGACGACTTATTCTAAGGAGCACTCCATGAACACTTTAAAGTTAATACGAAAATTATCGATTGCGATCTTGATTGCTTTTTCGTCAATACAAACATTATGGGCAGCGGATCTCGACTCAGCCAAAGCTGACGGATTGATCGGTGAAATGCCCAACGGTTATCTAGGACTGGTTGTCAGCAGTGCGCCTTCAGACGTTAAAGCATTAATTGCCGACGTCAATGCTAAACGCAAAGCAAAATATCAAGAGGTGGCAACGTCGCGGAACATTGAATTGAGCAAAGTCGAACTGATTGCAGGAAAAAAAGCCATTGAGAAAACCAAATCTGGACACTTTATAAAGGTTGATGGAAATTGGATTAAGAAGCCCTAAAATTAATGCTCAAGCTTGAAGAGAATATTTCTTATTGAAGCAATAAGAAAAAGCGTTACCGAAGTTAGCCCTTCGGTAACGTTTCTTGAAACGATGGTCGCGAAGAGTGTGTCTGAGTTAACTTATCCAGATTGTCACGCTCAAATTTAAGTTCTGGATGTCGAAATGTTAAATAGTCGAGCAGACAAATCGTATTGATATGTAACAGGCTCATTGATTCAGGGAATCCGCCGCAGCTTTCATTCAAATCATTTAATCCACGGGTCAAACCTGATTCGAAACGCTGCCACCAAAAATTAGAACGCAAACCTTCGTCTTCACGCATTTTTTCTTGTCGCAATGCGACTGCAAGGTCCAACAAACCGGAAACCTGGGAATAAAGTTTTCGAAATGACCAATTCGATTTAATTGGCGTCCATAACTCTTCATTATTGAACTCAAAATCCAAATACTGGCAAATAACCTCGCTGTCGTACAACGACTCGTTAGAATCAAGTAGCAGACACGGTACTTTTCCTAACGGATTGGTCGCTAAAAAGTCCACCTGATTGTTGAAAGGGTGGGTTTCGACTTCAATACTTTTTGCGTCCAGACCGACTTCTCGAAGAACCACTTGAGCGGTTCGAGCATAAGGTGATGCAGTAGAATAATAAAGTTTCATTTCCAGTCCTTAATTCGCCGAAATGGTACGCTCGGAGGCCCAGTCTCTGAGTTCATCAAGTTTTTCTGCCATCACAACGGACAAAGGACGCGTGTTCCGAATTTCATCCAATATAATTTGTGTTGTCAGATTACAGCCCTGACCGTAACTGTGATACAAGCCAGAAACGATAGCCTGTTCGATCTCTGATCCGGTAAAGCCTTCGCTCGAGTCGGAGAGCCGTTCGAGGTCAAAATTTTCCGTGGTCATTTTTCGCTTGGTTAGATGGATTGCAAATATTTCTTTTCGCGCTTCGTGATCGGGCAGGTCGACAAAGAATATTTCATCCAACCGGCCTTTTCGAATCAGCTCTGGCGGTAATCGCGAAATATTGTTGGCTGTGGATACCACGAACACCGGTTTTTGATTTTCCGACATCCAGGTTAGTAGAGTTCCCAAGACACGTTGCGACGTGCCTCCATCATTATCTTGGGTGGATATACCTTTTTCGATTTCATCGAACCACAAAACGCAAGGCGCCATAAGCTCCGCCATTTTAAGCGCTTCTCGAAGGTTCTTTTCTGTTTCACCGTGATACTTGTTGTACAAAGTACCAAAGTCGAGCCGCAATAGCGGTACGCCCCACATACCCGCGACAGCCTTAGCCGCAAGGCTTTTCCCGCCACCTTGTACACCGACCAACATTAGACCTTTAGGTGGGTCGAGTTCGATTTCTTCACGGCGATGAAACACCACCTCACGCTGTTTAAGCCAACGCTTCAAATTAAGCAGGCCACCTACCTCGGCGAATTTTGAGGTTTCGTATTCAAAACTCAATACGCCATCCATGTTCAATAACTCGAACTTGGCTTTATTCACCGCCGGCAGTTCATCTTCGGTAATCGCACCATCATCACTGATAACATTTCGGATCAATCGTCTTGCATCAGTTAAGGTAAGACCTTGTAAATTATTGATCAGACGTTTGAGAGTTCTCGAATCGGTGCGAACCTTTTGACCATTGCGCCGCGACCAAACTTGCGCTTCGCGGCGGATCAATCGATCAAGTTGCGTTTTATCGGGCAATGCCATATTAAATCGCGACACAAACCGTTGAATGTCTTTTGGAATGTTTAACTCGTGAGACACAAACACAATGGTATGACCCAGTTCGCTATGTTTGATAACAATTTCTTTCAACAAGCGGACAATTTGAGGCGCATCGTCGGTATAGGGATGAAAATCACACAATACATAAATTGAAGGGCGATGAGCCGACAGAATGTGCTTCAACATTTCTTCCGGCTCGCGTGTATCGGCCAAAGCGTCAAAATCATCACTCAATTCGTACCGCTTCAGACCATCAATGACATCCCATGAAAAGAGCGGACGATTAAAATCACGCGCGATTTCGGACAATAACTGCAAGGCCCTTGTCTCTTCATGTGTTTCAATACTGATGATCGGATTTCGCGATTTGATCAGTAGTTCGAGATCATGTCGATCGCCGTGCTTATTCATGAATTATAGTCATCCTTCGTCACTGCATAAAATTAGCATTCAACAGGCAATCGAATTCGAATCGCCTTATAATGTTTAACTGGTACTGAATTAAGAATAAACTTCAGCATATGCGACATTATAGTTTTATAGACTCACTGATTGGAACCGCCGATAATGTTCTTCGAACACTGTCAGGGGGTTACCAAACCACCAATCGCCTATCACCGGCCAATGGTGAGCCCGAAGCAGAGCTCAGCACCTCCGAACGCAAAAAAGTCGCCGGGTTGATGCGCATCAATCATTGCGGAGAGGTTTGCGCGCAAGCACTCTACCAAGGCCAGGCACTGACGGCAAAGCTTCCAGAAGTCAGAGACAAAATGCAGCAAGCGGCCAAAGAAGAAAACGACCATCTCGACTGGTGTCACGAGCGCTTATTACAACTCAACACCCACACAAGCTATTTAAACCCGATTTGGTACGCCAGCTCCTTTACACTGGGCGCTCTGGCGGGCCTCGCGGGTGATAAATGGAGTCTCGGATTTGTGGTTGAAACCGAACGTCAGGTAGTTGCTCACCTTAACGATCACTTACAACAGTTACCTGAGCAAGACACCCGCTCCATCAAAATTCTGGAAGTTATGAAGGACGATGAACAAGAGCACGCAACGGCGGCACTAGAAGCAGGCGGAGCCGAGTTACCGGCCCCTGTCAAACAGGCCATGCAGCTTATGTCGAAAGTAATGACCAAAACGGTTTATTATATTTAAACCGCCAACCGAAACTAACTCGTTGCAGCAACAGTCGCTGCAGCGGAAGCCCCGGCTGCGGCGGCCGCTTGAGCCGACTGAGCTGCGGCAACAGCAGCGGCATTATTTTCACCGGCAATAATACAGTTTCCATATCCCAGGCCTTTTAATGGGTTGCTCCACTTTTTGCTGCCCGTCGCCATATCGAGGCAGAATAGATGCCCACCTGAGTAAACGATCACATCCATCTCATCGAGATAAATATTGGTTACCGCACTGGACCCTTTCAATTTGGTTCGCCAAACAATCTCACCCGTGTTTTTGTCGATACAGACAGCAGTATTTTTTATCCCCAGAAAAATTCGGTTCATAAGACACCTCGAGTAATGGAACGATTATTAGAACACGCTTTAGTTTTTCTGTTTGAATCGATTAGCGTCCCAATATTGCCAGCGAACAATCGATTTAATGCTAAATAGCTAAGCGCCGCAAGTGTGGCTACAGACGCAATTTCAAGTAAATGCGTCGGAAAACAGATCAAGCCCACAATCAACAGTAATAATATTCCCATCAGATGCCTCCTTCCTTTTAATCATCACGCCCCAAGGCTGCGATTCTCAGGATGAGGCGTCTTTCTCCATCAATTGCATCAGTTCAATTAACTGACGAATTCGCGGTAAACGCTTTTGAATAACCTGAGGATCGTACCCTTCACAATCTTGCGTTACCGCAAGCCGTAAAAACCCTTCAATCAACCGAAACACCCGATCGGTTACCCGACGCTCCAATTGCACCATTTCTTCACTGGTCGCGTCTTTGGTCATCCGGAAACGTTGAGCGACCAACTCAGCCATCGCCTCCGGAATCCACTCCAGCCCCAGATGCAACAATTGCGAATACACTTCGTTGGTGGCTTCGTAATCTTGCACATTTTCAATCAACGGCTGGATCATTCGCCGCAGTTCCATTTGCGCTTCCGAAAAGCCACTCATGGAATCCTGTCGTCGTTTTGCTTCAGTAATCAGTGCTCTGAGCTTTTCACTCGGAGTATCTGCGCCTTCCATTTCCAATGCGACTAAAAAATCTGCATCGTCATGTGAAACGCGGACACTCAATGGAACAGTCCGGCCGGTCATGTTTTATATTCCGTATTCATTGCAAGCTTGCTTAAGACAATTGTATTCAAATGTATACATCGAGTCAAGACATTTTATGTCAAAGGTGATTTTAGGCTTCCATTCCTCGTAAATCGGTTTGATATTTAAGCCTCGATTAACTCATAGCTGTGGGTGATCTCAACGTTTCCTTGCAACATCAAGGCGACGGAGCAATATTTTTCAAGCGATAATTCACACGCACGTTTTACGTGCTTTTCAGACAAGTCTGTGCCACTAACTTGATAAGTTGCGTGAATTTTCGTAAAGACTTTGGGGTCACTTTCTGCGCGCTCGGCGTTAAGTAAACACTTACACCCGGTAATGCTCTGTCGTGCTTTTTGTAAAATCATCACGACATCGATGGATGAACATGCACCGACTGACTGTAAAACCGCTTCCATTGGCGATAAATAATCACCATCTCCGCTTAACTGAATCGAATGGCCCGAATCCGACTTTGCGATAAAATTCAATTTTTCCTGCCAGGTAACTTCTGCTCTCACTAGGTGTTCTCCATCTTTAAGTAAATTTTTAAAAAACTTTGATAAGCTCTTGATTTAATTAAATCTACAACTTAACTTTAACTTTATGCTAAAGTAAACGATAATTATTTTTTTAAGGTAGACTACAAAGGAAGTCCACTGTTATGTCATTACCCAGGTTTATAGCTAAAGACGAAACAATGGAATGGTTTATTTCCCATTGCCATAGAAGGCGCTATCCCGCCAAGAGCACCATTATTTATCAAGGTGACAAGTCGGAGTCATTGTACTTTATCCTCGAAGGATCTGTCAGTGTTGTTATCGAAGATAACGATGGGCGTGAGTTAGTACTTGCGTACCTCAATGCTGGCGATTTTTTCGGTGAAATGGGCTTGTTTGATGGTCAAGACATTCGTAGTGCCTGGGTCAAAGCCAAAGTGGAAAGTGAAATTGCCGAAATCAGCTACAACAAATTTCAGCAACTGACCGAAGAAAACCCGGAAATCTTGATGCGGTTATCAGCCCAAATGGCAATTCGCCTGCGCAATACCAGTCGCAAGGTGGGTGATTTGGCCTTTATGGATGTTACCGGCCGTGTCGCACGGACTTTACTCGACCTGAGTAAAGAGCCCGATGCCATGACTCATCCTGAAGGCATGCAGATTAAAATTACCCGCCAAGAGTTGGGGCGTATTGTCGGTTGTTCACGCGAAATGGTTGGACGCGTATTAAAAGTTTTAGAAGAGCAAGAACACATACGTGTGAAAGGTAAAACCATGGTCATTTTCGGTGCTCGTTGATTGAGCACCGAGAACGAACATAATTTTTCGACTTCTTTATTTTTACTAAAATTATCACTCTTTTCCGACCGCTTGCGATATTGTTCAG